>JBALWS010000092.1:0-18855 GCA_036960405.1 Halopseudomonas sp. | reverse complement strand
ACCCGGCATCGAAGTACGCGTCACCGCCGACCATGACGCGATTCTCAGCGCCGACCGGGTGATCCTGCCCGGCGTCGGAGCGATCCGCGACTGCATGGGCGAGATTCGGCGTTTAGGCGTAGACAGCATCGTCCGCGAGGTGATCGAATCGGGTAAGCCGTTTCTGGCGATCTGTGTCGGCATCCAGGCGTTGATGGCACACAGCGAAGAGAACGGCGGTGTCGATTGTCTCGACTACTTCCCCGGCAACGCATTGTTTTTCGGCACCGACCTGAAAGATGACAACGGCGACCATCTCAAAGTCCCGCACATGGGCTGGAACCAAGTCTGGCAACAGCAGCCGCACCCGCTCTGGAACGGTATCGAAGACGGTAGCCGCTTTTATTTCGTCCACAGCTATCACATTAAATCAGCCCAGCCCGAGCAGGTCGTCGCAAAGTGCGAATACAGCGTCGAGTTTGATGTCGCTCTGGCCCAAGACAATGTTTTTGCGGTGCAATTTCACCCAGAAAAAAGCCAAAATCCGGGCCTGCAGTTGCTGACTAATTTTCTTAACTGGAATGGCAAAATCTGAGCGGCCGCCCGTCCAACTAACCAAGAGGCTCCCATGGCGCTAGCGAAACGTATCATCCCCTGTCTCGATGTCGAAAACGGCCGCGTGGTGAAAGGGGTCCAATTCGTCGATATCCGCGACGCCGGCGATCCGGTTGAGGTCGCCAAGCGTTATGACGAACAAGGCGCCGACGAGATCACCTTCCTCGACATCACCGCCACCCACGAAAACCGCGATACCATGGTTCACACCGTCGAGAAGATGGCCAGCCAAGTATTTATTCCGCTAACAGTTGGTGGCGGGATCCGCACCTGCGACGATATCCGCACCATGCTCAACGCCGGCGCCGACAAAGTCAGCATCAACTCGGCAGCCGTATTCAACCCCGACTTTGTTCGCCAAGCCGCCGAGCGATTTGGCTCGCAGTGCATCGTGGTAGCCATCGATGCCAAGAAAGTCAGCCAAGCAGATGAAGTCGATCGCTGGGAAATTTTCACTCACGGCGGCCGCAAGCCAACTGGGCTCGACGCAATCGAATGGGCTAAAAAAATGGTCGCACTGGGGGCGGGCGAAATTTTGCTAACCAGCATGGACCAGGACGGGGTCAAGAATGGCTACGACCTGGGTGTGACCCGCGCCATCTCCGAAGCCGTATCGGTACCGGTTATCGCCTCCGGCGGCGTAGGCAATCTCGACCATCTGGTTGAAGGCGTGATCGAAGGCAAGGCCGATGCGGTGCTGGCGGCCAGCATCTTCCACTTCGGTGAATACAGCATCCCCGAAGCCAAGCGCTACATGCAAAGCAAAGGCATCGAAGTTAGACTCTGAGCCTTATCAACGTCAACCAGCGGCCGTGGCCGCCTCTGTGATTAGCGGTTAATTATGAATGTCATCATTAGCGGTAGCGGCCTCTACACCCCTCCACACAGCATCAGCAACGACGAGCTGGTTATCGCATTCAACCAATACGTGGACCTCTTCAACACCCAGCATCAACAACAGATCGACGCGGGTACCGTCACGCCACTGGAACACTCCAGCAGCGAGTTCATCACCAAAGCATCGGGGATCAACAGCCGCTACGTAATGGATAAGGAAGGCATACTAGATCCAACGTTTATGCGCCCACGACTGCCCGAACGCTCTGACGAGCAGCCATCGTTATTGTGCGAAATTGGTGCAGCCGCGGCTCAGCAAGCCTTGGAAAATGCAGGGCGCAAACCAGAAGATGTTGATCTCGTCATCGTCGCCTGCTCCAACCTACAACGCGCCTATCCTGCAATCGCCATCGAGATCCAGCAGCAGCTCGGCTGCGACGGTTACGGTTACGACATGAACGTCGCCTGTTCCGCAGCCACCTTTGGTATCGGCGCCGCAGCCGATGCAATTCGCTCGGGCAACGCGCGCTGCGCGCTGGTAATCAACCCAGAGATCACCTCGGGTCACTTAGATTTCCGCGACCGCGACTGTCACTTTATCTTTGGAGACGTCGCCACAGCGACCGTGATTGAAGCCGAACAAGAAACCAACCCGGACAACGCGTTCAGAATTCTAGGGACTCAGTTTAAAACCAAATTCTCCAATAACATCCGCAACAACTTCGGTTTCCTCAACAACTCGGCTCCCGAAACTCGCGATAGTCGCGACAAGCTATTTATGCAAAATGGCCGTAAAGTCTTCAAAGAGTTGCTGCCGATGGTAACCAGTTCAATCAACGAACATCTCGATAAGGCATCACTGCAGGCAACGGATTTCAAGCGATTCTGGCTGCATCAGGCCAACCTGACCATG
This sequence comes from Halopseudomonas sp., assembly GCA_036960405.1. Lineage (GTDB taxonomy): Bacteria > Pseudomonadota > Gammaproteobacteria > Pseudomonadales > Balneatricaceae > Motiliproteus. The sequence goes on along the minus strand of JBALWS010000092.1, from coordinate 16,511 downwards.
AATCTATTTGCCGCCAAGAAACTGCTTGGCCGCGAACCAACACCCGATGAGATGCCGATCATTCTTGATCGCTACGCCAACACTAGCTCAGCCGGCTCTATCATCGCCTTTCACCTGCACAGCCGTGATCTGGAAGCTGGCGACAAAGGCATTCTGAGTTCGTTCGGGGCGGGTTATTCGGTCGGCAGCATTCTGCTAGAAAAACTATAGCGGGCAAGGATTAGCAAAACATCAGGCAGCAGCTAAACGACGGCCTGATGTATCAAACATTCGAAACAATCAATTATTGAAAATTAGAACGGCGCTCATACGCTCTTGCTTCGCTGTACAACTCCCACCCCAGATCACCCGGCAAGGTTAACGTATCGCCTTGCCGACTCACGCCTGCGGCCATTGCCAGCGCATCAAAACTGGTCCCTTTTAGCTGGTACTTGCGCTTCAGCTCAACCGATAGATTGACGGGGTCGACCGAGGCGTAACAATCAGAATAGTAACAAGCCAGACTGGTCGTAGAGGGCGGTTGACCGCCGATCTGAACATTGCTCCAGGCCTCACCCTTAATCATCGTAAAGCTACCCGGCTCGCTGTTCACAGCCGGTCCGCCCGCTTGGCAGCCGCCGATAACTAAAGCCACCACGCTAACTAATAACAGTGCTTTCATAACCCACTCCTACCGAAGCATCAAGGCCTCGAAGTTCTTGGCATCAGATAATCACTAAGAGGCTTAGCAGCGCGGCAAGTTCCCTTAATCAAACAGCCGTTAAATGCCGTAAGACTGCCGATAAGCCCGGATAGACTCGACCTCAGCTACCCGATCACCCTGCTGATCAAGATAGTCGATCAGATCTGCAAGGCTGATAATACTGATCACTGGCATACCAAAATCTCGTTCAACCTCTTGAATCGCAGACAATTCACCCTTGCCTTTTTCTTGCCGATCCAACGCGATCAAGGTCGCAGCAGGCTCGGCGCCGGCTGTTTCGATCAAGCTCATCACTTCACGAATCGCGGTGCCCGCAGTGATGACGTCGTCGATGATCAGCACGCGCCCCTCAAGCGGAGCCCCGACCAGATTGCCACCTTCGCCATGATCCTTGGCTTCTTTACGGTTAAACACGTAAGGCACATCCCGACCGTAGTCGTTGGCCAATGCCACACTGGTAGTAGCGGCCAACGGAATGCCCTTATAGGCGGGCCCAAGCATCACATCGTACGGAATCGCCGCAGCCTCAATCGCTGCAGCGTAATAGCGCCCCAGTTTAGCCAGCGCGCCACCGGTATTAAACAACCCAGCATTAAAGAAATAGGGGCTGACTCGACCCGACTTGAGCGTAAATTCACCAAACCGTAACACGCCGCGCTCAATGGCAAACTCTATAAATTCACGCTGATAATCTTGCATAGCTTTTCTCTCTATCTAACAGCAGGGTAATAATTTAAGGCCGCTATAATACCTCGATGACCAGCAACCCTCTACGACTCCACTGCTCAAACAGCTCCTCTTTGCATCTCACCGCAACTAACAGTTCAGTTTCAACAGCATTGGATTTACAATTCGCCCCCAGCAACTCGCAAAAATCACAAGGTAGCCCCATGCGCGTCATCACGCTTAATGTCCAAGGTATTAAACAGGCAGCAGAAAAAGGATTGTTCGACTGGATGGTCGAGCAAGATGCAGACGTGTTCTGCCTGCAGGACATTCAAGCCAAAGAGTATCAGCTAGACGATGCCCTTTATCACCCTAACGGTTATCACGCTTATTTCTTTGACGCCGTTGAAGACGACTACAGTGGCGTTGCGCTCTATTGCAAAAAACCGCCCAAGGCGATCATGACCGGACTGGGGTTTGAGCTGTGCGACTTTCACGGTCGCTTTATCCAAGCAGACTACGACAAGGTCAGCATCGTATCGATGTCACTGCCTTCCGGCCTAAAGGACGACGTGGCGCAGTCACAAAAATTCCATTTCATGGAGCACTTCCTCAACCATCTACGCAAAACCCTGCGCAAGCGCCGCCAGTTCATCTTCTGCGGCACTTGGAGCATCGCCCACAAGACCATTGATCTGAGCAACTGGTACGTAAACCAGAAACATTCTGGCTTCCTACCCGAAGAGCGACAGTGGTTGGACGTAGTGTTTAACGAGCTCGGGTTTATCGATGCGTTTCGCGAGATCAATCATGTCGATCACCAGTTCACCTGGTGGCCACCTTACAATCGCGCCTGGAGCTTGAACGAGGGCGCCCGACTCGATTATCAGGTCACCACCAGCGAACTGCGCAAAACCATCAGCGCAGCATCGATCATAAAAGATATTCGTTTTAGCGAACACGCGCCGCTGGAAATCGAATACAACATCGAGCTCTAACCGGCAGCTAAGCTTAGGTCTTCCGACCGCCAGCTACTCAGCGGCGGTCAGAACAGTTCTTCTGAAGTAACCGTCTCGCTAGTTGATGTCTGCTGAACTGCAGCATGGTTCGGTACATCCTGCTCGCGAAACATCTCAAAGATGGCATCTTTCTGCCCTGGATAGGCTAATAACCCCGTTACCGGGTCGATCCGCACGCTGACAATCCCCTCTGGCGGAATCAACGGTACCTCGGGTACCCCTTCGAGCGCGGTGGCCATGAAGTCGATCCAGATAGGCAACGCGGCTTTGCTACCAAACTCATTCCGACCTAAGGTTTTGGGCTGGTCAAAACCGACCCAAACCGATGCCACCAATTCTCGATTAAACCCAGAGAACCAGGCATCTTTTAGCTCGTTGGTGGTGCCCGTCTTACCAGACAGGTCATTTCGCCCCAGCACCGCCGCCTTACGCCCTGTGCCACGCTTGATCACGTCCTGCATAATATTGTTAATCAAATAGGCCGTTTGCTCATCAACAATACGCGGAGCCAGTGGCAGGGAGGTAATAGTGGCATCGGCCACCTCACTCTCGTCAACTACAGCATCGACACTCGGCAGCGGCACATCATGACTCTCCGCGGGCTGCGATAACTCAGCAGTATCATGCTCTACTATCTCCTCTATCACTTCGGGCCGGTAAAGGCAGTCTTCACATACAGTGCTCGGCATAGCCTGAAACAACAACTCGCCATCGCGATCTTCAACTCTATCAAGCCAATAGGGCTCGATCTTGAAACCTCCGTTGGCAAACACAGCGTAACCGGTCGCCAGTTCCATCGGCGTCACATCCGCGCTACCCAGTGCCAGAGAGAGGTTATTCGGTAGTCGAGAACGGTCAAAGCCAAAGCGCTCGATATAATCCAGCGCAGGCTTAACACCGATGGTGCGCAATATCCGAATCGATACCAGGTTACGGGATTTGTACAACGCCTCGCGGAACCGGGTTGGACCGAAGAATTTTTTACTGTAGTTCTCCGGCCGCCAACTGCTTTCTAGATTCTTATCCTCAAACACGACCGGCGCATCGTTTATCAACGAGGCTGGAGTAAAGCCGCTCGCCAGTGCAGTGGTATAAACAAAGGGTTTAAAATTCGAGCCCGGCTGACGGGTCCCCTGAACGACCCGATTAAATTTACTCTGTTGAAAGCTGAATCCGCCCACCAGAGCTCTTACCGCTCCATCTTTAGGGGACAGTGCCACCATTGCGCTCTGGACTTGGGGTATCTGGCGCAACTGCCAACCGCCTTCCGCATCGATCAGCCGTACCAGATCCCCCACAGCTAGCACCTCCGCAGCTGTCTTAGGCTCTGCTCCCCGACTACTGACGGTAACAAAGCGTCGTGCCCAACTCATACCCTCCCAGGCTAAATCCACCACCGCGCCACTACGGCGCACTAAACGGGCACTTTGCTCTGCGACCTCAACCACCACGGCAGGCTCAAGCGATGCATAGGTCGGTATCTGTCGCAGTCGTGAAATATATTCGCTTTGGGGCAATGCCGGATCGAACTGCTGCTCAGCTCCTCGGTAACCATGGCGCAGTTCATACTCCATCAGCCCCCCGACCACGGCACGATTGGCGGCCTGCTGATCGGCGCTACGAAGGGTGGTGTAAACGCGAAACCCATCGGCATAGATCTGCTCGCCATACCGCGCTAACAGGTCACTGCGAACCATTTCAGCGACATAAGGCGCGTACAACTCTATATCTGCGCCATGATAGACAGCGGTCATAGGCAACTGAACCGCCTCCGAAAACTCGTTGGCATCTATATATCCCAGCACATGCATTCGCGACAAAATCCAATTGCGCCGCTCAAGCGCCCGCGGCGGATTCGCCAAAGGGTTATAAGCAGAAGGGGCTTTTGGCAGACCCGCGATCATTGCCAATTCAGCCAACGTTAGCTGGTCAATATCGCGCCCGTAATAAACATTGGCCGCAGCTTGAATACCGTAAGCGCGGTTGCCCAAATATATTTTATTAACATAGAGCTCTAAAATTTCATTCTTTGTTAGTTGCTGCTCCATCTGCAGCGCTAAAACAATCTCTTTAAACTTTCGTAAGAAAGTACGTTCTAGGGTCAATAAATAATTTCGGGCGACTTGCATAGTAATCGTACTACCACCCGTTTGAATCCGGCCGGTACTCACCAACTGAAAAGCAGCCCGCGCCAACCCGATGTAATCGATCCCGCCATGACCGTAAAAGCGCCCATCCTCGGCAGCAAGGATGGCCTGTACGAAAGCCTCGGGAATCTCTTCAAAATTAATAGGCGTGCGTCGCATCTCGCCAAATTCAGCGATCAATTTATGATCCACCGAATAGATTCTTAAAGGGGTTTGCAATTCAATATCGCGTAACTGCTCGACATCGGGGAGCTGCGGCTTAAGATAAAAATACCCGCTGACTATGATTAAAGCGCCAAAAAAGGTACAAATAATCCCTGCTTTTATTAAAAAGCCGAGCAGAGTTTTGATTTTGATCATGTTAACCTAAAGTTGGACCGTTTGAAGTCGATATATAATGCCAGCAATAGCGAAAAAAGCGTAACAGTGTTTTACTCTACACCTATTCGGGTCATCCACTACGATGATGATTTTCTCACTGAGTTTAAGGATTAATCGGTGATAAGCCTTTTTAAAACCGGTTCAAAGTCATTATTAGGGGTCGACATCGGCTCCTCTTACGTCAAGTTTTTGGGGCTGACCAAACAATCGGGCAACCTTCATGTTGACTGTTATTCGGTGGTCCACCTTCCCGAAGGCGCTGTCATCGACAATAACGTTCAGGATGTTCCGGTCGTGGCTGAGGCCTTAGAGAAAGGTTTAAGACTGGCCAACACCCGTATCAAGCATGCTGCCACCTCGGTTCCCACCTCGGTGGTTATCGTCAAAGAACTCGAATTCAGCAAATCCTTTACCGAAGATGAGCTTGAAGACCAGATCAAGGTTGAAGCGGATCAATTCATCCCCTACCCACTGGATGAAGTATCGATCGATTTTCAAGTTCAAGGGGAGTCAGAGTCAAGCCCAGAACTCAATGAAATACTACTGGTCGCCTGCCGCCAAGACAGCGTTCAATCTCGTGAAGACTCGGTCAACGGTTCAGGGATGATCTGCGATGTGATCGACGTCGATACTTACGCAATCGAGCGAGTCTTTCCTGTATTAGCCGAAATTCACGACCTGCTCGACAAGACCGTAGGCCTAGTTGATATCGGCGCCAGCAGCATGACCCTCTATGTGCTAGAAAATGGCCTGGTGGTCTACAGCCGCGAGCAAGCCTTCGGTGGTAACGACTTGACCCACAGCCTGACTCAAGTATCTGATATGTCGGCAGAAGAGGTCGAGAGGGCCAAAAAAGCCAACGAACTTTCCGACGATCTGATTCAGGGCTATATCGACCCGTTCAAACAAACCACCGCCCAACAGATATCCCGCTCAATTCAATTTTATTACTCTTCGGGTACCCATGGAGAGATTGAAACACTGCTATTAATGGGCGGCATCGCGGCGTTACCAGGAATCGATGCCAGCGTGTCTCAGGAGTTGGGGATTAACACCGAAGTGGCCGACCCTTTCAGTGCGATGACCATCGACTCTCGTATCAACCGTCATAAATTCGACCCTGAAGCCCCATCGCTGGTGCTGGCCTGCGGTTTGGCACTACGGAGTTTTGCGGAGTAATTATGGCCACCACCCTGATCAATCTCAGACCCTGGCGAGAAGATCGTCGCCGTGACCGCCAACAACGCTTCGTTGCCTCGACCTTTGCAGCGGCTATATTTGCTGGCGCCCTAGTCTGGGGCACTGGTGCGTATATCGAAAGCAACACCAAAAAGCAGCAACAGCGTAACAACTACCTGCAACAAGAGATGTCACAGCTCGATTCGAAAATCGCCGAGATCAGAGAGCTTCGCGCCAAACGCGAACGGCTTCTGGAGCGACTGCGTGCGATTCAAGAACTACAAGGTAATCGCCCGGTTATTGTTCGAGTATTTGACGAGCTAGTCCGAGTACTACCCGAAGAGCTCTATTACTCTACCCTGACCCGCCAAGGCGAATCGCTTCATATCAATGGCCGCGCCCAGAGCAACCGCGACGTCTCGATGCTGATGCGTAACATTGACCGCTCACCCTGGTTCAAAGAACCCAACCTGAGCTCGGTTGGTAAAGGCGGCGACCTCTACAAGACCTTCGATATGCGCGTCGGCCTGAGTAGGCCCAAGCCTGAAGATGGAGACTCTTGATGGCGTTACAAGACAGCTTTAAAAACGCCTTCCGCGGCTTTGATATCAACAACCTGGATTTCAACACTGCCGGCAACTGGGCGATTGGGGTCAAGGCAGTTTTCTATCTGATCGTCGTGATAGCGCTATCCGCAGCCGGTTATCATTTCTATATAAAAGATCTGCAAACGCGCCTCGAACAAGAGATTAGTAAAGAGCCCGAACTTAAGCAACAGTACCAGGCTAAGGCCTTTCAGGTGGCCAATTTAGAAGCGCTTAAGCGGCAGATGTCTGACGTTGAAGAGAGCTTTACTGAGCTATTGAAGCAGCTACCTACCGATACCGAAGTACCAGGATTGCTAGAAGATATCACCGAGATCGGTCAAAACAGCGGTCTAAGCTTCGATGTGATCTCGCTAGCACCGGAAAAGAAAGTTAAGTTTTATATCGAACTGCCTATCAACATCCAGGTGAAAGGGAGCTACCATCAGCTAGGCGAATTTGTCAGCGGTATGGCGGCACTACCCCGAATCGTAACGGTGCACGATTTTGCTATCAAACCGATCTCCGAAAATGGCGATCTCAGCATGTCTCTATCTGCTAGGACCTATCGTTATGACGATGAAAACTAATCGTCTGCCCAAGCCAGGGTGGCTGGCCATAGTCGCGATCCTAGCAGCCATTCAGGGCTGCAGCCAGATCAATGACTCCAATGACCTAAAGCAGTTTGTCCGGGAGACGCAAGCTCGACCATCCGGTCGTATTGATCCTCTACCCGAATTCAAAGCTTATGAAAGCTTTCTTTACCGAGCCACCAGCTTACGCGGCCCCTTTCAGCAACTAGTTAAAGTCGAGCTCAGCGAAGAGGAAGAATCCCAAGGTATTAGGAATGACCTCAAGCCAGATTTTGACCGGCCGAAAGAACCTCTAGAGGCATTTAAACTAGAAAACCTCAAAATGGTCGGCACTATTCACATGCTTGAGCAAGGCAAATTAACCGCATTGATCCGAGATTCCAACGGCGAGATTCATCGCATCAAGAGTGGTAACTTTGTCGGTAGAAATTATGGTGAGATTCTCACCGTCAACGAAACCCAGCTAGATGTCATGGAGATCGTTCAAAATGGCCGGGATGGCTGGATGAAGCGACCTCGCAATCTTGTATTAGTTGAACAGTAGAAATAGGCGTAGATGGATATGGCGAAGATACTCTCTTCAACGACATGGCTTAAAGCCGCACAGCAACTGGCCCAATCTAGCCGCAAGTGGCTAATTTCTGCAGCCTGCTTACTACTTACTCAAACGGCCTTGGCTGAAGTGAAGATTATCGACACGGCATTTGTCGCCCTTCCGGGTAACAAGCTAGAAGTCCGCATCGATTTCAACGAAGCCCCTCCGCTACCGCGCTCTTATATGATCGAACAACCCGCCCGCGTGGTACTAGATCTACTAGGCACCAGCAATGGCTTAGGCACCAAAAGCGTCGATATCAAGAGCGGCATGGTCGATACCATCCACCTAGCCGAAGTGAAAGATCGCGTACGCGTCATCGCCAATCTGTATGAATCTGCTGAATACGATACCTATATTGAAGGCAACAGCCTGTATATTATTTTCGGTTCGGGCGCGACCGAAGCGGTAGCCGATGCAGCCACCACTGAACCAGAATCCGAAACAACAGCCACGCCAACAGCCCAGCGCACCCAAGTTTCTTCGATCGATTTCCGCCGCGTCGATGGTGATATCGGCCGAGTGCTCATCAACCTGACAGACAACAAAGCCGGGGTGGACATCGTCGAAGAGGGCAATAACATTGTCGTCAACCTGATCGGAGCCCAGCTGCCCTCGGCACTGGAAGAGCGTATCGACGTCCAAGACTTTTCCACACCCGTCACCTTCGTTGACGCTATGGCTGATGGCAATAACAGCAGCATTCTGATCAAACCATCGGCTCAGCCCTATGACTATTTAGCTTATCAGTCAGAAGATCAGCTGATCGTTGATTTCAAGCCGATCACTGACACTGATGCTGAGGAGCGCCAACGCCAGAAATTCCCCTACATAGGCGAAAAGCTCAGCCTCAATTTCCAGGACATCGACATCCGCTCGGTGCTACAGATTATCGCCGACGTCACCGACATGAACTTAGTGGTCAGCGATACCGTCAGTGGCAACATTACCTTGCGATTGAAGAACGTTCCTTGGGATCAGGCACTGGAGCTAGTACTCAAAACCAAGAGCTTGGATAAACGCCTTACTGGTAACGTGATGATGATCGCGCCAGCGGCTGAAATTGCTGAGCGTGAGCGCTTTGAAATCGAGACCAACAAACAGGTTAAGGAACTCAAAGAGCCCCAGACTGAATTCATTCAGGTTAATTACGCCAAAGCCTCTGATATCGTCGCCCTACTCGGCACCGAACAAGGCATCATGTCATCTCGTGGCAAGGTTCAGGCCGATCCTCGAACCAACACGTTGATCGTTCGCGATATCGACACCAGCATCGCCAAGATCCGCAAGGCGCTAAAAACACTTGATATCCCGGTACGTCAAGTCATGATCGAAGCGCGTTTGGTTACCGTCCGTACCGACGTCAGTAGTGAATTGGGCGTAAAATGGGGCTTTGGCTACCAACGTAATGGAAGTAACAACCGCCTGGTACTGGGTGCCAGCGCTCCCGGTGATACCGCTCAAGTAGGCACACCTGGGCTGACCACCCCGACCGACCTTAACGTTGATCTAGGTGCCGCCAGCCTTGGCGCGTCAAAGTTTGCCATTGGCCTGGGTTCCAATACCACATTGCTACAGATGGAGCTGTCGGCGCTTGAGAGCGACGGTAACGCCGAGATAGTTTCCCAACCCAAGGTGATTACCGCCAACGGCATGCCAGCCCGTATCCAATCAGGTGACGAAATCCCCTTCCAGACTGTCGAAGACGGTGAAGTCAGCGTCGAATTCAAAGAGGTGGTACTGGCACTCGATGTCACCCCACAGATCACACCTGACAACCGTTTGATTCTGGATCTGAAGATCAACCAGGATTCGGTTGGCGAAGAGCTCCCCAACGGTGAAGTCGGTATCGTCACCAACGAGGTAGAAACCCAAGTTCTGGTCAACAACGGTGAAACCATCGTGCTTGGTGGGGTATTCCAAAAAGAAGCCTCGCAAATCGTGACCAAAGTGCCACTATTGGGCGATATCCCATTTATTGGCAGACTGTTCACCCGTACTGCGGAACGTAATGATAAGACCGAACTACTGATCTTCATTACGCCTAAGATTATCGAAGAAAGCCTCAGCACCCGCTAAGGCTCTCATCTACCCAACAACATAGGGTCGTTGTTTGAACCTGTTTCTGATTGGGCCTATGGGTGCTGGTAAAAGCACCATAGGCCGTCTACTCGCCCAAGAGCTTCAACTAACTTTTGTCGATTCTGACAAGGAGATTGAGGAGCGTGCGGGTGCCGATATCCCTTGGATTTTTGACGTCGAAGGAGAATCAGGCTTTCGAAAACGGGAAGTCAATATTATCGACGAGTTAACCCTCGATTCAGACATCGTCCTGGCTACCGGCGGCGGAGCAATTCTTGATAGCGATAATCGCCGCCGACTCCAGTCCCGCGGCACCGTTGTTTACCTGCACGCATCACTGCAACAGCAAGTCGAGCGCACCGCCAAAGACCGCAACCGGCCTTTGCTTCAAACCGAAAACCCCTCTACAGTATTGTCGGAGCTGATGCAGATCAGAGACCCGCTGTATCGCGATTGCTGTGATCTGCTAATCCACACCGACGGCCGTCGGCCTAAATCGGTGGCACGAGATATTATCCGGCAGCTCGAAGAGCGTGACGTACTTCGATAAGCCACAACTGGAAATCCTGATACCATGACCCTTCGGCTGGATGTTGCCCTCGACGAGCGCAGCTACCCCATCTATATCGGTGCAGGTCTGCTTGACCAACCCGAATTATGGATAGAGAACATTCGTAGCAACCAGGTGATGATCGTCACCAACGAGACCATCGCACCACTCTATCTTGAACGGATACGCCGGGCGCTCGCAGAAAAACAAATTGCCACCGTAATCCTGCCCGACGGCGAGCAATTCAAAAACCTCGAGACGCTAAACCAGATCTTCAGCGGCCTGCTCGAAGCTCGCCACAACCGCACCACCACGCTGGTCGCGCTGGGCGGCGGCGTTGTCGGGGACATGACCGGCTTCGCAGCCGCTTGTTACCAACGCGGGGTAGATTTCGTCCAGATTCCTACTACATTACTTTCGCAGGTCGATTCTTCGGTTGGTGGCAAAACAGGCGTCAACCACCCGCTCGGCAAAAACATGATCGGTGCCTTTCACCAGCCGCGCTGCGTAGTCATCGATACCGAAACGCTCAACACCCTACCCGATACCGAACTAGCCGCAGGATTGGCCGAAGTGATTAAGTACGGCCTGATTCTCGATTTATCCTTCCTTGAATGGTTGGAAGCCAACGTAGAACAGCTCCAGGCACGTGATCCCGCCATCCTCGCCGAGGCAATTTATCGCTGCTGCACCATCAAGGCTGAGGTTGTCGCGGAAGATGAAAAAGAAGCGGGCAAGCGCGCACTGCTCAACCTCGGTCATACATTTGGCCACGCTATTGAGGCCCACAGTGGCTATGGTAACTGGCTACACGGTGAAGCCGTAGCCGCCGGTACGGTATTAGCCGCCGACCTGTCCTATCGATTAAACTGGCTCACCCGCGCGGATCTAGACCGAATCAATACCCTGTTCCAACGCGCCAAACTTCCTCTCAAACCACCTACCGGCATGACCTCAGACGACTTTATGGCGTTGATGGCGGTCGATAAAAAAGTCCTAGATGGCCAGCTCCGTTTGGTACTATTGCGCCAATTAGGCGATGCCGTTGTCACCGCAGATTTTGCTGCTGACTCACTCGCCGCCACTCTCGACACGGCAACTGCGGGCGAATAGATATCATGGACAACAGAGCGGCAGAAACTGACAGCATTGAGTCCCTGCTCGGCGAGAGCGTGCCCACCCTGGATAGTAAATCAGGATCTGGAGAGTATTACCTCCCGAGCTCACATATCCAGTTATTAGAGCAGATTGAGCACCTCAGCCGGTACAGTCACTTTATCCAAGTCATTACCGGTGTAACCGGTATCGGCAAAACCACGCTGCTGCAGCAGTTCTACCCCAGCGCCGACGATAACGCAGTGCACGCCTGCTGCATCCAAGCACTGCCCGAGATGAATGCCGCTGCACTGCTGGCCGAGCTGGTGCTGCAACTTAACCTCAACACGCTCGAGCCAAGCTCTGAACCCAGCCTACTGCAGGCGGTGCTCGACCATGCAGAACTGCTGAAACAACTATCGCGGCAAATGTTGATCGTTATCGACGATGCGGAACAACTGTCGCAGGATGCGCTAGAACTGCTGTTCAATCAGCTCTCGACTCTGCCCGACGATGAGATCCGTCCGCATATCGTTCTGTTTGCCACCCCTCAAATCAAGCAAACTACCGAAGCCGCTAGCCTGAGTGAAGTGGTCGAGAGCAGCTGCCATTTTATCGATATCCAGCCTCTTGATAGCGATGAACTTAACGGCCTGTTGGATCATTGCTTCAGCGCAATAGCGTCGCGTCTTGATGAAACCCAAAAACAGCGTATTTTGACCGATTCGCTGGGGTTACCTGGACGGGTCCCACGGATACTCGAAGCGATTGCCACAGGCCGTCAAGACGCCGCAACAGAGCCTGCAACGCCCACAAAGCGCAGCACCAGACCTCTTGTATGGGCTCTAGCCGCCAGCGCCATCCTGGTATTATTTGGCGCGGGTTTATGGTTTGCACTACCGGGCCTGCTGGAACAGCAACAGCAGTCACCGTTAGCCGCCGACGAAACCGGCCGAGTCCGCCTGGAGCTGTCGCTCGAACCCAAAATAAACCAAGCTCAAGCCTCATCTGAAAGCCCTACAGCAGTTATCCAGGCGACCGGTTTTGAACAGCGGCTAGCCCAAGCACGTGCGGCACTTGAAGCAGAGCAACAACCTAAAAAGCCACAACCCAACGCAGCCGCCAACGAAAACACGATAGCCACAAGCCCTGCCGCGCCAGCAACCTCACAACAGCTTCAACTAGCAACGATTAAAGATGCACCCCCTGCCAGCGTAGCGATCAGCAGCAACATCGCCACGGTTAGCGAACAACAGCCTGCCAAGCTGGTACTAAAGCTCCCCGCCACGGCGGAGATCAAACCCACAACAGCCACCAACATCGAACAATTTGAAAGCGCCCCCTCGGCGCCTTCTCGAAGTTATTTTGGCGACGGCCAAACACTACTTAGCTGGGATAGCAGCGGTTACACCCTGCAAATGCTCGGTGCCCGCCGTGAAAAAAGCGTCATCCAATTCATCGCTTCGATGCCCAACAAGGAGCAGTTGCTTCACTTCTCCACCATTTATAAAGAAAAGCCATGGTATGTGGTCCTTTACGGCAGCTACCCTAGCCGAGCAGCAGCGATGACCGCGATGGGCGACCTGCCCCCTAAACTTCGTTCGCGTCGCCCCTGGGCACGGAGCATAAAAGGGGTGCAGGATGATATCCGGCGGGGAGATAAATAAGGGTTAATTTTCTGTTGTAAAGCCCCTCTAAAAGGGAAAAACACTCCTTCGATTTGTTCTTAACCGCGTTCGCGGGTAGAATGCCTGTCCCTTTTTGGCACTTGCCACCTGGTTAATATCCCCAAAAACATCTCCAGGCGCTTGTTTGTAAAGAATTTTTTAGCGAGGTCTGTAAATGTATACAGGACTATATCGCCCAGGCGAATTCAAGGATAACTGCGGCTTTGGCCTAATGGCCCACGTCGAAGGCGACAGCAGTCACGAACTGCTACTCAAAGCGATCGAATCGCTAACATGTATGACTCACCGTGGTGGCATCGCCGCCGACGGTAAGACTGGCGATGGCTGCGGCCTGCTGATGCAGATGCCCGACAGCTTCTTGCGCACCGTCGTTCAAGAACAGTTCAACACTGCGCTGGGCGCGCAATATGGCGTCGGTATGGTCTTCTTACCCACCGATGAAGCCAAGGCCCAAAATGCCCGCGACGCCGTCAATCGCGAGTTCGCAGCCGAAGGGCTCGAGCTGATCGGCTGGCGCGAAGTGCCTACCGACCCGTCGTCTTGCGGCCCTATCGCACTCGAGACTCGGCCGCAGATTGAGCAGGTATTTGTTACCGACGGTGGAAAAAACGCCCAGCAACTTGCTGTCAGCCTCTTTATCGCCCGCCGCAAAGCCGAGATGGCGCTGGCCGGTGAAGACGATTTCTACGTCTGCAGCCTGTCCAGCACCATACTGTCGTACAAAGGCTTGGTAATGCCCGCCGACCTGACCAGTTTCTATCAGGACCTCGGCGACGAGCGCATGGCTACCGCCATCTGCGTCTTCCACCAGCGTTTCTCGACCAATACCGCCCCTCGCTGGCCATTGGCACAACCGTTCCGGATCCTGGCGCACAACGGTGAGATCAATACCATCGAAGGCAACCGCAGCTGGGCAAATGCCCGTGCTAGCATGTTCCAGACCGATCTACTGCCTAATCTGCAGGATCTGATGCCGATCGTTAACACCACCGGCTCTGACTCGTCCAGCTTGGACAACATGGTTGAAGTGCTATTAACCGGTGGCATGGACCTGTACAAGGCGATGCGTTTAGTCGTACCGCCGGCTTGGCAGAATGTCGAGATCATCGACCCCGACCTGCGCGCCTTCTACGAATACAACTCCATGCACATGGAGCCTTGGGACGGCCCTGCCGGACTGGTCATGACCGACGGCAAGACCGCTGTCTGCATGCTCGACCGTAACGGCCTGCGGCCATCGCGCTGGGTACTGACCAAAGACGGTATTTTGTGTACCGCATCCGAGATCGGCACCTACGATTACAAGCCCGAAGACGTTGTCGCCAAAGGCCGGGTTGGCCCTGGCCAGATGCTGGCTGTCGACACCACCACTGGTGAAGTGCTGCATACCGACGATATCGATCAGCGCTTGAAGAGCGAACACCCCTACAAGAAGTGGCTGCGCGAGAGTTCCTACCGTCTTGAGTCGACCCTCAACGACCGTGATGTCGAGTTCCAGGAGTTCACCCCTGAGCAACTCAAAGCACACCAGAAGATGTACCAGGTCAGCTTCGAAGAGCGCGACCAGATTCTTCGCCCCCTGTCCGAGACCTCACAAGAGGCGGTCGGTTCGATGGGTGACGACACCCCGATGGCGGTCCTGTCGCACCGGATTCGTCCGCTGTACGACTACTTCCGCCAACAGTTTGCTCAGGTCACCAACCCACCGATCGATCCATTGCGCGAAGCGATCGTGATGTCGTTGGAAACCTGCCTCGGCGCCGAGCAAAACGTCTTCGACGATGGCGAGAAACACGCTCAGCGCATCATCCTGGCATCGCCGGTGTTGTCGCCACGCAAATATCACAAGCTGTTCTACAACGAAATCCCCGGCTTTGAAACGCATACTCTAGGGCTTAACTACGATCCTCAACTCGGCCTCAAGCAGGCGATTGAAACGCTGTGCGCGAATGCCGAGAGTGCGGTTCGCGACGGCAAGACACTGCTGATTCTGTCTGATCGCAATATCAAAGAGGGTCTGCTGCCGATTCACGCCCTGATGGCGACCGGCGCGGTCGACAGCCATCTGCGTGCGCAAGGTTTGCGCTGCAGCTGTAACCTGATCGTCGATACCGGTACTGCGCGTGATTCGCATCAGATTGCGGTACTGCTGGGCTGTGGTGCCAGTGCGGTGTATCCGTACCTGTCATACCGCATCATCAACGACATGGTGGCTCGCGGTGAGATCCTCAGCGATGAAATTACCTGCCACACCAACTATCGCAAAGGGATCAACAAAGGTCTGCTGAAGATTCTATCGAAGATGGGCATCTCAACGATCGCCTCCTACCGTGGCGCCAAGCTATTTGAAGCGGTCGGACTGGGTCATGAAGTGGTCGATACCTGCTTTACCGATATCGTCAGCCGCATCGAAGGGGCTAACTTCTACGACTTCCAGCGCGAACAGCAGCTACTGGCTAACGATTGCTGGAAAGTGCGCAAGCCGATCGAACCGGGCGGCCAGCTCAAGTTCATCCACGGCAAGGAATACCACGCCTTTAATCCGGACGTGGTGCGGACCATCCAGCAAGCGGTCCAGAGTGGCGATTACGGCATCTACAAAGAGTTCGCGGCGCTGGTCAACGAACGTCCGGTTGCGACTCTGCGTGACCTGTTCAAGCTCAAAGATGTCACCCCGGTCCCATTGAGCGAAGTCGAGCCGGTCGAGAACCTGTTCAAGCGCTTCGACTCGGCGGCGATGTCACTCGGTGCCTTGTCACCCGAAGCACACGAAGCACTGGCGATGGCGATGAACGACCTTGGTGGTCGCTCCAACTCGGGCGAAGGCGGCGAAGATCCGGCGCGTTTCGGTACCAACCGTCGCTCCAAAATCAAGCAGATCGCCTCGGGTCGCTTCGGTGTCACGCCGCACTACCTGGTTAACGCCGAAGTGCTGCAGATCAAAGTCGCTCAGGGTGCCAAGCCCGGTGAAGGCGGCCAGCTGCCCGGCGGTAAGGTCAACAAGCTGATCGCCTCACTCCGTTACGCGGTACCCGGCGTCACCCTGATCTCGCCACCGCCGCATCACGACATCTACTCGATCGAGGATCTGGCTCAGCTGATCTTTGACCTGAAACAGATCAACCCCGAAGCGCTGGTATCGGTGAAACTGGTTTCGCGCCCTGGTGTCGGCACCATCGCCGCCGGTGTGGCCAAGGCCTACGCCGACCTGATCACTATCTCCGGCTAC
>JBALWS010000231.1:0-2346 GCA_036960405.1 Halopseudomonas sp. | reverse complement strand
CAGGGTCAGATTGACCAGCCAACCGATAAACGCCAGCCCGGAGCGAGAAGCCTGCCCCAATACCTGAGTTACCAGATCCCCGCCGCTACGCCAGTGCTCCATCACCATCTGACGAAGTCGGTCGATTTCCAACGTCGACATATCCTGACCGGATACCTGCTCGAGCCAAGGTATTGCCACCTGTTTGAGCCAATCAAACAGCAGCGGAATCTGATTCACCAGATTTTTAATCTGATGCCCTAGTTGCGGCAACAACAGCAACAACACCAATACCAACGCGATCGTCAGCGAACTGAATACGATCACCACCGACCCCGTACGTGACAAGCCGGTGCGCTCTAGCCTATCCGCCAACGGGTCGCCCATATAAGCCAACAATATTCCGGTTAGAAACGGGAATAGGATCGGCGCCAGCAGGTAAAACAGGCCGATAATTATCAGCGACAAACAGAGCACCAACCAACGTTGCGAATCGGTCATCAATATTCCTTTATTGCTAATGAGGGAACCTACGAATAAGTCCCCAAGCGTTTCTGCAAATGCATTTGGACTTGTTCGCAGGTTCCTTATCGCTGCCAGCGATAGTTGAGCTGCCCGAAAGCCACAGTTTGGTCATAATCCGGCAGAGCCTTGAAGTGATGATTGAGCCCTATCGCACCGCGTAGCTGGGAGGCGGCCCCTTCGATCTGCAACTGCAGTAGCAACCGGTCTTCATCAAGCTGCAGCAGCGTAATCCCCTTTACCGCCGGTAGTTCCTGCAGATACTGAGTAATCTGAAAATAGTCATCGATCGAAGCCACCGCTTCGATCTCCAACAACAAAGCACCGGGATCAAGCTCGCCCACCGTGGCGACAAAATCGGCAAACAGGCGGTCGGCTGCCAAATCCACCGCCGAACTCAGGTGATCATTGAGGGCCGCGCCCTGAGCGTCGAAATTTTGGATATCTGTCGGTGACTTGATCAGCAACCACTGACTCAACCAGCGCCCTTTTTTATTGCGATAGAGCCGCCCGACCAGTACCGAATCGGCCTGATAACGGTTGGATGCCTTGCTTATGCTATCGCTAAAAAAACCCCACGCATCGCCGATCGACAGCGCCTTCTGGTCATCCAAGTCCATCAACGGCCTAAATACCGGCAAGCCACGCTCGCGAGCTCGTTGCTTCATCGCGCTAAAAGCAGGGTCTTCATCGCGCCCCAAAAACACCCGTTGCGAATTACGCTCCTCCATCAGCCAGACCAGTACTCCGGGCCGAACCGTACCCAGCGGCCGCAATCCGGCACTGGCCAGCAATTGATTGACCAGGGTGCGCTCGAAATCGATGGTGAGCCGGTGCGCCAACACTTCGCGGCCATCTTGGGTCGGTAACGGCTGATTGGTGCTCTGGTAGCTAAATTGCTGGATGTAACGGCTAGATTCAGCCAACCCCTCGACGATGGCAGGCTGTTCAACACTGTCCGGCCGACCGCTGACCTTGATCAGCACCTGCTGCAATGCTTGGCTGACCAGCTCAGGAGCAACCCGTACCGACTGCTCGGCCACCAACAGCTCGGCGGTGTAAAGTTCACCGATCCGGGCAGCTTGAGCGCTACTAAAGCAAACCAGCCAAACCAGCATGGCCCGCAGCCAAATAGTCATATCAATGCGAGATTTCACGCCAACCCCTCTGTTGATTCGATCCGGTTTATCCCGGAATTGCGCAATAATGGCCCCAAGCATAAACCATGGCGCCAACAAGCCAAAGTAGCCTTGAGCGAGGTTGATTGAAAAAGCTCGCCTTTTTATCGCTCAGCAGATGACCCGATCCGACTCAAACTGATAGAATACGCGGCTTCCAATTGAGGCACTGCCAGACAGGTTCGAAACGCATATGAGCAACTCCACCGATTCAATCAGTTATAAAGATGCAGGCGTCGATATCGATGCGGGTAACGCGCTGGTCGAGCGCATCAAAGGTGTCGCCAAGCGCACTCGCCGCCCAGAAGTGATGGCCGGATTAGGTGGCTTCGGTGCCTTGTGCGAACTGCCCGAAGGCTATAAGAAGCCGGTACTGGTATCGGGCACCGATGGTGTCGGCACCAAGTTGCGCGTCGCGATGGACCTGAACAAACACGACAAAATCGGTATCGATCTGGTTGCGATGTGCGTAAACGATCTGATCGTAGCCGGTGCCGAGCCGCTGTTCTTCCTCGATTATTACGCCACCGGCAAGCTCAACATCGATATCGCTGCCGACGTTGTAACCGGCATCGGTGAAGGCTGCGAACTATCCGGCTGCTCGCTCGTGGGTGGTGAAACCGCCGAGATGCCGGGCATGTACGAAGGCGAAGATTACGACCTGGCA
>JBALWS010000091.1:0-19233 GCA_036960405.1 Halopseudomonas sp. | reverse complement strand
GCAACAACGTGGTATCGGTGGTCAGCCGTGACATGATCTCGGCGCTGCGGTTGGTTTCGAAGTAGCTGGTATGCAGCTCGATCACATGGTTGAAGACCGCCAGGCGAATATCGGCGCTGACCCGCTCACCCAACCAAGAGACTAGGTAGAAGCGGGCGAAGGTGCCCACCGAGATCAACAGCGTCAGCAGTAATATGACGGCCACAGCGCGGTCCAGCGCCGCTTGTGAACCGGCGATAAACCCCTCGTCGATCAACAGCCGTACCCCCTGGCCAATAGCCAGGGTCACCAGTGCGGTGACCACCAGGGCAATGGCCGCAGCGCACAGGGTTCCTTTGTAGGGGGTGATGAACCCGGTCAGCAGCGCCAGGGTCGCCTTATGCTTGGCTACGGCAGGTCTCAAATGGATTCATCTCCGATTTGGATTCAACTCTGATGCGATACAGCATGGGGAGCGGTATCAGTTTAGCTCCAAGCTGCTCCGGCCCCGGTTTTTCCACCGCTGTGCCGTGGTCAGGACGTGGACGCTGAGTAGCAGGGTGAAGGTCCACTCAAAGGCGTCATCGGTGCGGTGATCCCCGTCGTCATCGACGAACAACAGTGTTACTCGCTCTTTTCCTTGAATTCGCATAGATCTTCAATCAAGCAGGCTCCGCAGCGCGGCTTGCGGGCGACGCAGATGTAGCGTCCTAGCAGGATTAGCCAGTGGTGCGCGTCGAGCAGAAACTCGTTGGGGACAAACTTGAGCAGCTTCTTCTCTACTTCGACCACGTTCTTGCCGGGGGCGATGCGGGTGCGGTTGGAGACCCGGAAGATATGCGTATCGACCGCCATGGTTAGCTGGCGAAAGGCGGTATTGAGTACCACGTTGGCGGTCTTGCGGCCGACGCCAGGCAGGGCTTCGAGCGCTTCACGGTTGTCGGGTACCTGCGAGCCGTGCAGCTCGACCAACATTTTGCAGGCTTTGTGGACGTTTTCGGCCTTGGCGTTATACAGCCCTAGAGTCTTGATATAGGACTTGAGCCCGTCAACGCCCAGTGCGGCGATCGCCTCGGGAGTATTGGCCACCGGGAACAGTTTGGCGGTGGCTTTGTTAACCCCAACGTCGGTCGACTGCGCCGACAACGTGACCGCTACCAGTAGCTCGAATGGATTGCTGTAGTTGAGCTCGGTCTTGGGATGAGGGTTGTCATCGCGTAGGCGAGCGAAGATCTGATAGCGCTTGTCTCGGTTCATCGCCGTTTCTCTGCAAAGGCTGGTGTTAGCCTGTCACGCGGGCGCGTTTTGAGCCTGGAATGCTGCTTTCAGCCGGCTTGGCGCGTTTTTTTAGCCGTTCATCGATGATGTTTTTGACCGCGATAATCAACCCCATGCCGACGAAGGCGCCAGGTGGCAGCACCGCAAACAGAAAGCCCGAATAGTCTTCGATCAGGGTCAGCTTCCAGGATTCGGCGACGGGGCCGAACAGTAGTTGCATATCGGCAAACAGGGTGCCCGAACCGAGCGCTTCGCGGATCGCGCCGAGCAGAATCAGCACGATGCTAAAGCCGACCCCCATCATCAAGCCGTCGAGCATCGCCGGTAGCGGCGGGTGCTTGCGGGCGAAACCGTCGGCGCGACCGAGGATGGCGCAGTTGGTTACGATCAGCGGGATAAAGATGCCGAGGATCTCGTACAGCTCGTAGGTCATCGCTTGCATCAGTAGCTCGACGCAGGTCACCAGCGAGGCGATGATCATCACGAACGCCGGCAGTCTAACCGTGGCCGGAACCAGGTTGCGGATCAGCGATACGCAGAGGTTGGAGCCGATCAGCACTAGCGTGGTGGCCAGGCCCAGGCCGAGGGCGTTGACCACCGAGCCAGTAACCGCCAGTAGCGGGCACAGCCCCAGTAGTTGCACCAGTGCAGGGTTGTTGTGCCAGAGCCCATCGAGGCTGATTTTACCGAAATCCGTCGGGGTGTTAGCCATGGTCGTCAGCTCCCTTGGGTTGGGTTTCCAGCAGCGCGGCGCGGTGTTGGCGGAAGGTCATGATCGCTTGCTTGACGCCATTGACCACCGCCCGGGGGGTGATGGTCGCACCGGTAAACTGGTCAAACTGGCCGCCATCTTTCTTGACCGCCCAGCTGGGATCGTTGTCGCCATTGAGCCGGGTGCCGTCAAAACCGAGCACCCAATCCGATTTTTTGATATCGACTTTATCGCCCAGTCCTGGGGTTTCCTGGTGGCGTAGTATCCGTACACCGGCCACGCTTTCGTCGCTGCGAATGCCGACGATCAGGTCGAGGCTGCCAGTATAGCCGCCCTTAGCACTCACCGGCAGGATGACGGTGTGGACGCTACCGTTGCGGCGGGCGCGGTGCAGATCAACCGGTTTTTCATAGCCGAGCGATTGTGCGCGGTTAAGGCGGTAGCTATCGTGCAGCAGGTCGTTGTCGTGTTGGTCTTGAGGCACTATCTGAAACAGCGCACGGGCACGGGCCTGTTCGCGATTGTCGGCGATACGCTCGCGGGTGGCCGACTGGGTCAGCGCGATTGCACCAGCGGTTATGACAGCAAACACGCCGAGGGCGAGGGCGTTATTGCGAATCGCAGCAAAGATCGAGAAGCTGTTGGTGCTCATCACTTCCTCCCTATGCCGCGCTGGGCTTGCTTGTGGCCGTAGGTACGCGGGCGGGTGTAGTAATCGAGGAATGGCGCCGTCAGGTTCATCAATAGTATCGCGAAGGCGATCGCGTCGGGGTAGTTGCCCCAGTTGCGAATCAGATAAACCAAAATGCCGATGCTGGCACCGTAGATCAGTTTACCCTTGTTGCTGGTCGCGGCGGTGACCGGGTCGGTAGCGATAAAGAACGCGCCTAGCATCGTCGCACCGAGGGTCAGGTGGAACAGCGGTGGCGCGTAGTTGCTGGGGTCTGAGCCGTAGAAAAATCCCGATATCATAAACAAACTGAACAGCATCGCACCGGGAATGTGCCAGGTGTAGACCTTGCGGATCAACAGGTAGATGCCACCGGCCAGATAAGCCAAACTGATCCCCTGCCAAGGCTCGAGGCCATTTAGCAGCGCCGACTGCGACCAGAGCTCTTCGGTGGTCACTGCACCTTTGTGTTTGAACACCTCCAGCGGCGTGGCCATGGTGACCGCATCGGGTAGCTGAGCTTGACCAAAGATGATCGCCAAAGCGTCGCCAAAGCTTGGCAGGGCGGCCCCGCTGGTGCCGTCGATCAGGGTGAACGGTGCGCTCCAGCGGGTCATCTCAACCGGGAATGAGATCAGCAGCAGCGCGTAAGCGATCATCGCCGGATTAAACGGATTCTGCCCCAGACCGCCGTAGAGCTGCTTGGCGATAACGATGGCGAAGAAGATACCGATAGTGGTGGTCCACCAGGGAATATAGGGCGGTAGCGCCAGTGCTAACAGCAACGCGGTGAGGATGGCGCTGTAGTCGCCCAGATAGAATCCGATCGGGCGGCGGCGCAGTTTGATCACTGCCGCTTCGAACAGCAGTGCCAGAACACTGGCCAGTAGTACGTTGATCAGTGGTCCCCAGCCAAAGTAATAACAGAGCGCGGCGAGACCCGGCAGCGCAGCGATAATCACCTGGCGCATCAAGTTGCCAGCATGGCCGGCCTTGTGTGCATGCGGTGAGCTGATATGCAGTAACGCCATCGATTAATCCACCGTCTCGGTGTTGGCCAGCTGCTTGGCGTCGGCTAACGCCTGTTCCGCATGCTGGGCCTTGGTCTTTAGTTTTTCTAGCCCAGCAGCCAAGGCTGTGGCCGAAGCCAACCCTTTTTGCTGGGCATCGGCGAGCGCCTTCTCGGTTTTCTTGATCTTAGTGCGAGCGATAGCGGCGGCGCTTTTCAGTGCTTTCAGATCGGGGCCTGTGCTCTTGGGTTGCGCGGCTTCGGCAGCGGCGAAGGCTTGCTGCGCCGTGTCCGATTGTTGACTGAGTTGGTCGACCTGCTGCTGCAGGCTGGCGCTGTCTTCACCGGCTTCTTGGGCTGCCTGTAACGTTTTCTGGGCTTTCTTTAGCTTGGTGCGAGCGATGGACGCGGCGGTTTTAAGCTGTTTGATATCCATCTCTTCGGCGGCCGCTGGCGGCGCGGTGTTGGCTTCGGCTTGCTCGAGTGCTAACTGCGCTGCATCGGCTTTGGCGCGTAGCCCTTCCAGCGAGCTGCGTAGCTTGTCGGCGCTGGGTACGCCCTTGGTTTCGGCGTCGGCCAACGCTTTTTCGGTCTTGTTGACCTTGGTGCGTGCGGTGGCAGCGGCGATCTTTAATTCGGCCAGTGTTGGGGGCGGAGCGGGGTTCTGTTGTTCGGCCTGCTCCAGCGCTTGCTGGCTCTGTTCGGCTTTGGCCTTGGCGCCATCGATGGCAGCCTGGAGTTCAGCCAGATCGTCGACGCCGTCGGTTTGCGCTTGAACCAGCGCCTTGTCGGCTTTTTTCAGTTTGGTTCGTGCCACCGCAGCGGCGGTTTTGAGTAGTTTGAGCTGCGCTTGCGGATCGACAGTAGCGGGTTGGCTGTCGGCTGGAGTCAACGCTTTGCGGGCAGTCTGGGCGCGCGATGCAGTTTCGGCACGGGCTTTGCGCTTGTCGGCCTTCTCCTGCTTCTCACGCTCGAGTCGCTGTTGACGCGCTTCGAAGCGGATCCGCGCCTGCTCGGCGTTACGCTGGTCAAACTGTTCACGCCGAATTTCGCCTTTGGCGAAGCGGTAGTATTGCACCAGCGGGATATTGCTCAGGCAGACGTAGGAACAGGCGCCACATTCGATACAGTCCATTAGGTTGTGCGACAGGGCTTTGTCGAACTCTTTGCCTTTGGCAAACCAGTGTAGCTGTTGTGGCAGCAGCCCAACCGGACAGACTTGCTCGCAATGACCGCAGCGGATGCAGTCTTGCGCCGGCGCTGCTTCGGGGAACTCCTCGGCGGTCGCCGCGATGATGCAGTTGCTGGTCTTGATCACCGGGATTTGAGGGTCGTTGAGCGTGTAGCCCATCATCGGACCGCCCATCACCAGCCGGTTCAACCGTTGACTGTCGGCGCCAGCGTAGGCCAGTAGCTCGCTGATCGGGGTGCCGATCAACACCTCGACATTGCCGGGATTTGCCAGCGCATCGCCGGTCAAGGTGGTAATGCGCGAGATCAGTGGTTCGCCGTGGTGCACAGCGCGATAGATCGCGGCCATGGTGCTGACGTTCTGCACCACAATACCGATATCGGCGGGAAGGCGTCCGAACGGAACTTCGACGCCGGTCAGTAGCTTGATCAGTTGCTTCTCGCCGCCAGACGGGTATTTGGTCGGTACCACTACGACCTCGATATCGAGTTCGCTGTTGCGCGCCGCACGCGTCAGTGCCATTGCCGCTTCGGGCTTGTTGTCTTCGATGCCGATCAGGCAGTGGGTCGGCTTGATCAGGTGAGCGGCGATCTCGATGCCGCCAATGATATCTTCAGCCCGCTCGCGCATCAGCGTGTCGTCGGCGGTGATGTAGGGTTCGCATTCGACGCCGTTGATGATCAGGGTGTTGACGATGTGATCGTCGGAAAGGTGCAGTTTGATCTCGGTCGGAAAGCCGGCGCCGCCCATGCCGGAGATGCCTGCGTGACGAATCAGCGTGGCCAGTTCGGCCTTCTCCAGGCTGCGAAAATCGTCGACTCCCTGATGCTCGATCCACTGTTCCTGGCCGTCGGGTTCGATAACAATACAGAGGCCGTCCATACCCGATGGGTGTGGAACTGGATAACAGTCGATAGCACTGACGGTGCCCGAGGTGGGGGCGTGCAGGTAGACGCTGACGTGGCCGGTCGGTTCGGCGATCGCTTGGCCTTTGAGTACCTTGTCACCGACCTCTACCAGTGGTGTTGCCGGGGCACCGATATGTTGTTGCAGCGGCAGGATAAGCTGCGCTGGCAGTGGCGCACGCTCGAGCGGACGCTGTAGCGACTGGCGCTTGTTTTCGGGCGGGTGGATGCCACCGTGGAAACTCCAGATACGGCTCATGCGGCGTCACCCTTGTTGTTGCGGTCGTCTTCTAACTGATGCTGGTGGCGCTGGGTTTCGATGGCCAGGTTGCGGCCCCTATCGGTGGCGATCAGCTGCACGCCAGGCTGCGGTTGGGCCCAGGTCCAGGTTACCAGCGAGGTTTCAATCGGGATCATGTCGATGCAGTCGACCGGGCAGGGCTCGACACACAGGTCGCAGCCGGTACATTCTGAGGTGATCACCGTATGCATCTGCTTGGCGGCGCCGAGGATGGCATCAACCGGGCAGGCCTGGATGCACTTGGTGCAACCGATGCACTCGTCTTCGCGGATGTAGGCGACCGATTTGATCTGTTCTTCGCCGTGCTCGGCGTCCAACGGCAGCGCCTCGACATCGAGCAGGTCGGCCAGCGCGGCGATGGTGCTTTCACCACCGGGAGGGCACTTGTTGATCGCCTCACCGTTGGCGATCGCTTCGGCGTACGGACGGCAGCCGGGGTAGCTGCACTGACCGCATTGGGTTTGAGGCAGCAGCGAGTCGATCTGCTCGACAATCGGGTTGCCCTCGACCTTGAACTTGATCGAGGCAAATCCCAGCAACGCGCCAAAGATCAGTGATACCGCGAGCAGTACCAAGACTGCGATCAGGATCGGATCCATCAGAACTGCACCAATCCGGTAAAACCGAGGAACGCCAGTGACATCAGTCCGGCGGTGATCATGCCGATGGCTGCGCCTTTAAACGGCAGCGGCACGTCGGCCACGGCGATCCGTTCGCGCATCGCCGAGAACAGAATCAATGCCAGCGCAAAACCGAGCGCAGCACCAAAACCGTAGAAGGCGGATTCGAGAAAATTGTTCTGCTTGTTGATGTTCAGCAGCGCCACGCCTAACACGGCGCAGTTGGTGGTGATCAGCGGCAGGAAGATGCCCAGCACCCGATACAGCAGCGGGCTGGTTTTGTGGACCACCATCTCGGTGAACTGCACCACCACCGCGATCACCAGAATAAAGCTGATGGTGCGCAGATAAGTGATATCCAGCGGTAGCAGCAGGTATTGATAAACCAGGTAGCTACAGATGGAGGAGAGCGTCAGCACGAAGGTGGTGGCCAGCGACATCCCCATCGCGGTTTCCAGTTTGTTGGACACGCCCATAAACGGACAGAGCCCCAAAAACTGGACCAAGACGAAGTTGTTCACCAAGACGGTGCTGATCAGGATTAGCAGGTAATCGGTCATCGACCGGATGCTCTCACTTATTTATGCCGGTTAACCAGCGGCGGCACTGGCGAAAAATCGGCCATTTTAGCTGTAAAACATTGATCCGTCATGCCCTGAGGCGATTAAATCGCGCTCAGGGCGCCGCTGGGTTGGGCTGATGCTCAACCAGACTGCTTGACGGTGGGTCAGATCGAACCGACCTGTTTCAGCAAGCTGATGGCCTCGTTGATGGCATCGCTAGGGTTGTCACCATCGACGGTGACCGACTGCTTGGCATAACTGGGCGCGTCGGGCACCACGCAGAGGCAGATCAGTCCGGCGTTGAGCATCAGCTCGGCCACCGCATCAAGGCGCATCGCCGCCTGCTCGCGACAGGCATCGTTATCGCTCAAGTCTTGATTGACCGCCAGTTGCAGTTGCGCGTCGCTGATGACCGTAACCGCACGACCCTGGTCGAACAGCTGCTTTTCCAGGTTGTTGGCGACGGCGTTGCGCTGCTCGCTATTGGCACCGCAGATATAAAGTTTGGCGGGCTGCTGGCCGAAGCGGCGAGCGCGGTCTTGAGCACTGACCAGTGCAACTTCGCTGAGGTTGGTGCTATCACTAACCTGCACCGTATCGCCGCTGACTGATTGGGTGATCATCCCAGCCGCCATGGTGAGATTGCTGAGGCGGTCGACCACAATAAAGCTACCGGTATCGGCGAGCGTGGCGTAGTCGTCGCCGATAACCGGGCGATCCAGACTCAGCTCGCACAGCGCTATCTCGTTCAGGGCCAGCTCGCTGCCGGGGTGTAGCTCGAGCGTGTTGACGTCGATCTTGTGACGCAGGCTGGAAACATGACCGGTGACCGTGGTGGTGCCGATCTTGATCAGGTATTCCTTGCCCGGAAGCAGTGGGGTCTCGTTCATCCATACCAGGTGAGCGTTGAAGCGATCGGAGGCGACCGGCTCTTTGCCCGCGTGGACGATCATATCGCCGCGGCTGATATCGATCTCGTCTTCGAGTGTCAAGGTGATCGCCATCGGTGCGAACGCTTGCTCCAGATCGCCGTCGTAGGTGACGATCGATTTGACCTTGGAGCGCTTACCCGAGGGCAGTACCGAGATCTCGTCGCCCGGCTTGACGACACCCGAGGCCAGCGTGCCGCAGTAACCGCGGAAATTGAGGTTGGGGCGGTTGACGTATTGAACCGGGAAACGCAGCTCGTCGAAGTTGCGGTCTGACGCGATTTCGACGGTTTCCAGTGTCTCCATCAGCGGTAGACCGGTGTACCAAGGCATCGACTCGGATGCGTTGACCACGTTGTCGCCCTTGAGTGCCGACAGCGGTACGAACTGAACGTCGCTGATGTTCAGGCCTTCGGCAAAGTCGAGGAAATCGTGCTTGATATCGTTGTAGACCTGCTCGGAGTAGTCCACCAGATCCATCTTGTTGATGGCGATGATGGTGTGCTTGATCCCCAGTAGCGAGGTGATAAAGCTGTGACGCTTAGTCTGGGTCTGTACCCCGTGACGCGCGTCGATCAGGATAATCGACAGATCGCAGGTCGAGGCACCGGTCGCCATGTTGCGGGTGTACTGCTCATGCCCAGGGGTGTCTGCGATGATGAATTTGCGTCGGGCGGTGGAGAAGTAGCGATACGCCACATCGATGGTGATGCCTTGCTCGCGTTCGGCTTGCAGGCCGTCGACCAGCAGTGCCAGGTCGATATCATCGCCGGTGGTGCCGGATTTAACACTGTCTGACTTGATCGCCTCGAGCTGATCTTCGTAGATCATCTTGGAGTCGTGTAACAGTCGGCCGATCAGGGTGCTCTTGCCGTCGTCAACGTTACCGCAGGTCAGCAGCCGCATCAGCTCTTTCTGCTCGTGCTGGGCCAGGTAGGAGTGGATGTCGCTGCTGATTAATTCGTCTTGGTGGCTCATGGTGTCGCTCGTCTCGAAATCTGTTTTGCCAATTGGTTACCAAAAAATGAATTCAGGGCTTAAATTCAGTGGGTCCAGGCTAGGCGGAGGCGTTTGAAAAAGCGCAGTTTGCAATTGCAAATGAGCATTTTGAAAACGCCTTCAACGACGGCTGGGCGTGCTGAGGTTGGCCTGAAACATATTTTTTAGAAATAGCCTTCTTTTTTCTTTTGCTCCATCGATCCGGCTGAATCGTGATCGATTGCTCGGCCCTGGCGCTCGGAGGTGGTGGTCAACAGCATCTCCTGAATAATCTCGGGCAGGGTGGCGGCTTCTGACTCAACAGCACCGGTCAGCGGATAACAGCCCAGCGTACGGAAACGGACCTTCTTCATCATCGGTTGCTCGCCAGGCTCCAGCGGTAGGCGGTCGTCGTCGACCATGATCGTCAGACCGTCGCGTTCGACCACAGGGCGCTCGGCGGACAGGTACAGCGGTACAATCGGAATGCTCTCGAGGTGGATGTACTGCCAGATATCCAGCTCGGTCCAGTTGGACAGTGGGAACACGCGGATGCTCTCGCCCTTGTCGATGCGGGCGTTATAGAGGCTCCACAGCTCGGGGCGTTGGCTCTTGGGATCCCAGCGATGGTTCTTATCGCGGAACGAGAACACGCGCTCTTTAGCACGGGACTTTTCTTCGTCACGACGGGCACCACCGAAAGCGGCATCGAACTGGTATTTGTCCAGCGCCTGCTTCAGTCCAGCGGTCTTCATGATATCGGTATGCTTTTTAGAGCCGTGAACGAAGGGGTTGATATCCATATCGACGCCGTCCTGATTGACATGAACGATCAGGTCCATGCCCGCCTCTTCGGCCATCTTGTCGCGAAACTCGATCATCTCGCGAAACTTCCAGGTGGTGTCGATGTGCATCAACGGGAACGGCGGCTTGCCGGGATAAAACGCTTTGCGGGTCAAATGCAGCATCACCGCTGAATCCTTGCCCACCGAGTAGAGCATTACGGGGCGTTCAAATTCGGCGGCCACTTCACGAATGATGTGGATGCTTTCGGCTTCGAGTTGCTTGAGGTGTGTCAGGCGTTGTTCTGAAAGCTGATGTTGGGCGTTCATATCGGACTCAGTCTTTAACTCATTAATGTGTTGGGTTGGCAGAGCGTGCGATGCAGTGACGGCAGCCTAGGTGGCGCTATCATACGGCGATGCTTATAAAATAAAAAAGAATAAAATAGAATCCTTTTATCGCTTTTTGTTATTAGCGCACTGTCGGCAATCGACGTGTTGGATTTTAAGTCTTTTATTTCTTTTTGGTCTATAGGAATTTCTAATTATTCTTTTGTGTTATATCTCGGGTTCATTATGATAGCCGCTGTTAACTATTTTGCGTAGAGGTATTAATGGAACTGGCCTATAGCTTTGCTGGCCTGGTGGTGGGGTTCATCGTTGGTCTGACCGGAATTGGCGGGGGGGCGTTGATGACGCCTATCCTTATCGTCGGTTTCGGCATCAGCCCGGCCGTGGCTGTCAGCACCGATCTGCTCTACGCTGCGGTGACCAAAATGGGTGGGGTCTGGCCTTACGCCAAGAACCGACTGGTGAATTGGCAGATTGTTATCGCGATGCTGATCGGCAGTGTGCCGGGATCGTTGATCACGCTGTGGTGGCTCAGTGGTATCGAAGCACTGGAAACCATCGAACATTTGATGAATCTAACCCTAGGGGTGAGCCTGGTGCTGACCTCGGTGGCGGTGTTTTTTCGCAATCGTATCCGCACCTACGTGATCGAACTCGATGCGCCACGCTTAAAGGCTGCAGGACGGCGCTGGCGTTTGCCGGTGACCTCGGTAGCGGGTTTGGTGCTGGGCATGTTGGTGACGTTATCGTCGGTCGGCGCCGGGGCATTGGGTACCGCGCTGCTGATTCTGTTGTTTCCGCATATGACCATGCCGATGATCGTGGCAACCGACCTGGTCCACGCGGTGGTCTTGACCGGTATTGCTGGGGTTGGCCACTGGCAGTTGGGTAATGTCGATCCGATGCTGCTGCTTTATCTGTTGATGGGATCATTACCCGGCGTTTATCTGGGTAGTCATCTGGGGGTGCGGTTGTCACCCAAATTTATGCAGCCGCTGATGGGCACACTGTTGCTGATTATCGGTATCCGGTTTGTGCTGGCCAGTTAATAGTGGCTAGGCGGTCGCAATTTTTGATAGGGTTCGCCCTCGTTTTTATCCGTCTGAAGCAGGCGGGATAGGTTAATTAAAGGGTTCTACGATGTATGTATTCAGCGAGCTAGACCAACAGCTGATCGATGAGCGGGTAGTGCAATACCGCGATCAGACTCGGCGCTACCTTGCCGGTCAGATTCCGGATGCAGAGTTCCGGATATTGCGGCTGCAAAATGGTCTTTACATCCAGCGTCATGCGCCGATGTTACGGATAGCGGTCAACTATGGTCTGCTCTCTTCAACTCAGCTGCGGGCGTTGGCCAAGGTCTCGCGTGATTACGATAAAAATTACGCTCACTTTACCACGCGCCAGAATATCCAGTTCAACTGGCCCGAGCTCGAGCAGGTGCCTGATATCCTGGCCGATCTGGCCAAGGTGCAGATGCACGCGATCCAGACCTCGGGTAGCTGTATTCGCAGCGTGACCTCGGATCACTTTGCTGGCGTAGTGGCCGGAGAGATCGAAGATCCGCGTCCCTGGAGTGAAATTATCCGTCAATGGGCGGCGCTGCACCCCGAATTTGCCTACTTGCCGCGTAAGTTCAAGATTGCGGTGACGGGGTGCGAGAATGACCGCGCAGCAGTACAGGTACACGATATAGGTGTTCGCCTGACCCGCAACCCAGCCGGTGAAGTCGGTTTTGAGGTGTTGGTCGGTGGTGGCCTGGGCCGGACACCGATGATCGGCAAGGTGATCCGCGAGTTCCTGCCGCAGCATGATCTGTTGTCCTACCTCGAATCGATTCTGCGGGTTTATAACCTGCTCGGTCGTCGTGATAACAAGTACAAAGCGCGAATCAAAATCTTGGTCGATGCGATGGGCGCCGATGCCTTCCGCGATAAGGTTGAAGCCGACTGGGCGCAGACCAAAGATTCCGAGTTGAAGCTGACCCAGGCCGAGATCGACCGGGTGAAAGGCTATTTCAAGCCGCCTGCCTACGAGTCTGACGCCGCCGCCGATACCAGCTACGCCGACAAACTGGCCGCTGATCGCGCCTTTGCAATATGGATCGAGCGCAACAGCTTCGAGCATAAGGTGCCGGGTTACCGCGCCGTGACCCTGACCATCAAAGGGATGCTGCAAGCGCCTGGTGATGTCACCGATGCGCAGATGGATGCGGTCGCCGACCTGGCAGATCGCTACAATTTCGGCGAAATTCGCTCCACTCACGAACAGAATCTGGTATTTGCCCACATCAAACAAGCCGACCTGTACCCGTTGTGGCGGCAGTTGGATGAACTGGGTCTGGCTCGCCCCGTGGTCGGTACCATCCAGGATATGATCGTTTGCCCGGGGTTGGATTTCTGCTCGCTGGCCAACGCCGAGACACTCAGCGTGGCGCGTCAGATCAATCAGAAATTTGACGACCTCGACTACCTCTACGAGTTGGGCGAGATCAAACTGAAAATGTCCGGCTGCATCAACGCCTGCGCGCACCATCATGTTGGCCATATCGGCATTTTGGGTGTCGATAAGAATGGACAATCCTACTATCAGTTCACCCTCGGTGGCGCTTCGACTGCCGATGCCTCGTTGGGCAAGGTGCTAGGTAAATCAGTACCCTTGGACGCTGTAGCCGATACACTGGAGAAGATCCTCGCTGTATTCGTAGAGATTCGCCAAGAGGGTGAGCGTTTTATCGATACCGTTCGCCGGGTAGGTAACAAGCCGTTTAAGGAGCGTGTTTATGCCGTTGCTCATTGATCAACAACCGGTCAGCGATGACCGTTGGATCGCTATTCACGACGCCGAACAGCTGCCGAATCAGGCGGCTGATGCCGACCTTATCGTCGACTGGGGGCTCTATCTGGAGCATTGTGACGCGCTGGCCGCTCGCAGTGGTCGGTTAGGTGTCGCCATTCCCAATGACCTGGATGTGGCCGAACTGGTGACACTACAACCGCATCTAGAGCTGATCGCGGTTACGTTTCCTAGTTTTGCCGACGGTCGGGCGTTCTCCCAGGCTCGGTTGCTACGGCGTCAGGGTTTTAGCGGTCAGGTGCGTGCGCAGGGTGATGTCACCTGGGACCGGCTGCGGTTTATGCATCGCTGTGGCATCGATGCGATGGAAATAGCCGATGACCGTTATACCCCGCAGATGGTGACCGCTTTTACCGAGATCAATGTGTGTAATCAGGGGGCCGCCGACGATCCGCAGCCTCGCTATCGCCAGCAAGGAGTTTGATGATGAGCCAAAAATTAGATGCCTCGTTGCAGGCTAAGGTTGATAACGCGGTTGCGGTATTGCAACGCGCTTATAAAGAGCACCAGTCGGTCACCTTTGCTAATAGCTTGGGTGCAGAAGACGTGGTGATTACCGATCTGATCCGCTGTTTTGTCCCGGAGATCGAAATCTTCAGCCTCGATACCGGTCGCCTGCCCGAGCAGACGCTGGAACTGTTGGCTAAGATCGAGCAGCGTTACAAGTTCAAGGTGAATGTCTATTATCCGGAATCGGCCTCGGTCGAAGCCTACGTCCGTGATAATGGCATCAACGCATTTTACCAGTCGGCAGAACTGCGCAAGGGCTGCTGCTACGTGCGTAAGGTCGAGCCGCTCAAGCGTGCCTTAGCAGGCAAGAAGGCATGGATTACCGGGATTCGCCGCGAACAGGCGGTAACGCGCGATACCATCGAATTCGACGAGTGGGATGAAGGCAACGGCTTGCACAAGATCAACCCGCTGGCAGATTGGAGCGAAAAAGAGGTCTGGGCCTTTATCGAAGCTTTCGACCTGGATTACAACAGTCTGCACGACCAGCACTACCCCAGTATCGGCTGTGCACCCTGTACCCGTGCCATCTCAGCTGGAGAAGATGTTCGTTCGGGGCGTTGGTGGTGGGAGAATCCCGAACTCAAGGAGTGCGGCTTGCATCCGGCGTCCTCCTCGTTGGTCAAACCAAGCTAGCGCCTAGTGCAACGCTTGAATTGTCTATCAGAACCCGGTGCCCTCACCGGGTTTTTTGTTTCTGGCATGCTTATCGCATTCGTTTATTCTACTGTGTGATGTAACCGGTCGCCTGATAACGGATTCGCTATGGATTATCTACCGCTGTTCTTTGATCTTAAAACTAAGCCCTGCCTGCTGGTCGGTGGGGGTGTCGTGGCGTTGCGCAAAGCCGAGCTGCTATGCCGAGCCGGAGCGCGGGTCACAGTAGTTGCACCGCAAGTGCGCCAGTCGCTGGTCGAATTGGTGCAGGCGCACCAAGGTGAGGCGGTGGTAGCGGAATACCGCCCCGAACTACTCGATGATAAGACGCTGGTCGTCGCCGCGACCGACGATACGGCGCTCAACCGCCAGGTCCATAGCGATGCGCTAGCACGCGGATTGCCGATCAATGTGGTCGACCAGTCCGAGTTGTGCAGCTTTATCTTTCCCGCGATCGTCGATCGCTCGCCACTGATGATCGCGGTGTCTAGTGGTGGCAGTGCGCCGGTGTTGGCGCGCTTGGTGCGGGCGAGATTGGAAGCGTTGATTCCTCAGTATTACGGTCAGTTGGCCCGATTGATGGGGCGCTTTCGTGAGCGGGTCAAACAGCGTTTTGAGCGGATCGAATCTCGCCGTGCCTATTGGGAACAGGTGCTCTACGGACCGGTCGCCGAGCAGTTGGCTTCTGGGCAGCAGCAGCAGGCCGAGCAATGGATGGAACGCCAGCTAGCCCAGTCTGACGAACGGACCTGTGGTGAGGTCTATCTGGTGGGCGCCGGTCCTGGTGATCCTGATCTGTTGACCTTCAAAGCGTTACGGTTGATGCAGCAGGCAGATGTGGTGGTCTATGACCGGCTGGTATCACCCCGGGTGCTGGAGCTGTGCCGCCGCGATGCCGAACGATTCTATGTTGGCAAAGAACGCGACAACCATGCGGTGCCGCAAGATGGCATCAACCAGCTGCTGGTCGATCAAGCCAAGCAAGGTAAGAAGGTGTTGCGGCTCAAGGGCGGCGACCCGTTTATCTTTGGTCGGGGTGGCGAAGAGCTCGAAACCCTGGCCGAGCAACAGATTCCATTCCAAGTGGTGCCCGGCATCACCGCGGCATCGGCCTGCGCCAGTTATGCGGGTATCCCGTTGACCCATCGCGACTACGCTCAATCGGTCAAGTTCGTCACCGGCCAACTGAAGAACCGCACCGCCGATCTGAATTGGCCCGAGCTGGTGCACGATAATCAAACCATCGTGTTCTATATGGGACTGCACCGTATCGGCCATCTGACCGAGCAGCTGATCACCCACGGCAAAAACCCGGATACCCCGATCGCCTTAGTCCAAGCCGGTTCAACCCCGCAACAGAAAGTGGTGACCGGCACCCTGGCAACGATCGTGCAAGTACTGGCCGACAACCCGGTCAAACCGCCGAGCCTGATTATCGTCGGTGAAGTGGTTGAGCTGCACCATAAGCTGGCATGGTTCCACGGTAGCGAAGAGAGCGAGCATCCGGTGCTTAGCTTACGGGACTGATCCGCTGTTAATAGCTAGAGCGGTGGCTTAGCTGTCGAGCAGATCGCTTAGCGGGCTGCGCACCGCACGGCCGCCCCGGCCCAGTACATGGGTATAGATCTCGGTGGTACGCACGTCGCTATGCCCGAGTTGCTCTTGTACGGTACGAATATCTGCGCCTCGCTCTAATAGATGGGTGGCAAACGAGTGTCGTAACGTATGGCATGAGGCAGGTTTGCTAATATCTGACTCGCGTACCGCTTTTTTTACCGCACGCTGAACCATCTGTGCGCTGATATGATGCCGGCGATTCTTACCCGAACGCGGATCGGTGCTGAATTTTCTTGCCGGAAACAGGTATTGCCAACCTAGCTCAAACGGTGCACAAGGATAGCGGCGCTCCAGCGCAAAAGGCAGATATACTCCGTCCCAAACCGGGTCTAAGGTATCTTTTTGGTAGCCTGATTCAACATGACGAAGATGGACGTGGAGCAGCTCGCACAGTTCTGGCGCCAGCGTCGTAATGCGTGATTTTCGTCCTTTCCCGTCACGCACCAGCACCGTTAGTTTGTCAAAATCGATATCCTGAACCCGCAACCTAACCGTCTCCATAACTCGTAAACCCGACCCGTACATGAATAACGCACAGAGCTTGGAATCACCCTGAAGGTGACGAAATAATGAACTGACTTCGTTACGGGTTAACACTGTTGGCAGTTTTTGAGGCGACCTTGCGCGCTGAAAGTCACTGAAGTCCCCCGGCTCACGCTCAAAGAATCGCTTGTAGAGGTAGATCAGCGCATTGAGCGCCACTTTTTGCGTATTGGGTGCAACCTGTTGTTTCACAGCTAAAAAGGAGAGAAACCCCCGAATCTCCTGTGATCCCATATCACTGGGGTGGCGATAGTTGTGATGGCGAATAAAGTAGGTGATCCAGTATAGGTAGGTCTGCTCGGTGCGAATGCTGTAATGCTTGGCCCGCAGGTGGTCGCGAACCTCGGCCAGAAATTTAGATTTCATCACAGCCTCCTTGCTGTTTTTTTATACAGTATTTGGCAGTATAGCCAAGCTCGTTAAATAGGGATGGTTTGACGTGTTTTTTTAGATTCCTATTTGCTTGATGGAAGATAGCTATATGATATTTAAGCGTTTGTAAGCTTTCTTTGGATGGTGGTGAGATAGATATATGTCGCACAGATGCTGATATCCATTGGCACAGTAGGGAAAATTTGACGTGCGATAGCGCGTCATAGATTATGAGTGCTGATTAATAGATTTGATTTCAATGGGTTGGAATGACCAGCCTGAAAATAGTTTAAAGATATATGTCATCTTGACGTGTTGTATCACGTCAGTCTGATATTGAATAAGCGTTAGAGCGCAAGGAAATCCGAGTGAATAACCGTAAATTCGTCAGTCTATCGAAGCTTGATCAAAAAAGGCTGGCGAATGATTTTGGGGAGCTGCGCCAGTGGGTCGATTCTGGTGAACTTGAGAGCTATGGTCAGTTATCGATCTCTGTTTTTGACCACTGGCTTTCAGCCAACGAAGCACGAGCTGAGCTAGGCGGAATAAGTGAAAATCGCCAACGAAGTCACAACAAAAAACTGCATTCCTTCGTGTCAGAATTAACTTCTCAAACCGAATGCTACTTGGTCAAATTCACAGGGCGTCGCCGAGAAAACATGACCTTCAGGAAATTCACATCAGCTACAGCACGTAATCAGTTTCTAACTCCTGCACCATTCGATATCAGTAATCGCTGGCGTTTCACCCTTGTTTTTCCAGAACTTGAAGCTATCTATTTTGAAAGGTGCGACTTCACACATGATGTTTTTTTCCGTGAGCATGGCAAACTAAGAAAACTTGAGAAAGCAGCTCAAGACGCAGGTGTTTATGCGCTCTAACAAGGCAATCAACTGTCGCCAGCAAGCTGGCTCGGAACTCCAAACTGCTGCGCAGTTTTCCGTCCCGTTATTGCGGCGTTAGTTGCCTTGGTTCGGCTCAGGGTTGTGCCAACCTGAAAGCCCGTGCAAACTGCCAGGGTGCAACATTGCAGTACAAGGAGGTCTGCCAGTCATTGCTTCATTTCTGGGGCAGTTCTCCGAAAGAATCATCAAATTGAAAGTCTGTGGTTTCGGTCGGTGTTCCGGTCTTAAGTCGCAGCAATAGAAAATCAGGTGTCATGGTCAACGGTGTTGGCTGAAACCATGGCGTAACAAGGGGGTTCGGCGTTGCTTGTGGCAGCTAACAATGCAATCAACTTAAGCCCTTCGGGCTCGGAACTCCAAACTGCTGCGCAGTTTTCCGTCCCGTTATTGCGGCGTTATGTTTCTCTAATTTCAACCACCGTCACAAGGATCAAGTGATATGTCTAAAGAAAGTTTTATCCAATCAATTCACGACAAAATTAAAGTTAGCCTCACCTTCTATTCTAAGGAGGATGGGCGCAGCCTTACTCGGCTTTGCGCTCCGATGGACTTCGGGCCAAGCGGCAGAGGTTCCGATACTTCGGATAAATTCCACTTTTGGGACTATGAAAGTGATGTTAAACCACATCCTCTGTCCTTGCCTCCAAGCCAAATAATCTCAATTGTGCCAACTGACAATAGTTTCGATCCATCAGAGTTTGTTACTTGGCAACCTAATTGGCTTGTCTCCAGAGACTGGGGGCGTTTTAGCTAAAAGGTACTCATGTAGCCGGTAAGCTGTTTCTTTGTCCGGCATCTCGAAGTAATCTTCAGCGTTGGGGTTGCAGCAAGTAAAGCTCAGCCCCCACTCTGTTTTTGTATCATTAACAGATTCAATAACTAAATTATTCATAATGACACCCAATCCAAAGTTTATAAAACATAACAAGGCGTTCAACTTCAGCCAGCAAACTGGCTTGGACTTCCAAACCGCTGCGCGGTTTTCCAGCCCGTTAACGCGGCGTTATGTGTCATAGGGGCAGCATGGAAGTCAATCTCGGATCTCACCATCAAGTTATGGAGCTAATCGAAGGGCAGCGTCTGATCGGAGCAATGAACAATACCCGATGGAATGCCCTTTTTAATGACCTAAATAACGTAGAAGAAATGCTCAGTTACAAGGTTACCTATATCGATGGTTCGTGCTGGCCTGAAGCTGATTCAGGTCACTCAGAGACTTCTGAAATAGAGCAAATTTGGGGCAATTTCATTGCCATGGAATTTCTTGATATTCGGACTAAGATCGAAAAGCCTAGGGGGGCTCTAGTAAGCCCTGAGACCGTTGATATAACGGTGCAAGTAACAAATTTGTGTGCAATAAACAAAGCCAAGATTTCATTAACGGAGCATGGGGTTAGAGTTTGGGGGTATTTCAGGCATGACCAAACACCGGTGCTACATGAATACACATAACAAGGCAATCAACTGCCGCCAGCAAGCTGGCTCGGAACTCCAAACTGCTGCG
>JBALWS010000090.1:0-19407 GCA_036960405.1 Halopseudomonas sp. | reverse complement strand
ACCCTTGCGCAGCCAAGAACCCCTGTGCAGCCAAGAATCCTTGCGCAGCCAAGAACCCTTGTGCCGCCAAGAACCCCTGTGCCGCCAAGAACCCTTGCGCAGCCAAGATGTAGGACGGAACAACGATGCAAGGAAGCAGTTTTTACCGCCTGCTAACCGTCACCCTACTATCGGTCTGGCTGGTATCGACAAGCCAGGCCGACTCAAGCGGTGACTTTTTGGCCCAACACTGGCAGCGTCCACTAGCACCACAGGGGGACGCACCCACACATTACAGCGAACTCGAAGCCTCACTATCGCCGAATGATTGCGGTAGCTGCCATCCGCAGCAACGAGCAGACTGGAGCCAAAGTTTGCACAGTCGAGCGATGGGCCCGGGGTTGATGGGGCAATTGATCGATATGCCGGCCCACGCCACCGGCGACCATCAGAGCTGCCTTCGCTGCCACGCCCCGCTGGCCGAGCAAGCCCAGGCATTGGTTAATGAAATCGAATCCGGCAACAGCCAGGGACTGCATCGCGAGGGGCTGATCTGCGCCGCCTGCCATGTACGCCAACACCAGCGCTTCGGCCCAGCACGACAGGATGGCAGCACCCCTGATGCCAACACACCGCTGCCGCACAATGGCTGGACCGCGACCGATGCTTTCGAGGACAGCCGCTTCTGCGCCGCCTGCCACCAATTCGAACCCGATGAGTTCGCTCTCAACGGCAAGCTGCTGGAAGATACCTACAACGAGTGGCTAAACAGCCCTTACGCGGAGCAAGGCGTCAGTTGCCAGAGCTGCCACATGCCCGAGCGCAGACACCTGTGGCGCGGTATCCACGATCCCGAAATGGTACGTCAAGGGGTCGATATCAACGCCCAAACCGGTCGCATCTCAGCCGATCAAATTGAAGCCAACTTAACGATCAGCAACAGCGGAACAGGTCACCGCTTTCCGACCTATGTGACGCCGCAAGTGGTACTTGAGGGCTACCAAGAAGATCGTAACGGGGCAAGAATTGCCGGATCGGAGTCTTACTTCGTGGTCGCTCGCCGAGTCGCTATGGATCTGAGCGAGGAGATTTTCGATACTCGATTGGCGCCAGGCGAGAGCGCGGTACTCGATTATTCCGAACCTCGCTCGGCCAATGCGGTCAATCTAGTTATGCGGATATGGGTTGAACCGGATTTCTTTTATCAACACTTTTACGACAGTGTCCTGAGCTCCGGCCAGGCGCAACGCGGTAAAGCCGAGCTTGAGCAAGCATTCAGCCAAGCCAGCGAGTCACGTTACACCCTTTTCGAGCAACGACTCCCTCTGGAGCCAACCACCGCCAGCAGGTGACATAATGAACCAAACCCTCAAACAGCTGAGCCTAGCCAGCGCACTGCTCGCTCTGTCCGTCTCAAACGCGGTCCTAGCTAACACTGTAATCGAATTGACCCAGGTATCCTGCCAATTCTTGGAAAGCGAAGCAGGTATCGATCATGGCTATAAAAGCGATAGCGCCGAGGATTGCAAACAGGTCAACAGTCAAAGCGCCGATGTCCGACTTAAACAAGCCGAGACGCTACAACTCAAACCCGGCAAATACACCTTCCGAGTGACCAATAAAAACGTGCCTTACTCGCTAGGGTTCTGGTTACGGGGTGAAGGACTGGTCGGGCGTGCGACCCTACCCAGCGTTTCGGGAGGCGGCATGACCACCGGCACCACGCTGGAGTATCAAATCGAGTTAAAACCGGGCGAGTATCTCTACTCATGCCCGCTCAACCCAACCCCCGACTACCGCTTGCTAGTCACTGAGTAACCCAAAGATAGGAATTATGAGGTGGTCGACTCTGCTGACTTAACCTGCGCCAGCAGCGCCTCCTCTTCGGTATGGGTATGGCGTACACAGTTACGCCCCGACGCTTTACAGACATAGAGCATCGAATCAGCGGCTTCGATAAAGGCATCATGGGCCTCAAAATCCGATACCGGATAGGTCGCGACCCCGATACTGACGGTGACCTGCAAACCATCCACCAATGTATTCTGAATACTTTCACGCACCCGCTCTGCCAGAATCAAACCACCTGTACGGTCGGTGTCGGGCAAGATGATCAAAAATTCTTCGCCGCCGTAACGGCAGCAGATATCGACATTACGGACACTATCTTTCATCGTCTGACCAATCGAGATCAACACCCGATCACCCTGATCGTGGCCGTGGGTATCGTTAAATATCTTAAAGTGGTCGACATCAAACATCATGATCGACAGGTTGTGACCATAACGCCGCGCACGCTTGAGCTCTTTATCCAGCGTCTGATCCAGATAGCGGCGATTATAGAGATCGGTCAAGCCATCGGTGGTAGAGATCTTAATCAGTTTCTGCTCGAAGCGTTTCTCTTCGGTGATATCACGCAACAGCGCCGAGGAGCCGGTCAGGTGCCCATCGTCTGACAGAATCCGCGCCACCTTGACGCTTAAAATACGGTCGTTGTATTCGATGATTTCTGCTTGCTGATGATCATCGTTCTCAAGATACACCAGCATCTGATCGGCATCATCGAGAATATTAAGAAAGCCACCATCAATAATTTCAGTCTCGGATTTGCCCAAGAACTCTTCAACAGCAGGGTTGGTCAACACCACAACCCCGTCGCTATCGGTCACCACTATCCCCTCGCGAGCACTGTGGATAACGGTATTGAGTTTATCTTGCTCGGTTTCAAGACCCTTGTAGGTGGTCTGCAACTCGGTAGTCATCGAGTTAAAACTGTTGGCCATCCGCGCGATCTCATCGCGGCCATAGATCGGTACCGATTGATCGAGATTACCCTTTGAGGCATAGACCATCGCGTCGGTGACATTTTTAATCGGATTGACCACGGTACGGGTCACAAACAGTGTTGTCGCAGCAAGAATCACCGCCAACATCAGGACACTAACCCAGAGCGCTGTATCACGGGTCTCTTTGATCGCAGCCTCGACACCTGACAGCGAGGTGGTCAACTTCACAAAGCCACGGATATTATCGTCTTTACCATGACAGCGGCTGCAATCCTTCTCGGGAACGATCGGCGCCAGGAACACCAACTGGTGCTCACCTTCCGGGCTGGTCTGGTAGATCGGCACCATCTTTTGGGTCTCACGTACCTGCTGCAAGTAGGGGTTATCCACCTGATACACGCGTCGACTCGACTCCTCGTCGCGGGTGTAGAACTCCTCTTCGCCGATACGGGCGTTAACTTTTTCGATGGTGGTGTTATCCATAAACGCCGCCAAGCCATTCACGCGGGCAATTTGGAAATCAAGGATATCGGGGACTTCTTGCAGTCGCTGAGTATAGTCTTCGGCGATATCCGCATAGCCCGCCAGCATCACCGAGCGTAACCCTGCAGTAATACTCTCAGCCACCTTGCCCATGGTGAGTTCATTCTGAACCAGGGTGCTTTTTTCCTGCTGAATCGCGTAGAACCACATCAAACACAACATGGCGATAATAGTAATACCGCCGTACACCAGGATGATTTTATTGCCGATACGCTGAAACAATATAGCTGCCTTTGATCAGTAAAAAGGAGGAGGCTTACGATGACCCAAGCCAAGCCCAATGACAATGACAATAGCTTAAATAATGATATTCATACCATCAACTAATGCGTCACCCGCTTAACTTTTGCGTGCTTAGCTTCGGCGTGTTTCGCCGCCGCCCCGCGCATACTGAGGCGGTATAACAGCGGCACCAAAAACAGGGTTAGCAGCGTTGAAAAACCTAAGCCCCAAACGATTGCGGTGGCGACCGGCCCCCAGATCAGCGACTTGCCCCCTAACCCTACCGCCAACGAAAACAACCCTGCCACGGTGGTTAATGTGGTGATAAGGATCGGTACCACGCGGCGCCGGGCAGCATAGAGCGTGGAGTGCAGAATACTCATACCCGCCTGCAGACGCGAATTGGCTGCAGAAATTAGCACAATCGCCGAATTGACTGCGATCCCCGCCAGCGCCACCACACCGTACATGGTAAATAAGCTCAGAGGGTTTTGAGTAATGATCAGCCCCAGCACCACGCCGGTGAACGCCATAGGCACCGTGACGAGAATCATCAACGGCTGGAAATAACTACGAAACTGGGTGCCTAAAATCAGGTACATCAAACCAATTCCGAACATAAACAGCACACCAATCGCATCCATGCTCTCCTGGATATCATCGAGCTCACCAGAAAAATCCAGATCGATATTGGGATAGTTAGCCGCCTGCTCAGCCCAGGCTTGCTGCACCGTCTCGTTGGCACTGACGGTATCGATCCCTCCCGCAATCAGGTCGGCCTCAACCGTGATGGCGCGGCGGAAGTTGTAGTGGCGTATATTGCCCAACGCCTGATGACGCTGCTGCTCGACCAATTCAGCCAGGGCGATCGCACCACCTTGCGGCAGCGGTAAACGGTAATTGAGTAACTGGTCGAGATCTTCCAGCGTGGCAGGCAAGGCGCGTACCCGCACCTCCAGTTTCTGGCCCTGATCACGCATATCGGCCACCACCTCACCATCAACCAGCAACCGCAAAGTGCGACGGATCTCATTCGGGTCCAGGCCACTGCGATTAACCGCATCCTGGTCAAGCCGTAACAACAGCTCGAAGCGACCGCTGCTGGCATCGTCTTCGATGTCGGTCACATCAGGGATAGCCGTCAAGATCTGTCTGAGCGAGGCAGCTGCCCGAGTCAGCTCGTCATAATCGTCAC
The DNA here is from genome assembly GCA_036960405.1 of Halopseudomonas sp. GTDB lineage: Bacteria > Pseudomonadota > Gammaproteobacteria > Pseudomonadales > Balneatricaceae > Motiliproteus. The sequence continues at coordinate 14,682 of JBALWS010000090.1, read as the reverse complement.
CCCGTACTTTAATCGCAATCGGCTTGGAGGTGGGTGGCCCGCCTGCCAACCGTAAGAAGGAAACGTTAACCGGACCACTGACCGAGGTCACCGGCGGTCGGATCGCATCGATCATCGCATCGACCGAACGCAGCGAGTCGGTCTTGGGGTTCAAGCCGACCAGCACCTGACCAAACTGATCGCCAAGGCGCGGTTCCATCTCGGTAAACATCTGCCCCGCATAACTGGTGATCGCCCGCGCCTCGCCATCGCGAACCTGCGCCCGCACTAGCTGTTCGACCTCCGCCACCTTCTGCATCGTTAGCGCTAACGGGGTCGCAGGAGGCATCTCAACATTGACGTAAAACAGCCGCAGTGGATCGCCGGCAAAAAAGTCCATCTTTATCTTTCCGGCAGCAACCGCTCCGACGGCAATGACAAAGGGAATCACAGCCACCAACAACGATACCAGAGGACGACGCAGCGCCTTGATCAGCAAACGCACATAAGCGATCTGCAGCGCGTGGGTAAACTTGCTACGTAGCCGCTGGATACGCGAAGGGCGATCAAAATTGACTCTGGCTGCCATCACATGCGCGGGCAGCATCCAGAATGCCTCGACCAGGCTGATCGCCAGCGCTATACAAACTACCATCGGGATGACCCGCATAAAGTCGCCGAGAATACCGGGCAGCAGCATCAACGGCAGGAACGCAGCAATAGAGGTCAACACCGCCGTGGTAATCGGCTTACCGACCTCGCGTAGCGATTCGAGCACGGCTTGTAATGGCGCCATACCACGCTGAAGACGATAATAGATCGACTCGACCACGACCACCGCATCGTCGACCAGCATCCCCAACACGATCACCACACCCAACAGCACCGACACATTAAGCGTTTCGCCGATCCCCGACAGGACCCAGAAGGTGCCGGCCAGAATAAACGGGATACCGATCGCGGTTAGCAGCGCGATATGGGTGCCTAAGAAAAACCACGCGACCAACAACACTAGCAACAGCCCGATCAACGCATTGTTTTGCATAATATCGATCGAGTTGCGGGTCGGGATGGTCTGATCATCGACCAACATCAATTCAACACCGGTAACATCAGCCAAGCGATTACGCTCGGCTAAATAGCCCTTAAGCCGCTCAACCAGTTCCAGCGTATTGGCATCCTGCTTCTTCATCACGGCCAGAATAACGCTGGGGCGTCCATCGATCTGAGCCATTTGGGAGGCCTTTTGGCGCGCCCGCTCAACCTGCGCCACCCGCTCTATCGGCAGCTCACCCGCGGTGCCAATAATCGGCCTAAGGGCCAACTGGCTCGGATCGGTTTCGGTGCCGTCGATCTGCACCAACCAGCTCTGATTACCCTGTGTCAGGGTCCCGGCCGAGCTATCGCGAAAGTAAGCCGCGACCGTATTAGACAGCTGCACCGGACTAACACCCAGCGCCTGCAATCGCTGCGGATCAAAATTAACCTGCAACTCGGGATCGCGCAGCCCTACCGCATCCACACGATCGACCCCGCCGAGTCGCTTAATGTCTTTTTGAACCCGATACGCTTGCTGACGCAGTGTTTCATCGTCGGCCTTACCGACAATAGCCACCGTTGCCGAAGGGAAGGCGTTGGCGCTATTGAGTTCAATAATCTTTGAGTCTTCGGCTTCTAGCGGCAACTCATCTTTGGCGTTTTGAATCTCACGCCGCAGATCGGCAACCCGTTTATCAAACGTACGCGAGTCAATATCTTCAAACCTTATCAGCAGGCTGGAGACCGCTTCACGACTCTTACTGGAGACAAATTTAATATCGGAAATATTGCGAATGGCATCCTCGAGCGGCTCGGTGACCCGCTGCTCGATATCGCTGGCGGATGCGCCAGGCAGGACGGTATAGACCTCGACCCAATTAAAATTGATGCTCGGGTCCTGCTGCCTTGGCAGCATCTGATAAGCCATAAAGCCGACAAACAACACCAACACAAAGGCAAGATTAGCCAACACATGGTTCTGTAAAAAGCGCGCATACATCAGCGGGACTCCAGCACCAAGTCCCCGGCCTGCAACCCCTGTCGACCTTCGACAACAAGTCGCTTATCTAGCGGCAGCTCGATCAATACAGGCTGCCCTTCGATAGCCGTATCGAGCCGGTGAAATACAGCCTGATCACCGTCAAGCAGCATCACCCCAAGCTGCCCAGCACGGCGAATCAGCAGATCTGCAGGCAGGTAGCCCTTTTTTGAACGCCAGCTGATGCGGCCAGAGACACCCGGTGGCACGCTGCGATCACGAAACTGCAAACGTAACTGCTGGGTACGGCTGCTCTCATCCAGCAGCGGCAATGCACGGCGCACAACCAGCGGATATTGCTGGCCACGGTAGTCAAACATCAATTCACCGGGAAGTTGCTCGGCTTGTGTCGGACGAAGCTGCGCTACCACTTCCAACTGATCCAGTTGCTGCAACTCTAGCAGCGCGGTACCGATGCTGGCCAGTTCACCCCGATTAGCCAGGCGCTGCCGCACTACGCCTGCATAAGGCGCAACCACCCGACAGCGCTCCACCAGCAACTGAGCTTGGTTGAGCTGCTGTTGCTGCGACGCCGCCTGGGCACGCAAGACATTGAGTTCGGTCTCGCTTAATTCGACCTTCTCTTCGCTGATACTGTTGCTTTGACGCAGGTTTAAACTGCGCTGCAACTGAGACTCGGCCAGCTTGAGCTGTAATTTGTATTGCTGCCGAATAGACAGCTGCGAGTCACGCTGGGCGACATATTCACGGCAATCGAGCAGCACCAGCAACTGCCCCACCTCAACCAAATCACCCACACGCACCGGCATCGACTTGATCACCGCGCTAAGCTGAGCGCTCAAGCGACTTCGATTGAGACTCTCTACCACCGCCGGCGCACTCTGCTTAGGGTATATGAGTAGCTGCACCAAGGGTTCGCTCGTCACCTGAATCGCTGCGCTCGAGGCACTGCAAAGCAGAAGGCCCAGGCACAACCCAACAACTCGATTCATTCTCTAACCTCGATACGATCCATAGCGACAAATCCCACTGCAAATGATACCCAACGGGATTTGTAGAGTATTGGATAGCAGGTTATTTATCTATAGTCGCACCCTGTCGATAATCGGACAAACGCCAGCCAAAAAAAAACCGTGTCTCGAAAGGCACGGTTTTTCTTGCCGGGGCGCTTAACGCCCCGAAGCGGGTTCGCTAATACTTACGCGATAACCTTAGCTACAACGCCAGCACCAACAGTACGGCCACCTTCACGGATAGCGAAGCGTAAGCCGTCGTCCATCGCGATTGGGTTGATCAGCGTAACGGTCATCTGGATGTTATCACCCGGCATAACCATTTCAACGCCTTCAGGCAGCTCACAAGCACCCGTAACATCGGTAGTACGGAAGTAGAACTGAGGACGGTAGCCTTTGAAGAAAGGAGTGTGACGTCCGCCTTCATCTTTGCCCAGTACATAAACTTCGGCGGTGAAGGTAGTGTGCGGAGTGATAGAACCTGGAGCAGCCAGAACCTGACCACGCTCAACTTCTTCACGCTTAGTACCACGCAACAGAACACCACAGTTCTCGCCCGCACGACCTTCGTCAAGCAGCTTGCGGAACATCTCAACGCCAGTACAAGTCGACTTGGTAGTATCTTTGATACCAACAATTTCAACTTCTTCACCAACCTTGATGATACCGCGCTCGATACGACCGGTAACAACAGTACCACGACCCTGGATAGAGAATACGTCCTCGATAGGCATGATAAATGCCCCATCGATAGCACGCTCAGGCTCAGGAATGTAGCTGTCCAGAGTCTCAACCAGCTTACGTACTGCTGAAGTACCCATTTCGTTTTCATCTTCGCCGTTCAGTGCCATCAAGGCAGATCCGGGGATGATTGGGGTGTCGTCGCCAGGGAATTCGTATTCGGTCAGCAGATCACGCAGCTCCATGTCGACTAGCTCGATCATTTCCGCATACTCTTCGCTGTCAGCACCGCCACAATCTTCAGCCAGCAGGTCAGCCTTGTTCAGGAACACAACAACGTAAGGTACACCTACCTGACGTGAAAGCAGGATGTGCTCACGAGTCTGAGGCATAGGGCCGTCGGTTGCGCCACAAACCAGGATTGCGCCGTCCATCTGAGCAGCACCAGTGATCATGTTTTTAACGTAATCAGCGTGTCCTGGGCAGTCTACGTGTGCGTAGTGACGGTTAGGAGAATCGTACTCAACGTGAGAAGTCGCGATGGTGATACCACGCTCGCGCTCTTCTGGAGCATTGTCGATCTGAGCAAAATCTTTCAGTTCGCCACCCCATGCTTCAGCACAAACGCGAGTCAGTGCAGCAGTCAGGGTAGTTTTACCATGGTCAACGTGGCCGATAGTACCGACGTTTACATGGGGTTTATTACGTTCAAAAGTTTCCTTAGCCACAGGGGATAACCTCTTAATCTAAGATTCAATAATTAACATTAAGCGTTGATAAGAGCGTCGGCGACGTTCTGTGGCGCCTCTGCATATTTCTCAAACTCCATGGTGAAAGTCGCTCGCCCCTGACTTGCTGAACGCAGGTCAGTCGCATAGCCGAACATTTCACCGAGTGGTACCTCAGCACGGATGATCTTGCCCATAGGGTTATCTTCCATACCTAAAACGAGGCCACGACGACGGTTCAGGTCACCCATGACATCGCCCATATAATCTTCAGGCGTAACCACTTCGACCTTCATCATCGGCTCAAGCACGCACGGATCGGCTTGCTGAGCGTACTTCTTAAGTGCTTGTGAAGCAGCGATTTTAAAGGCCATTTCATTGGAGTCAACATCATGAAAGGATCCGTCGTAAAGACGGGCTTTCAGCCCCAGTAAAGGGTAGCCTCCAATCACACCATTTTTCATCTGTTCCGTGATGCCTTTTTCAATTGCGGGGACATATTCCTTAGGAATTGTTCCACCGACAATCTCATTGATGAACTCCAATCCATCCTTATCGGAAGGAGAAAATTCGATCACAACGTGACCGTATTGACCCCGACCGCCTGATTGACGAATAAACTTGTGGTTAGCGTCAACCGAGGCACGAATCTTCTCACGGTAAGACACACGAGGCTTACCGATATTGGCTTCGACCTTGAATTCGCGTTTCATCCGATCGACGAGAATATCCAGGTGTAGCTCACCCATTCCCGAGATGATCGTCTGACCCGACTCTGCATCGGTCGCAACCCGGAACGATGGATCTTCCTGAGCTAATTTGCCCAGAGCGACACCCATCTTTTCCTGATCGGGTACGGACTTAGGTTCAACCGCAACCGATATCACCGGCTCGGGAAACTCCATCCGCTCAAGCACAATCACGTTGTCCTGAGCGCAAAGGGTATCACCGGTGGTGACATCCTTCATCCCAATCAACGCAGCGATATCACCCGCATGAACTTCTTTAATCTCATCACGGTTGTTGGCGTGCATCTGCACCATCCGACCAACCCGTTCCTTCTTCTGCTTGACGGAGTTATACACCGCATCACCAGATTTCAGGGTTCCCGAATACACCCGGATAAAGGTCAGTGTGCCAACAAAAGGATCAGTTGCGATCTTAAATGCTAGCGAAGAAAAGGCAGCATTGTCATCGGCTTCGCGCGTAGCAGGCGTATCTTGGCCATCGTCGAGCAGACCTTCGATCGGCTTAACTTCAAGCGGCGAGGGCATCAGATCGATAACGGCATCCAACATCGCCTGGACGCCTTTGTTCTTAAATGCAGAACCGGCCAGCATCGGTACGATTTCATTGGCCAAGGTGCGTGCTCGCAAACCCGCCTTGATATCATCATTGGACAGCTCTCCTTCTTCAAGGTACTTGTCCATCAACTCTTCATTGGCTTCAGCCGCAGCTTCGATCATCGCTTCACGCAGTGATTCTGCCTCGTCCTGTAGCTCAGCCGGGATCTCGACTTCGTTAAAAGTCATCCCTTGATCGGCTTCATTCCACAGCACGGCCTTCATTTTGATCAGGTCAACTACGCCCTTGAACTGGTCTTCAGCACCAATCGGAAAGTTGATCGGAACCGGAGTCGCACCCAGGCGTGAGCCAAGCTGTTCAACAACCATGTTGAAGTCCGCACCGGTACGGTCCATCTTATTGACGAACACCATCCGGGGGACTTCATATTTATTGGCCTGGCGCCAAACAGTTTCAGTTTGCGGCTGCACGCCTGATGAGGCGCACAACACCACAACGGCACCATCCAGCACACGCAATGAACGCTCTACCTCGATGGTAAAGTCTACGTGCCCTGGGGTATCAATAATGTTGATACGGTGCTGCTCAAACTGCTGCCCCATGCCGGACCAAAAACAGGTTGTTGCCGCGGAGGTGATAGTGATACCACGCTCTTGTTCCTGTTCCATCCAGTCCATGGTGGCAGCGCCATCATGGACTTCGCCAATCTTATGAGAGAGGCCGGTATAGAACAAAACCCGCTCGGTCGTCGTCGTCTTACCGGCGTCAACATGGGCACAGATGCCGATGTTGCGGTACCGGTTAAGAGGTGTTTTACGAGCCACGGCTTAATCCCTTGATTAGAAGCGGTAGTGGGAGAAGGCCTTGTTGGCTTCAGCCATACGATGCACGTCTTCACGCTTCTTAACAGCAGAACCACGACCTTCAGCAGCTTCGCTCAGCTCACCAGCCAAACGTAGTGCCATAGACTTCTCACCACGCTTACGCGCAGCTTCTACCAACCAGCGCATAGCCAGAGCAGAACGACGTGAAGGACGAACTTCTACAGGCACCTGGTAGGTAGCACCACCAACACGGCGAGACTTAACCTCAACCATTGGCTGTACACCTTCCAAAGCCTTAACAAAAACTTCGAGAGGGTCGCTGGCACCGCGCTCCTGGATCTTGTCCAGAGCACCATAAACAATACGCTCAGCTACAGATTTCTTACCGCTGACCATCACGTGGTTCATGAATTTAGCCAGGGTCTGGTTGCCAAATTTAGGATCTGGCAGTATTTCGCGTTTTGCAACGACGCGTCTTCTAGGCATGATAAGCCCCTATATAATTAGGTCTTCAGGTTAATCCGGGCACCTATACAAAGCATAAAGGCCCGCCCTTACTCTTATCGTCAACAATGTCCCGCTGCAGCTCGAAAGCCACAACAACACAGCGCTCACGTCATCGGTAACGATTTAATACAAAATCGATTACTTAGGACGCTTGGCACCGTACTTGGAACGAGCTTGCTTACGATCGGAAACACCAGATGTATCCAGTGCACCGCGAACAGTGTGATAACGTACACCAGGCAGATCTTTAACACGACCGCCACGGATCAGCACAACACTGTGTTCCTGCAAGTTGTGACCTTCACCACCGATGTAGGATGTCACTTCATAGCCATTGGTCAGGCGCACACGACATACCTTCCGCAAAGCCGAGTTCGGCTTCTTGGGGGTAGTGGTGTAAACCCGAGTGCAAACGCCACGACGCTGAGGACATGCCTGCAATGCAGGTACGTCGCTCTTAGCGACTTTGCGCTTACGAGGCTTACGAACCAATTGGTTAATAGTAGCCATTCAGCTTAACTCCACGCTTTTCTTACTTACTTAAAAAATAAGCAAAAGCTCCATACAAAAAGACAGGATACAAACGCATCCTGCCAACGAAGGGGCGAGATTTTAATCATCTCGCCCGCCAGAGTCAATACAGGACTGAAACTAACACCTCAATCCTGTTCGACTCAATCGGACGATCAATTGCTCGAGTTTAATGCCTCGGCCAATGCCGCCTGAATATCTTCTGCGCTGACGGTCGTCGGGCTAGCTGCCTCGGCTTCTTCCAGACGCTTACGCTTACGCTCGGCGTGATAGGCCAGACCGGTTCCAGCCGGAATCAGACGTCCTACCACCACGTTCTCTTTCAAGCCGCGCAACCTATCACGCTTGCCGGTTACCGCGCCTTCGGTCAGCACCCGAGTGGTCTCCTGGAACGAAGCCGCCGAGATGAACGATTCGGTCGCCAACGACGCCTTAGTAATACCCAACAGTACACGCTCATACTGTGCAGGCATTCTTCCGTCGGCAATCGCTTTCTCGTTCTCTTCCAGCGCCTGGGTGAACTCCACTTGATCACCTTTGATCAACTGAGTATCACCACCGTTGACCACATCAACCTTACGCAGCATCTGACGCACGATAACTTCAATGTGCTTATCGTTGATCACAACGCCTTGCAAACGGTATACATCCTGAATTTCTGAAGCGATGTAATTAGCCAACGCCTCAACGCCCAGAATCCGCAGAATGTCGTGTGGGTTAGATGGTCCATCGGATACCACCTCACCCTTAGCCACGTGCTCACCTTCAAACACGTTCATGGTGCGCCACTTGTGGATCAGCACCTCGTACACATCAGCACCGTCGGTCGGGGTGATAACCAAACGCTTTTTGCCCTTAGTCTCTTTACCGAAGGTAACGGTACCGGAGATCTCGGCCAAAATAGCGGGCTCTTTCGGCTTACGAGCTTCAAACAGATCAGCAACTCGCGGCAGACCACCAGTGATATCTTTGTTAGCCGCGCCTTCCATTGGGATACGCGCAATAACATCACCGACTTCAACGCTACCGCCATCGTCGCTATTCAATACCGCGTCACCCGGCATCATATATTGCGCCGGGCTGTCAGTACCAGGGTGACAAAGTTCATTGCCTTCAGCATCAGCAAAGCTAACCATCGGACGCAAATCTTTACCCGCCGCAGGTCGCGTAGCAGGGTCCATGACTTCGACCGAGGTCAAGCCAGTCAGATCATCGGTCTTCTTATGGACCGTGAGCCCCTCTTCCATCCCGGTAAAAACGATCTTACCCGCCACTTCAGCGATGATTGGATGGGTATGCGGATCCCAGTTTGCGACGACGTCACCGCCATTAACGCTTGCGCCATCTTCAACCTTGATTACCGCACCGTATGGCAGTTTATAGCGCTCACGCTCACGACCGTGCTCATCGGTCACACCCAGCTCGCCCGAGCGAGAGGTGGCAACCAGACAACCATCAGTACGGGTTACGAACTTGAGGTTATGCAGACGAATAACACCGCCATTCTTAACCTGGATACTATCGACAGCAGCCGCCCGAGAGGCAGCACCACCGATGTGGAACGTCCGCATGGTCAGCTGGGTACCCGGCTCACCGATAGATTGCGCTGCGATAACACCGACCGCTTCACCTTGGTTAACCAGATGTCCACGACCCAGATCACGCCCGTAACAGGCAGAACAGACACCATGACGCGTATCACAAGTAATCGCCGAGCGAACCTTGATCTCATCGATCGAAGACAACTGCTCGTTGGTTTCCAAACCAAGCACCCAAGACTCATCGATTAGCGTGCCCGCAGGAATCAACGTCTCATTGGTCGACGGATCTATCACATCCGCAGCCACAGTACGACCCAACACGCGATCGCCCAGCGGAACCGTTACATCTCCACCTTCGATCATTGGCGCCATCAGCACACCGTGATCGGTACCACAGTTATGTTCGGTGATAACCAGATCCTGCGCCACATCGACCAAACGGCGAGTCAGGTAACCGGAGTTAGCCGTCTTCAAAGCGGTATCCGCCAAACCTTTACGCGCACCGTGCGTCGAGATGAAGTACTGCAGCACGTTCAGACCCTCGCGGAAGTTAGCCACGATCGGGGTTTCGATGATAGAGCCATCTGGCTTAGCCATCAGGCCACGCATACCACCTAGCTGACGCATCTGTGCGACACTGCCTCGGGCACCGGAGTCGGCCATCATGTAAACCGAGTTGAAAGACTCTTGAGTCTTCGGCTTGCCGTCCTCTCCCAGTACGACATTACCTTCGGCATCGACAACATTATCGACCTTCAGGTCGTCCATCATCGCTTCGGTAACTTTCTCGTTAGCGCGAGACCACAAGTCGATCACCTTGTTGTACTTCTCGCCCTGAGTTACCAGACCATCAGCATATTGGGTTTCGATCTCTTTAACTTCGGCATTAGCCTCATCGATGATCGCTTTCTTCGCATCAGGGATAACGAAGTCGTTAACACCAACCGACGCTCCCGAGCGAGTCGCATAAGCAAAGCCCATGTACATTAGCTGGTCAGCAAAGATTACCGAGTATTTCAAACCACAACGACGGTAGGCTTCGTTGATCAATCTAGAAATGGCTTTCTTCTTCATCGGCTGGTTAGCCAACTCAAACGGCAGACCCTTAGGGAAGATTTCAAACAACAATGCACGACCCACGGTGGTATCGATGATGCTGGTCAGGTCGGTATCATTACCCTTGATATCGCGAATTGTCTGAGAGATACGCACCTTAACTTGGGCTTGCAGATCAACCTGCTTGGCACCGTAGGCACGACTCACTTCGGCGATATCGGCAAAGATCATACCTTGGCCTTTGGCATTCATCTTCTCGCGGGTCATAAAGTACAGACCCAATACCACATCCTGCGAAGGAACGATGATCGGCTCACCGTTGGCAGGCGACAGTACGTTGTTGGTCGACATCATCAGCGCACGGGCTTCTAGCTGCGCTTCGATTGTCAGCGGTACGTGTACCGCCATCTGATCACCGTCAAAGTCGGCGTTATAGGCCGCACACACCAACGGGTGCAACTGAATCGCCTTACCTTCAATCAGTACCGGCTCAAACGCCTGGATACCGAGACGGTGAAGAGTGGGAGCCCGGTTCAACATAACCGGATGCTCGCGAATCACCTCGGCCAGGATATCCCAGACCTCGGCAGTCTCGCGCTCGACCATCTTCTTGGCAGCTTTAATCGTTGTTGCCAGTCCGCGCAGCTCAAGCTTGGAAAAGATAAACGGCTTGAACAACTCCAGCGCCATCTTCTTAGGCAGACCACACTGGTGCAGACGCAAGTATGGACCTACCACGATCACCGAACGACCGGAGTAATCGACTCGCTTACCCAACAAGTTCTGACGGAAACGACCCTGCTTACCCTTGATCATATCAGCCAAGGATTTCAGTGGGCGCTTGTTAGAGCCAGTGATAGCACGACCACGACGACCGTTATCCAGCAGCGCGTCAACTGACTCTTGCAACATCCGCTTTTCGTTACGAACGATGATGTCAGGAGCAGACAGCTCAAGCAGTCGCTTGAGACGGTTGTTACGGTTGATCACCCGACGGTACAGATCGTTCAGATCCGAGGTCGCGAAACGCCCTCCATCCAAAGGAACCAACGGACGCAGATCTGGCGGCAGAACCGGCAGCACTTCCATGATCATCCACTCGGGCTTATTGCCAGAAGCCACGAAGGACTCCATCAGCTTCAAGCGCTTGGAGACCTTCTTGATCTTGGTTTCAGAGTTGGTATTGGGGATCTCTTCACGCATCTGAGCAATTTCAGCGCCCATGTCGAGTTCGCGCAACAACGCCTGGACCGCTTCGGCACCCATCTTGGCATCGAATTCGTCACCAAACTCTTCCAACGATTCAAAGTACTCTTCGTCGTTAAGTAGCTGGCCTTTTTCGAGCGTGGTCATGCCAGGCTCGGTCACCACGAATGATTCGAAGTACAGCACGCGTTCGATATCACGCAGTGTCATATCCAGCAGCAAACCGATACGGCTTGGCAGCGACTTCAGGAACCAGATGTGGGCAACCGGACTAGCCAATTCGATGTGACCCATACGGTCACGGCGCACTTTAGCCAGCGCCACTTCAACGCCACACTTCTCGCAGATAACACCACGATGCTTAAGACGCTTGTACTTACCACACAAGCACTCGTAATCTTTTACCGGACCAAAAATCTTGGCACAGAACAGACCTTCACGCTCGGGCTTGAAAGTTCGATAGTTAATCGTTTCCGGCTTCTTGACCTCACCATAGGACCAAGAACGGATCATTTCAGGCGAAGCCAGACCAATTCGAATCGAATCGAACTCGTTAGTCTGGTTTTGCGTTTTCAACAGGTTAAGCAAATCTTTCATCGGCCGTCGCTCCTTACGGAGTTATCGACCAGAGCAGCTGCCAGCCACCCTGGTCTGTTTGATAACTGCTGCTTATTCGTTTTCCAGTTCGATATCGATACCCAGCGAACGGATCTCTTTGACCAATACGTTGAAGGACTCGGGCATGCCCGGCTCCATCCGATGGTCACCGTCTACGATGTTCTTATACATCTTGGTACGGCCGTTCACGTCGTCCGACTTAACAGTCAGCATCTCTTGCAAGGTGTAAGCGGCACCATAAGCTTCCAGTGCCCAGACCTCCATCTCACCAAAGCGCTGACCACCAAACTGCGCCTTACCACCCAGCGGCTGCTGAGTAACCAGGCTGTAAGAACCGGTAGAACGAGCATGCATCTTGTCGTCGACCAAGTGGTTGAGCTTCAACATGTACATGTAACCGACGGTTACTGGACGGTCGAATGAATCACCGGTACGACCGTCGAACAGAGTCGTCTGTCCGGTGTCGCTCAGGCCTGCCAGACGCAACAAGTCTTTGATCTCAGACTCTTTAGCACCGTCAAACGCAGGAGTCGCCATCGGCACACCCATACGCAGGTTCGCAGCCAGCTCCATGATCTCTGCATCGGTCATCGACTTGAGGTCTTCCTGACGACCGCCACCGACCTTGTTGTAGATCTCTTCAAGCAACTTACGAATCTTGGTCACTTTCTCTTGCGCTTCAAGCAGCTCGTTGATGCGATCACCCAAGCCTTTAGCCGCCATGCCGAAGTGAGTCTCAAGGACCTGTCCGACGTTCATTCGTGACGGAACACCCAGCGGGTTCAAGACGATATCGACAGGCTGGCCTTTCTCGTCGTAAGGCATATCTTCAACCGGCTTAATCGCCGAGATAACACCCTTGTTACCATGACGACCGGCCATCTTATCGCCCGGCTGTACACGACGCTTAATCGCAACGTAAACCTTAACGATCTTCAGTACACCCGGTGCCAGGTCATCGCCCTGCTGCAGCTTGCGCTTCTTGTCTTCGTACTTCTCGTCCAGCTCCTGACGACGATCGACCAATTGCTGCTGAGCACGCTCAAGCTGCTCGGTCAGCGCTTCATCGCTAACGCGGATCTTGAACCAATCCGCCTTGATCAAACCAGATAGGAACTCTTCGCTGATCACATCGCCTTTGCTCAAACCAGCACCGCCGTCGGCTTTAACGCCAACCAATGCTTTCTGCAAACGCTCAAAGGTAGCGCCTTCAACGATACGGAACTCGTCGTTCAAATCCTTACGGATAGAGGTCAACTGCTCCTCTTCGATCTGGATCGCACGGGCATCCTTATCAACGCCATCGCGGGTAAACACCTGAACGTCGATAACGGTTCCCTTGGTGCCGGTCTTAACCCGCAACGAGGTATCTTTAACGTCAGAAGCTTTCTCACCGAAGATGGCACGTAGCAGCTTCTCTTCAGGAGTCAGCTGAGTCTCACCCTTAGGCGTGACTTTACCGACCAGGATATCGCCAGGGCAAACTTCAGCACCGATGTAAACGATACCGGACTCGTCCAGCTTGCCCAGCGCACCTTCACCAACGTTAGGGATATCAGAGGTGATCTCTTCAGAACCCAGCTTGGTGTCACGCGCGACACAGGTTAGCTCTTGGATGTGGATCGTAGTGAAACGATCTTCCTCAACTACCCGCTCGGAGATCAGGATCGAATCTTCGAAGTTGTAACCGTTCCACGGCATGAACGCGATACGCATGTTCTGGCCCAGAGCCAACTCACCCATATCAACAGACGGACCGTCGGCCATGATGTCGCCACGAGCAACCGAATCACCGATACGCACCAGCGGACGCTGGTTGATACAGGTGTTCTGGTTAGAGCGGACGTACTTGGTCAGGTTGTAGATATCAACACCGGCCTCACCCGCTACCACTTCGTCGTCGTTGACGCGAACTACGATACGACCCGAATCGACAGACTCGATCTCACCACCGCGGTTAGCTACCACACAAACACCGGAGTCACGCGCAACGTTACGCTCCATGCCAGTACCAACCAAAGGCTTCTGTGCCCTCAAAGTCGGAACCGCCTGACGCTGCATGTTCGATCCCATTAGAGCTCGGTTAGCATCATCGTGCTCGAGGAACGGAATCAGTGACGCTGCCACCGATACCACCTGACGTGGCGAAACATCCATAAATGTCACCTTGGCAGGCGGCATTACGGTAAATTCATTCATGTGACGCACGGCAACCAGATCGTCAACCAGACGATTCTTGGAATCCATATTGGCATTCGCCTGGGCCACCACATGCTCAGCTTCGTCGATCGCCGACAGGAATTCGATTTCGTCGGTAACCAGCCCATCGATAACCTTACGGTATGGACTTTCAAGGAAGCCGTAGCTATTGGTGCGAGCGTAAGTTGCCAACGAGTTGATCAGACCGATGTTCGGACCTTCAGGAGTCTCGATAGGACAAACACGACCGTAGTGGGTCGGGTGAACGTCACGCACTTCAAAGCCCGCACGCTCACGAGTCAGACCGCCTGGCCCCAAGGCCGAAACACGACGCTTGTGGGTGACTTCCGATAGCGGGTTGTTCTGATCCATAAACTGAGATAGTTGAGAAGAACCGAAGAACTCCTTAACTGCAGCAGCAACCGGCTTGGCGTTGATCAGATCCTGCGGCATCAA
>JBALWS010000089.1:18136-19506 GCA_036960405.1 Halopseudomonas sp. | reverse complement strand
CGGGGAGCTGGAGGTGAAATTCAACCTACGTTTTTCTACCGAACTCACCGCCGAGCAGATCAAACAGCGCGTCCACGCCACCCTTGACCGGCACAAGCTTGATTACGCTCTTGACTGGATTTTATCGGGCAACCCCTTTATCACCGAGCAAGGCTCGCTGGTTGAGGCCTGCCAGAAGAGCATCAAAGCGATCACTGGGCTAGACAGCGAGCTTTCCACTTCCGGAGGCACTTCTGATGGCCGCTTTATCGCCCCGACCGGCGCTCAGGTTGTCGAACTCGGCCCATGCAACGCCACCATCCACCAGATCAACGAGCACGTTCGCGCCAAAGACCTCGACACCCTGTCCGATATTTACGAAAACACTCTGGCCCGACTACTGCGGTCATGAGCCTTTCAGCCACGCTATGCTGCCCACTATGCCAGCAACCACTGACCCAGCAGGACAATAGCGCCCACTGCGACAACAACCATTGCTTCGACCGCGCCAAGCAGGGCTACTACAACCTGCTCCCGGTACAGCAAAAACGCTCCCGCGACCCCGGCGACGACGCAGCCATGGTAGCTGGTCGACAAGAGTTTCTAGCCCAACATCACTACCAGCCGCTGTCGGATACAATTAACAGCCTGCTAATTGAACAGCTAGACCGCGCATCTCAATCACAGCACATTCTCGACTGCGGCTGCGGCGAGGGCTACTACACCGCACGACTAGAACAAGCCCTGAAACGACAACACGTAGAGCACCAACTGATTGGACTGGATATCTCCAAGCACGCCGCCCGCGCAGCGTGCAAACGCAGCACGGATATTAACTGGATCGTCGCCTCCAGCAGCAACCCTCCGGTGGCAGAATCCAGCCAGAACGCACTACTGTGCCTATTCGCCCCGCTGAGCAGCGCCGCCTTTCACCGAGCACTTCGCCCTGCCGGGCTACTCCTGCTAGCCACTAGCGGAAGCGACCATCTGCTCGAACTGCGCCAGCAGATCTACCCCGAAGTCAGGCGCACCGCATACAACCCTCTGGCCGATCTCAGCGCGCACTTTGAACCGCTCAGCCAACAAACTGTGCAGTACCGCTTCAACCTCGGCGACAACCGCACGATTCTGCAACTACTGGCGATGACGCCGCACCAATGGCGCACCGACGCAGCAGCCAGGCAGCGGCTGCAACAACTACAACAACTCGAACTCGGTGTGGATATCAACCTTCAACTGCTACAGGCCCGGCCCTAAGCCTACCTATGAACCGGATCAAAACTTTCCTACTACGCCAGGCCGACAACCCCCGCCGCAACCTCAACTGGGTCATGGGCGGCGCCACGCTATTTTTTATCCCCCAGCTGATTGTTTTACTTCCTGGACAGAAA
>JBALWS010000089.1:0-18126 GCA_036960405.1 Halopseudomonas sp. | reverse complement strand
TCTACTACGCCGAAAAGCTTCTGCCCAGCTCACTACATCAGGAGCTAACCGCAGTTGCGGGGCTGGCGTGTTTAAGCATCGGCGGTATACTGGCAGCCAGCGGCTACATCAGCCTTAG
The DNA here is from genome assembly GCA_036960405.1 of Halopseudomonas sp. Lineage (GTDB taxonomy): Bacteria > Pseudomonadota > Gammaproteobacteria > Pseudomonadales > Balneatricaceae > Motiliproteus. The sequence continues at coordinate 18,008 of JBALWS010000089.1, read as the reverse complement.
CATTTTGCGAATTTTCAGGTTTATCCACGATGACTCAAACTCCAAACGACCGCCACCCGGACATTGAAATCTACATCAAACAGCGTTCGGCCGAGCGGATTAGCCAATGGCTTGAATCGCTTTTTGACAATATTGAAGCAATAGGAAAGCGCGGCCACACATACCGCTATAACGCCGCCTATCAAAGTCATAACATCCCCATCACGGTTATCGACCAAGCGGCCAAAGGGTTTTCCAGTGTTTGGTTTGATTCAGCCGAAACACCTTGGGCGATCGATCTAGATTGCGCCCTTCAAGCACAACAACAGCTCGATACCGAGGTCCGCTGTATTGCCTCAGGATGGAAAGAGGGTGACGAACCCGATGAATGGTGGTCGATCACAGACCAAGGTAAAAACAAGATTCAGTGGCAGGACTAACCCAACCACAACTAGGCCGCCAACTGCACCCGCGACTGACGCACTTCGTCGACCATGCCATAGTGCTTTGCCAGCACCGCCGCCTGACTTAAAGGCACCGCATCGGCACTCACAGCCGACTCCGAGGTCGACTTTACCCGCCCCCCCAGTGGCACGGTATCGAGCCAACTGACCCACATCTGCAGATCACCAGGACGCCCCTCTTGCAGCGCGCGCGCCATATCTCCCACCAACTCGGGCGTATAGAGCTGATTGCGGTCCCCGCTAACAATCTCAGGCCCCGCCTCTTGCGCCTGTAACGATAACTGCTGCGCCCACTCCTGCGATGCCGAGATCATACTCAACATCAGCGCAAACTGAGCCCCGCCGGCACGCTGGACAGCCGGATTCACTCCAGCATGGAGCGCATCTATCCGGGCGTTGACGATCTCTTCGGGTCTCATTCGGGTTCCAACAGCTAAATTCAATACAGCGCGGTAATAACATCGGCCACCACCCCGTTTTCTTTAAGACAACAATTTCGCTTTGGGGGTTCGATCGAGCAGGCTATGATGCAGCCTGACAACACTTAGCCAGCACGAGCCACCACAGACTATGTCACGCTATCGCCCTCCCTCGATACCCAGCTCTCGCTACATCACCGCCGAGGGTGAGCAGTGCTTACTCAAAGAGCTGAAATACCTGTGGAAAATAAAGCGCCCAGAAGTTACCGAAAGCGTTCGAGAAGCCGCCGCCCAAGGTGATCGATCAGAAAACGCCGAGTACATCTACGGCAAGAAACAACTGCGAGAGATCGACCGCAGAGTGCGCTATCTCAGCAAACGACTCGATGACATGACAGTCGTTGACCGACCACCGAGCGACACCAGCAAAGTATTCTTTGGCGCCTGGGTATCGCTGATCGACGAGCAGGATAATGAACGCCGCTTTCGCATCGTCGGACCAGACGAAATTAACACCGACAACAACTACATCAGCATCGACGCACCGATGGCACGCGCACTGCTAAAAAAATCAACCGGTGATGAAATAGAGGTCAACACTCCCACGGGGAGCCACTTTTACGAGATCACAGCGATCGAGTACCAAAACTAACCACACCAACAAGGCACGACAAAACCTCGGCAGCAAACCGAATGGAGTAACGTAACGGAGAAGCGAACAAGAAAGAGTGGTGGGCCGTGGGCGACTCGAACGCCCGACCAATTGGTTAAAAGCCAACTGCTCTACCAACTGAGCTAACGGCCCGCTCTGCACCTTGCTTTTCGGAAGAAAAAACAAGGCAAATATTAAATTCGGTGGTGGGCCGTGGGCGACTCGAACGCCCGACCAATTGGTTAAAAGCCAACTGCTCTACCAACTGAGCTAACGGCCCCGACCGAATTTACTAACCTGAAGACTGGTAGAGGCCTTCAAGCATTCTCACAACACTAGGCAAACAGCCTGTATTGTCATTTTTTGTGGCTCCTCGAGCAGGACTCGAACCTGCGACCAATAGATTAACAGTCTACTGCTCTACCAACTGAGCTATCGAGGATCTACAAAAAATGGCGGAGGAGGAGAGATTCGAACTCTCGGTAGGCTATTAACCTACGCCGGTTTTCAAGACCGGTGCATTCAACCACTCTGCCACCCCTCCGCTGAGGAGGCGCATATTAAAGCATCCAGTCAGAGTGTCAACCGTTTACAACTCATTTTTTCGAGTTACGCTCAGGCTCAGTATAATTCTTCAAAATTGATGCTAAACCAACCCTCAACCAGCGCCAACTGCCGGCCCAGAACAGATTGACTTATCTCAAAACAAGACACTGATTATGGGCTACAAATCAAACAGCGCGTGAAGAATCTACAACACTTGTAAAATATTTTAAATTCAGCCGGCCATTATTATTGACGCGTGTTAAAAAATTTGCATTCTCCACTTTTGTAGCGGTAAGGTTAGCGGCTTATGAGCGGCCATAAATGCCCGTCATTTATCAGTCAAAAAAAACCGCTCAAAAACAGCACTATATTCAGGCCAGCGAGTTGCTAGCTCGCAGGCCCTAACAATAATCAGAACAATTTCGGGATAGTCGAGAATGAACTTTAAAAAAACACTCCTCGGATTGGGCGTTTCTACCCTGATGCTTGGCGCAACAGTAGCTCAAGCTGAAATAAAAGTTGCACTGGCAGGCCCAGTGACCGGCCCCGTGGCGCAATACGGCGACATGCAGTTTATTGGTGCCAAAATGGCCATCGAGCAGATCAATAATGCTGGTGGTATTAACGGTGAAAAATTAGTCGGCGTTGTATACGACGATGCATGCGACCCTAAGCAGGCTACTGCCGTAGCGAACAAGATCGTTAACGATGGCGTTCAGCTGGTTGTCGGTCACCTGTGCTCAAGCTCCACCGAGCCAGCTTCTGATATCTATGAAGACGAAGGCATCCTGATGATCACTGCGGCGTCTACTAGCCCCAGCATCACCGAAAAGGGCTACCAGCTGGTATTCCGTACTATCGGTCTAGATAGCCTGCAGGGACCTTTTGCTGCTGGCCACATCATCAACAACGTTAAGCCGCAGCGTGTTGCCGTTATCCACGACAAGCAGCAGTACGGCGAAGGTCTGGCCACCTCGGTTAAAACCGAGCTGGAAAAAGCGGGCACCAACATTGTGATGTTTGAAGGTGTTACCTCTGGCGACAAAGACTTCTCTGCCCTTATCGGTAAAATGAAAAAAGAGAAAGTCGACTTTGTCTACTACGGTGGCTACCACCCAGAGCTTGGCCTGATCCTGCGTCAGTCTAGCGAGAAAGGTTTTGACGCTCAGTTCATGGGACCCGAAGGTGTCGGCAACCCCGATATCACCGCGATTGCCGGTGAAGCCTCAGAAGGTCTACTGGTAACACTGCCAGACAGCTTCGAAAAGGATCCAAAGAACGCGGCACTGGTTGATGCGTTCAAAGCCAAAAACGAAGATCCTAGCGGTGCATTCGTCTTCCCTGCCTACTCAGCCGTTCAAATCATGGCTGATTCGGTAAAAGCGGTGGGTAGCGTAGACACTACCAAGATCGCTGCGCACATGCGCTCTAACACGTTCAGCACTCCAACGGGTGATCTGGCATTTGACGCTAAAGGCGACCTGAAGAAGTTCCAGTTTGTGGTTTACAACTGGCACAAAGACGGCAGTAAGACTGCCGTTAAGTAACTGTTAGTCGCTCTAACTGAAACACCCTCTTTCACAAGAAGAGGGTGTTTTTTTATTAAAGGGTCACAAGTCCTATGCTAGAAGCCATTCTCTATTTCGTTCAGCAGCTGCTGAACGGCTTAACCATCGGTAGCACGTACGCATTGATCGCGATCGGCTACACCATGGTCTACGGCATCGTCGGAATGATCAACTTCGCCCACGGCGAGGTCTACATGATCGGTACCTACGTTGCCTTTATCGTTATCGCCGGCCTGACTTTCTTGGGACTGGAAAGCCTGCCATTGATATTCATCGCCGCACTATTGATCAGCATGATGGTCGCCGCCACTTACGGCTTTACCATCGAGCGCGTCGCCTATCGACCGCTGCGCGGCCAGCCTCGCTTGCTGGCATTGATCTCCGCGATCGGCATGTCGATATTCCTGCAGAATTTCGTTCGCCTGGCGCAAGGCTCGCGCGACATCGCCATGCCCAGCCTGATCACCGGTGGCTGGACATTCGGCAGCCCCGACAGCTTCGAGGCCAGCCTGTCCTATATGCAGGTGATCATCTTCGTCGTCACCCTGATCACAATGGGCGCACTGACACTGTTTATCTCCAAATCAAAGTGGGGACGCGCCTGTCGCTCCTGCTCACAAGACCTGGGTATGACCAACCTGCTTGGCATCAATACCAACAACATCATCGCCCTGACCTTTGTGGTCGGCGCCGCACTCGCCGCTGTTGCCGGCCTGCTGCTGGGCATGTATTACGGCGTGGTAAACCCCTATATCGGCTTTATCGCCGGTCTTAAAGCCTTTACCGCGGCGGTACTCGGCGGTATCGGCTCGATTCCAGGCGCCATGCTCGGCGGTATCCTGCTGGGTACGACCGAGGCCATGACCTCAGCTTACTTCAGCAGTGAATATAAAGACGTTGTTGCTTTTGGCTTGTTGATTCTGGTGCTGCTGTTCCGTCCCAGCGGATTGCTAGGCAAGCCTGAGGTGGAGAAAATCTGATGAATAGACCACTCTATCCCGCTATTTTCGCCGCCGTCGTTACCTTGATCCTGACCAGCATGATGCTGGGCATTCAGCTCAAGACCGAAGGCATCAACCTGACACTGCATTCGGCCTCGGATTTCACCTGGTACGCAATTGGAGGTTCCACCCTAGCGGTGTTTGTGTTCCAGCTATTCCGGGACAAATTCGCCGGCCTGATCAAACTGCCCGAACTACCCTCGATCGAATCGCTGCTGCCCGAAGGCAAAGCCGGTGACCGGCTGAAGAACCTGGCCATCGCCTTTGTCATCGCCGCCGCGCTGATCTGGCCATTCACCGACTTCGCCAACCGTGGCGCGGTCGATCTGGCCACGCTGGCGCTGATCTACATCATGCTCGGCCTCGGCCTGAACATCGTAGTCGGCCTAGCCGGCCTGCTCGATCTGGGTTACGTCGCCTTCTACGCGGTCGGCGCCTATACCTACGCGTTGTTGTCGCTGTACTACGACGTCTCGTTCTGGGTCGCGCTACCACTGTGCGGTCTGCTGGCAGCCACGTTTGGCTTCCTGCTCGGCTTCCCAGTATTGCGACTGCGCGGTGATTATCTGGCTATCGTAACGCTCGGCTTTGGTGAGATCATCCGTATCTTGCTGCTGAACTGGACCAACGTCACCGGCGGCCCGAACGGCATCAGCCGTATCCCCAAGCCGGATCTGTTCGGCCTTGAGTTTACCCGCCGCGCCAAGGGTGAAGGCAATATCCCGTTCCACGAGTATTTCGATATAGCCTACGACCCCAGCCATAAAGTGATCTTCTTGTACTTGCTGGCTGTGATTCTGGTACTAATCACTATCTTCGTCATCAACCGCCTGACCCGGATGCCGATCGGTCGTGCCTGGGAAGCCCTGCGTGAAGACGAGATCGCCTGTCGCTCGCTGGGACTCAACCCGACTATCGTCAAACTGACCGCCTTCACCATCGGCGCCAGCTTTGCCGGTTTCGCCGGCTGCTTCTTCTCCGCTCGACAAGGCTTTATCAGCCCCGAATCGTTCGTGTTTATCGAGTCGGCGATCATCCTCTCGATCGTGGTACTCGGTGGTATGGGCTCACAGCTGGGCATCATCCTGGCCGCCATAATTCTCACGGTACTGCCCGAGCTGGCGCGTGAATTCCAAGAGTACCGGATGCTGATGTTTGGCCTGCTGATGGTCTTTATGATGATCTGGCGCCCACAGGGTCTGGTACCCCAAAAACGCCCGCACTTGGAACTCGCCTCCGGAGATAAACCCCAATGAGTAAAGCATTGCTAGAAGTTTCTGGCTTGTGCATGCGCTTCGGCGGCCTGCTGGCGGTTAACAACGTCAGCCTCTCGGTGCACGAAAAAGAAATAGTTTCAGTCATCGGTCCCAACGGAGCCGGCAAAACCACGGTATTCAACTGCATCAGCGGTTTTTACAGCCCAACCCAAGGCACCATCCTGTTCGACGGCGAAGAGATCCAAGGCCTCAAAGGCCATAAGATCGCTCGCAAAGGGATGGTCCGCACCTTCCAACACGTCCGGTTATTTAAGGACATGACGGTGGTTGAGAACCTGCTGGTTGCGCAGCACATGCATATGAACACCAACCTGCTGTCGGGTTTTCTCAAAACGCCCAGCTATCGCAAGGCAGAAAAGCGAGCGATGGAAAACGCCGCGTTTTGGCTCAAAAAAGTCAACCTGCTGGAGTTCGCCAACCGTGAAGCGGGCAACCTCGCGTACGGTCAACAGCGCCGCTTAGAGATCGCCCGCTGCATGGTCACCAACCCTCGCTTGCTGATGCTTGATGAACCCGCTGCCGGCCTCAACCCGAACGAGACGCAAGAGCTGAATCAACTGATCAGCAACCTGCGTGATGAGTTTGACGTATCAGTATTGCTGATCGAGCACGATATGGGACTGGTGATGGATATCTCCGATCAGATCGCGGTCATCAACCAGGGCACCCCGCTAGCCAGCGGCACCCCGGCAGAAGTGCGCGACAATCCCGATGTGATCAAAGCTTACCTGGGTGAAGAATAATGAAGAAAACTTTCAAACTTAACCCAGACCTCCGTGGCCCGATGCCACCACCGATGTTATCCAAATGCCTTTTATCTGCAGGGGAGGAGCAACAGCCATGTTAAGACTGGAAAATATATCCACCCACTACGGTAAGATCCAGGCGTTGCACGGTATCTCGCTGGAGGTAAACAAGGGCGAGATCGTCACCCTGATCGGCGCCAACGGTGCAGGTAAATCGACCCTGATGATGACCGTCTGCGGCGATCCTCGTGCCAGCGCCGGTAAAATTTTCTATGAGGGCGAGGATATCAGCGCCGAGCAGACTGATCGCATCATGCGCAAAGGCCTGGCAGTCGTCCCCGAAGGGCGCCGGGTATTCTCCGCCATGACGGTCGAGGAAAATCTCAGCATGGGCGGTTTCTTTACCGAGAAGAAACTGTACGCCAAGAATATGGCCCACGTGTATGAACTGTTCCCGCGCTTAAAAGAACGCGAAGACCAGCGTGCCGGCACCATGTCTGGCGGCGAGCAGCAGATGCTGGCCATCGGTCGGGCCATGATGAGCAACCCCCGCATGCTGTTCTTGGACGAACCGTCTCTGGGGCTAGCTCCGATCATCATCCAGCAGATCTTCGATATCATCTCGATGCTGCGTGACGACGGGGTCACCATCTTCCTAGTCGAGCAGAACGCCAACCAGGCGCTACGCATCGCCGATCGCGGCTACGTGCTTGAAAACGGTCGTATCGTGCTGCAGGACACCGGCGCAGCACTGCTCACTAATGACGAGGTGCGCAACGCCTACCTAGGAGGCTAACTCGCTTTATCCTCCGCTCAAAGGCAGCCAACTCGGCTGCCTTTTGTTTTTCCAGCCCTCCCTGGGATACCAAATGTCAGTTGAGCCTTCATCATCTCTGGGTTATAAGTTGCCCCCCTGCCCCAGAGTCCCTGGCATCATCGTGATATTAAAACAGCTGTTCAACAGATCGCGCTTACCCCGAGCTATTCAGCAGGGAAACCTAAAGCTGCTACTCAAGGCGATTCACGCCAAAGAAGATCTTAATTGCCCCATCCAAATTCCGTCTGACCCAGAAGCAACACGCACAGCGGTAGAACATGCGCTACGCCTTGGCCATACCGACTGCCTACAAAAACTGTTAGAAGCGGGAGCCGATCTACCCGAAAGAGATGCCCAGCAGAGACTGCTGCTTTGCACAGCGATAGGCACCAACGCTAACGCTTTAAACCTGACCACCTCGTTACTACAAGCCGGTGCTAACGCTAACGCCGATAATGGCGAAGCGCTCTTCGCCTGCCTAGCTATCGAGGATGATAACCTTGCCTTGATGCTGATCAACCGGTTAGTCGAATACGGCGTAAACCTCAACGCCTTCGAACGCGATGGTAAAGGGCTACTCGGCCAACTGATGACCCAAGAAAGAACCATGTTGGTAGGCACCCTGATTAGCGCCGGTGCGGCATTGCCACAAGATCTAGAGCAACTAGACTGTAGCGACGAGATAAAACAGTTTGCTCAACGCAAAGCCCATGATATAGCCATTCAACATCAGTTATTAGGGCTACCGTAACAGCCTCACCGCAAAGGACGATCGATCATGACTCTAGCCCAGCCCTGCATCCTCGAGCCCATTCCAGACCACAGCCGCTACCTTTGTTTCAACTTGATACCAGGTACCGATACGTCCTCGTTACACCAGCGATTACAGCACCAGGTCTTCGACCCTAACTGCGTAGTCGGTCTGGGCGCCTCCTTGGTCGGCGCGCTCAACAGCGATATAGCTGGCCTCAGACCTGCTCCGAGCTATTCGTTCAACGGCATAGATATCGCCTCAACGCCGCATGCTTTATGGGTCTGGTTACGCGGTAGCGATCGAGGCGAACTGCTCCACCAGAGTCGCCGCTTAATTCGCCAACTGGCCTTTGGTTTTAGCCTTGAAAGCGCCACCGACGGTTTCAAGTACGGGCAGGGACTGGACTTGACCGGCTACGAAGATGGCACCGAGAACCCCGAAGGCGAAGCCGCTATTGAAGCGGCATTCAGCCGCAATCCGACCCTGCAAGGTTCCAGTTTTGTTGCCGTTCAGCAATGGTTTCATGATATGGACCGGTTCGAGGCGATGCCGCAGCAGGAGCAAGATCACAGTATCGGGCGCCGTTTGAGCGATAACGAAGAACTCGACGATGCTCCTGAGTCCGCGCACGTCAAGCGCACTGCTCAGGAGAGCTTCGAGCCCGAGGCTTTTATCTTGCGACGCTCGATGCCCTGGGCTGACCATCGGGGAGAGGGTTTGATGTTTGTCGCTTTTGGTCATAGCTTCGAGCCGTTTGAAGCCCAACTCGAACGGATGATCGGACTCGAAGACGGTATCAGCGATGCCTTGTTCCAATTCAGCCACCCTCATACCAACAGTTACTACTGGTGCCCAGCCATCAATCAAGGGCTGCTCGAACTCGGCCCGCTAGAACAGTAATCAGCCCCTTTTTACGGAGAGTTAATCATGTATATCGCCATGAACCGGTTTCGCGTTAAACGAGGCGAAGAGTCACGCTTCGAACAGATCTGGCGGGATCGAAAAACCTATCTCGACAATGTTCCCGGGTTTCAAAGTTTCAACTTATTGCGCGGCCAGCAAGCCGACGATCACACCCTCTATGCCAGCCATTCGGTATGGCAAGACCGATCCGCGTTTGAAGACTGGACCCGCTCGGAAGCATTTCGCAAGGCACACGCCAATGCGGCTAGCAGCCCCAAAGATATCTATCTCGGACCGCCACAACTCGAAAGCTTCGAGTCGGTGCTCTAATCGATGTCGCCAGCAACGCCTAATCTGATCCGCTACGATGGCCCTGAATCGTCCCCGTACCAGCTACTACTCGCTCACGGTGCAGGCGCCGGTATGGATCATGAATTCATGCAGCATTTCGCTAGCTGTCTAGCCAACCAAGGCATTCGCGTCATACGCTTCGAGTTTCCTTATATGCAGAAACGCCGGCTAGATGGCGGTAAGCGACCACCGGATAGAATGCCCAAGCTCATCCAGGCCTTTGCCGATCAACTACAACAACAGGCAGCGGAGCTATCACCGTCAAGCCAATTGTTTATAGGTGGAAAATCGATGGGAGGCAGGGTCGCCTCCTTGCTTGCCGCGGAATCAGAAGAGTCATTACCGGTAGCTGGAATTGTCTGTTTAGGGTTTCCGTTTCACCCCACCGGCAAGCCCGAGCGCTTTCGCGGCGACCACCTGGCCGAGCTCAAGCAGCCGTTACTGATCTTGCAAGGCGAACGTGACAACATGGGCAATAGCGAGGAGATCAAGCACTACCCTCTTGGCAATTCGACTTGCTGTCACATCCTAGGCGATGGCGATCACAGTTTCAAACCCCGAATAGCATCGGGGTTAACACTGCAGCAGAATCTGGACGAAGCGATCGAGCAGGTCGTCAATTTTATGAAAAAAAACTTGACCTAGATCAGGCTTCCATGGCTATATTAAACCAAGACGAAATTTAGAGGACGATATTTGGATGAGATTGATACTGGCACTGCTGCTACCTTGGTTACAGTTTTTCACCATAGGTAGACCGATAGCTGGCATCATCTGTCTGATTCTGCAAATCAGCTTGATTGGGTGGGTACCCGCAGCAATCTGGTCTGTCTATGCACTGAGTCAGCACAACACCGATAAGAAGATCGCCCAAGCAGTTTCCGATCGCTGAGGCCCTTAACGAGCCGCCAGAGATCAGAAGGAAAGAACGGAGCCCTTGTTCAGCGAGGACTCCGTTTTTTTTGTCTAAAATTCAGCCTTGCTTTATCCTTGCGGCTCTAAGAACTTAGGGTCCAGCTTGAGCTCGTCATTGCTATTAACGCCAACGCCACGAGCTTTGATATCGGTAGCGATCTGCTGCGCCTCATCGAGCGAATGCATCGCGTAAGTGCCACACTGAAACTCGTTTAACTCGGGGATCTCACTCTGCTGCTGCACCCCTAGCACATCCTCCATTGCTGCCAACCAAGCCGCCGCAACCCGAGCTTCATCAGGGGTTCCAATCAGACTCATATAAAATCCGGTGCGACACCCCATCGGGGAGATATCAATAATCTCTACCCCGTTGCCGTTGAGATGATCGCGCATAAAGCCAGCAAACAGGTGCTCTAGGGTATGAATACCGCGCTCGCTCAAGATCTCATCATTTGGTCGGCAAAAACGCAGATCAAACACGGTAATGGTGTCACCACCGGGAGTCGTCATATACTTGGCCACCCTAACAGCAGGGGCGTTCATCCGGGTATGATCAACAGTAAAGCTATCTAACAGCGGCATCGGGATATCTCCTGGCCTAATAAGTTTTATCCAACCCCAACCGGGGCATATCAATTTTTGGACAACGGTCCATCACCACCTGGATGCCATGCTCCTCGGCACGCCGCGCGGCCTCTCCGTGAATCACGCCCAACTGCAACCACAACACCTTGGCATGGATACGGATAGCCGCTTCGACGATCTCAGGCACCGCATCCGAACGCCGAAACACGTCGATCATATCGATCTTAATTCGCTCCGAAATATCTTCCAGTCTGGAGTAAACCCGCTCTCCTAGCATCTCCTCGCCCCGACAGGTCGGATTGACCGGAATAACTCGATAACCACGCGCCTGCAGATACGCCATCACCCTGTGGCTATCGCGGTGAGGCTTTGGGCTTGCACCGACAAGGGCGATCGTCTTTACCGATGTTAGGATCTGTTTTAAATAGGCATCTTCGTATTGCAGGTGCATGCTGCTCCCCTGGCCAAAAGCAGGTCTCAGCCCGCCATAGCAAAATCAGCCCCGGTCGCCGCACTCGGGACAATCGGGGTCTCGTCCCAAGTTTAGACTGCGCCACTCCAGATGCTTGGCATCGAGCAACAACAACCTGCCAACCAACGAGGTACCAAAACCGGTTAGTAACTTCAGCGTCTCTAATGCCTGGGTAGTACCGATCATGCCGACCAATGGTGCAATCACACCGCTGTTAGCACAGGTCAACGCAGCATCATCACCGCCATCAGGAAACAAGCAACGGTAACACGGGCTTTTAGAGTCACGACTATCAAACACACTGACCTGGCCCTCAAGCCTAATCGCCGCGCCCGACACCAGCGGCGTGCGCTGCTGCACGCAGGCACTATTGATAGCAAAACGACTGACAAAATTATCGCAGCAATCGACCACCACATCGGCCTGAGCAACTTGCTCCAGCAGCGCGTCACCCTCAAGCCGAAGGTTTAGTGCGGTCACTTGGACTTCGGGATTGAGCGCCAAAATCTGATCGCGCGCGGATTCAACTTTTGGTCGACCGATATCGGCTTGACCATGGGCAACTTGACGCTGCAGATTACTCAGATCGACCTCGTCAAAATCACTCAGCACCAATTGGCCAACGCCTGCTGCGGCTAGATACAACGCTACCGGAGATCCTAGACCTCCCAGGCCAATCACCAATACCCGAGCAGCCAACAGTTTATCCTGCCCATCCACATCCACTTCGGGCAGCATTATCTGGCGGCTGTAGCGCAGCAGTTGCTGATCATTCATCATCTCTGCTTCTCCTCATGCCTAGCTGGTCTTTATCAACATAGCCAACCGTGACCCGATCTTGCTGGTTCAGATCCTTATAGGTGTTAACGGATCGAAAACCAGCGGCGCTTAATATCTGTCGTACCGCCTCAGCCTGGTCATAACCGTGTTCTAGCATCAACCCGCCGCTCGGTTTCAAGCGTTGATACACCTGGTTGGCGATCACCTGAATATCAGCCAAACCCTGGTTTTCTGCCACCAATGCACTAGCAGGCTCGAAACGGACATCGCCCTGCTGCAGGTGCGGATCGGCAGGATCGATATAAGGCGGATTACTAACGATTAGGTCGAACTCACCCACCAACGGCTCACACCAGCTACCGAGCAACACTTCTACATTGGTAATGCTCAATCGCTTGCGGTTGCGCTCTGCCAACTGCGCAGCGGCATTGGAGAACTCCACTGCACTGATGGCCCAGCTGGGCCTTTCGCTCGCCAGCGCCAGCGCCACAGCACCGGTACCGGTGCCCAAGTCAGCCACCCTTTTTGGCGTTGCATCCAGCGTATCGAGCGCCAACTCAACCAACAACTCGGTTTCCGGACGAGGGATCAAGGTGGTGGCATCCACCTCGAGAGTAAGGGTCCAAAAATCACGCGTCCCCAGAATATGAGCCACCGGCTCACCATTTCTGCGGCGCTCAAACATCACGTCAAACCGATCAAACTGCTCGGTATCTAGCGTACGTTCGGGCCAGGTATAAAGGTAGCTACGCGGTTTATCCAGCACGCTGCCGAGCAACAACTGTACATCTAGCTCGGGAGAATCTGACAGTGCTCGTAACTCTTCCGCCCGGGCCAGCGCCTGATCGATCCTCAGCGCCATCGGCATCAATCGCCCATCGCAGCGAGCAGCTCCGCCTGATGCTCATGGATCAACGGTTCAATCACCGCATCTACATCGCCCGTCATCACCTCGGCCAACTTATACAGGGTCAGATTGATGCGGTGATCGGTGACTCGCCCTTGTGGGTAGTTATAGGTACGAATCCGCTCGGAGCGGTCGCCGCTACCCACCAAACTCTTACGGGTATCGGCTTGTTCCGCCGCCTGCTTTTCCTGAATACCGGCCAGGATGCGAGAACTGAGCAGCGACATCGCTTTCGCCCGGTTCTTATGCTGCGAGCGCTCCTCCTGACACTCGACCACAATGCCGGTCGGAATATGGGTCAAACGGATCGCCGAATCGGTCTTGTTAACGTGCTGACCACCCGCTCCCGAGGCACGGAAGGTATCGACCCGAAGATCGGCCTTCTTGATCTCGATCGCATCGGTCGTTTCCACTTCGGGCATGACCACCACGGTGCAGGCCGAGGTATGAATACGTCCCTGCGACTCGGTCTCCGGTACTCGCTGGACCCGGTGCGCGCCCGATTCAAACTTCATTTTTGAGTAAACATCTTTACCCACCACCCGAGTGATAATCTCCTTGTAACCGCCGTGATCACCGCCACTCTCGCTGATCACCTCGATTTTCCAGCCCATCCGCTCGGCATAGCGGGAGTACATCCGAAACAGGTCACCGGCAAAAATGGCCGCCTCGTCACCACCGGTGCCAGCCCGCACTTCCAAAAAGGTGTTACTGCCATCGTTAGGGTCTTTAGGCAGCAGCAACTTCTGCAGCTCAAGCTCCAACTCTTGCTGACGCTGTTGACTGGCCTTGATTTCCTCCTCGGCCATCTCCTTCATTTCAGGGTCGTCGAGCATCTCGCGTGCTTCGGCCAAGTCGTCTTGCACCTGCAGGTATTCGCTATAGCTCTGAACGACCGGCTCCAGCTCGGCATACTCCTTCGAGTAGCCCCGGAACAGGTTCTGATTGTTGATCACTTCGGCATCGCCTAACAATGCAGCCAGTTCTTCGTAGCGATCTTTGAGGGTATCAAGCTTATTCTGAATTGAAGCTTTCATGGCAACCTTAGGACTCGCCAAACCCTCAAACGGGGCTCGACTGGATAATAATCAACTGTTATCGAACGGTAACTCAAACAGCTCATGGGTCAACTCAAGCAGCTCAGAGCGACCGTGCGCGGCGGCCTGTTTCATCTGAACACTGGGAGAATGGATCAACTTATTGGTTAGCCCGCGGGCTAACTGCTGCAACACCTGCTGCGCGTCCTTACCATTCTCGAGCTGCTTGCAGGCTTTTTCGAGTTCCAGGTCGCGAATCGCCTCAGCCTTACTCCGCAGCGCCCGCAAACTATCGGTCGCGCCCAACGAGCGCAGTTGCAGCATAAACGCCTGCACACCTTGGGCGATTAAAGCTTCGGCTTCCTTGGCTGCACTTTCTCGCGATTTGACGTTTTCTTCGATCACTTCGCGCAAATCATCGACACTATAAAGATAAACATCTGACAGCTCGCCCACTTCGGGTTCGATATCACGCGGCACCGCAATATCGACCATAAACATCGGTTTATGCTTGCGGGCCTTTAACGCCCGCTCAACCGCGCCCTTGCCTAGAATCGGCAACGGGCTGGCTGTCGAAGAGATAATGATATCGGCATTAACCAGCTCATCGGGGATCTCGGGCAGCAACACAGCCCGGGCATCGAACTGCTCGGCCAGCGTCTGAGCCCGCTCAAGAGTTCGGTTAGCGACAACGATCTGTTTGATACCGGCGCGCGCTAAGTGCTGCGCCACCAAGTCGATCGTCTCGCCGGCTCCGATCAGCAGCGCATTGCTCTGACTCAGATCGGTAAAGATGTGCTGCGACAGGCTCACTGCGGCATAAGCTACCGATACCGGATTTTCTCCGATAGCGGTCTGGGTACGAACTTTTTTAGCGATCGAAAAGGAGTGCTGAAACAGTCTTCCCAATTCCGAGTGGATCGAATTGGCCGCGTTAGCCACCGCATAGCTGGACTTCAGTTGACCTAAAATCTGCGGTTCGCCCAGCACTAACGAATCCAAACCGCAGGCAACGCGCATCATATGCCGAGCGGCATCTTCGTTCCAATAAGTGTAACTGCTGGGCTCAAGCTCATCGAATGACAAGTTGTGGTAATCACTCATCCACTCCAACAACGCCCGGCTTCCCTCCAAGGGCGCAGAGCAGTATAGCTCGGTACGATTGCAGGTCGACAGAATAGCGATCTCTTTGAGACCCGCTTTCTGGCACGCTTCGAGCAACGCGTGCTCCATCTGCTCAGGGGCAAACGCCACCTTCTCGCGGACAGAAACCGATGCGGTTTTATGATTGATGCCTAACGCCAATAAAGCCATCGAGCGTACAGAACTCCGACTACAAAAATCCAAGCGGGTAATAATACACGCTCCGGCACTATTGATTAAGCTATCTATCCATCAATAACATCGAAATCGATGCAGTATTTAATCGCTTTTTGGGGTCTATGCTTCAGAGACGACAGCGATAACTGACAAGTGTCGCTAAGCCCCTTATAGTTACCGATCAAATCAGGGCTATCCACAGCGACACCAACAAGGCCACCCATATTTATGGATTCATTACGCTTTATCGATCTACGCCCACTCTCAACCTTAGCCTTGGCACTGCTACTCAGCGCCTGCGCCAGCCAGTCGCTACAGTCGACCGAGCCTCAACCCGCCCCCCCAGCAGCCGACTCAGCGCCGACCGCACAGGGCAGTTTTGAAGCCTCGACCCTTTACGCCCTGCTCGTTGCCGAGATCGCGACTCAGCGCAACATGCCGCAAATAGCGCTGCACAATTATATGCGTGAAGCCGAGCGCACCGAAGATATCAACATCACTCGCCACGCCACCCATCTTGCCGAGCAGTACCGCGACCCTAACAGCCGACTTAAAGCCGCGTTGCTTTGGGCCAAACTCGAACCCAACAACCCCGAACCCAGCAACATCGCTGCCGCAGAACTTATCCGCCAGGGCGATAGCGAACGTGCGCTCCCCTTACTCGAAGCCGCGCTATCCAACGGCACCTTGGCAACCGTAGACGCGCTGTCAGAACGGGCGCAAAAGATGCCCCCCGAGGAGCAGGCCATCTACTTGGAGCTGCTCGACCAACTACTCGCCAACAATCCCGATCAACCCAAACTACTGTACGCCAAAGCCAGCCTGTTGCGTTTCAGCAGCGACCTAACCCTCTCCTTAGCCCTGGCTCAACAAGCACTTAGTCTCGCCCCTCAATTTGATCGGGCGATTCTTCTCGAAGCTGACCTCCAAGCCCGTAGCGGCCACTTAGACACAGCGCTAGGACACCTCAGAGAAGAGCTAAACCAACGCGAACACAAGCAGATGCGCACGCTCTATACTCGTTTATTGCTGCAAAAAGGCCAGTTTGATGCCGCCAAACAGCAAGCCGAGCTGCTCACCACCCAGCATCCCAACGACCACAATCTGAAGTTCTACCTCGGGGCACTGATGCTCGAGCACAACCAGATCGAGCAGAGCGAGAGTTACTTCAGCCAGCTCAGCCAGCAATTTGGCACCAACTCCACCCTGCATTACTACCTGGGAAGAATCGCCCAGATCAAACAGCTACGCGACGAAGCGCTGGCGCACTACCAACAGATCGACGATTCGCCCTATCTGATGGCAGGGCTAGCGGAGGTTGGCAAACTACTGAACCAACCGTCCGACGAACCGCAACTACGCAAGATCTATCAAGAGAGCCGTAATAAACACCCCAGGCAGAGCGCCACCCTGTTTGCGTTAGAGGCCAGCTGGCTGAGCGAACAGGACAAGCAGCAACAAGCGATCCAGGTCTATACCGAGGCGCTGACCCAGCACCCATCCAACACCCAGCTACTCTACAATCGCGCCATGCTCAGCGAACAACTCGACGACCTCGACCAGATGGAGCAGGATCTCAACCAACTTCTTAGCATCAACCCCGATAACGCCACCGCACTGAATGCTCTCGGTTACAGTCTGACCGACCGCACCGAGCGCCACCAGGAAGCGCTAGAACTGATTCGCAAGGCACTGCAACTCAAACCCGAAGACCCCGCCATTCTCGACAGCATGGGCTGGGTTCAATACAACCTGGGGGACTATTCACTGGCACTGCAATACCTGCTCCGCGCTTATGAATATTTTCCAGACCCCGAAATCGCCTCCCACCTGGGCCAGGTATATTGGAAAATGGGCCAGCAGGACAAAGCCAAACAAGTCTGGGCAGACGCGCTCAAACGTAGCCCCAAAAGCCCCCAAATTATCGAGGCGATGCGCCAAGTCGGGGCCACTCCATGAAACCGGCAAACGGCCAATGTCTCATGGCACTAGGGTGTCTGGCCCTGTTCGGCTGCAGCAGCCAGTCCCCGCGACCACCCGCGCCACCCGAGCAAAGCTGGAACCAACACCAACAACAGCTTCTGCCACTAACCGAATGGCAGATACTTGGCAAAATCCGCATTCAAACCGATAACGACGACCTCGCCGCCAACCTCAACTGGTCACAACAACAGGACCACTACCGCATCTATATAGCAGGCCCCTTTGGCCAAGGAGCCGTCAATATAGAAGGCTCAGAGCAAGCAGGAATCTCGCTCGACATCAAAGATAAAGGCCACTACCAAGCCGCCAGCCCCGAACAACTGCTAAACCAGCAACTCGGTTGGAACGTGCCGGTTAGCCTGATCCCTTATTGGATAAGGGGCTTACCCGCGCCGCAGAGCGACCACACCAAGACTCTCGACCCCGACAACCGGCTGCAACAACTCCAGCAAGCAGGCTGGACCATCAACTACCTCGACTACCAAACCGACGAACTGCTACACCTCCCGCGCAAAATCAAGCTCAATCATGG
>JBALWS010000088.1:0-19557 GCA_036960405.1 Halopseudomonas sp. | reverse complement strand
TTGGAATCGATGATCGATAGCGCGTTGCAGCAGCGGCCGTGGCTGCATCAGAAGCAGCGGATGGTGGATGCTGCGCGTGATCAGCAGGAGTTGGCCCGCGAGGGGCTGTTACCTGATCTGACGTTGGGCGTCGCATACGGCTACCGACAGGATGCCCCAAACGGTAATTCACGTGCGGATCTGGCATCGATTCAATTGGGTATCAAGCTGCCGCTTTATTCCAGTTCTAAACAGCAGCGCAAGGTGGGTCAACGAGGCGCCGAGCTGATCAGCCGTAAAGCCTCGCTGCGTAGTGCTCAACTTAAGGTGCGTAGCGAGATTGTCCAAGCCGCGTCGAGTTATCAGCAAGCGCAGGAGCAGATGGGGCTGCTCGAGCAGGGGATGATTCCACAGTCCAAGCAGACGGTTTCCTCGATGCTGTCGGGGTATCAGGTCGGCAAGGTCGATTTTTCTGCGTTGATTCAAGCGCAGCTGATGGTTAACCGATTGCAACTGCAATATTGGAAAGCCGTGAGCGAAGGGCAGATGGCGCTGGCTAGCCTGAGTTCGGCGGTGGGTATACCGATCACGCCAACCATCGCATCAATACAGAGACCGATTCACTTGAGCAGAGACAATAGTCATGAATAAAACCGCTATCACCGCCGTTGTTGCGTTAGCTCTGGGCCTATCCATCGGCGCGGGTCGGCCGTGGTTGGAATCCACGTTGTTCGGCCACGACATCGACATCCTGCCGCAGGCCAGTGCCAACGAACCCGCGGCAGAACGGCCGTTGTTCTACCGCAACCCGATGAATCCTGCCATCACCTCGCCGGTACCGGCTCAAGATGAGATGGGGATGGAATACATCCCGGTCTATCCCGAGAAGAAGGCAGCCAAGGCCGAACCGCTGTTCTACCGTAATCCGATGAATCCAGCGATCACCTCGCCGGTTGCCGCCCAGGATGAGATGGGCATGGATTACATCCCCGTTTATGCCGACGATGCCGGTGATAGCGCTAGCGACGAACCCTCGGGTACCGTCAAGATCGACCCGGTCATGGTGCAGAATATCGGCGTACGAACGGTGCTGGTCGAGCAGCGTAATCTGGTCAAGCAGATACGAGCAACGGGGCGGATCACCGTTGATGACAGCCGCATGACCCGGATTCACCCACGCACCGAGGGCTGGGTCGAAAAACAGTTTATCTCGCGTGTTGGCGATAGTGTCCGTAAAGGCGATGAGCTACTGCAGCTCTACTCGCCGCAACTGGTCACCAGCCAGCAGGAGTATCTGCTGGCACTGGAAAACCTTGAAGCTCTCAAAGAAAGCCGTTACGTCGACATTCGCACTGGCGCCGAGGAGATGCTGAATAGCTCCTATCAGCGGCTATTGCTGCTGGATATGCCGAAGCATGAGATCAAGGAGCTACAACAGAGCCGACAGGTGCGTCGTGCGGTCAGCATCGAGTCTCCGTTCGATGGCGTGGCACTGAGCGTTGGAACCCGTGAAGGCCAGTTCGTTATGCCCAAGACCGAACTGTACATGTTGGCCGACCTGTCCAAGGTGTGGATGCTGGCTGACGTCTACGAGTACGAGTTGCCGTGGATCGCGATCGGCGACACCGCGTCGATGAAGGTCACCGGCATGCGTGATAAGCAGTTTGAGGGCACGGTGTCTTACATCTACCCGTACGCCGAATCGAAGACCCGTACCGTCAAAGTGCGAATTGAGTTCGACAATGCCGAGGGGCTGCTTAAACCCGACATGTTCGCCGATATCACCATCGGTGCCGATGCCCGTCCCAATGCGGTCGTAGTGCCGAACGAAGCGATTGTCCGCTCGGGCTCGCGCGAGCAGGTGTTTGTGGTGCGTGATGTGGGCAAGTTTGAACCGCGTGAGGTCGAATTAGGTTACAGCAGTGACGGTTGGGTCGAGATTCGTTCCGGTCTGCAGGCGGGTGAGCGGGTGGTCAGCTCGGCGCTGTTCCTGATCGATTCTGAATCCAAACTGCGCGAAGCCACGGCCAAGATGATGGAGGCGTTGCAGGCCGAAGAACCCGACGCGGGGCTGTCTCTGGAGGGGATGTCGATGGACAGCATGTCTATGGATGAGCTTTCGATGGATGAACTCTCTATGGACGGCTCGACGTTGGATGGCATGAGTATGGATACGTTGTCGATGGACGACTTGTCTATGGATCAGATGTCGATGGATCCATTACCCCAAAGTCAGCAGTCTGAGGAGCAATCGACCGGGGAGCCTCAGTCATGATCGATAGCATTATTAACGGTTCGTTACGTAACCGTTTTTTGATCATGATCGCTACCGCATTGTTGATTGCGGTCGGTATCTGGGCGGTGAAACAGACGCCGTTGGATGCGATTCCGGATCTGTCTGATGTACAGGTGATCGTTTTTACCGAGTATCCCGGCCAAGCACCGCAGGTGGTCGAAGATCAGGTTACCTATCCGTTGACCACGGCGATGCTGGGCGTGCCCAAATCCAAGGTGGTACGCGGCTACTCGTTCTTCGGCTACTCGTTTGTCTACATCATCTTCGAAGACGGCACCGATATGTATTGGGCCCGCTCGCGAGTGCTGGAGCAGCTCAACTACGCCGCCAGCCGCCTGCCTGCCAAAGTTCAGCCAGTACTGGGGCCCGATGCAACGGGGGTAGGCTGGGTTTATGAATACGCCCTGGTCGATCGCAGCGGTCGCCATGACCTAGCACAACTGCGATCGATCCAGGATTGGTATCTGCGCTATCAACTGCAGACCGTACCGGGTGTGTCTGAAGTGGCCAGTATCGGTGGTCATGTGAAGCAGTATCAGGTCGAGGTCGACCCCAATCTGATGGCGCGTTACAACGTGCCGTTATCGCGGGTCACCAAGGCGATTAAACGCTCCAACAACGATGTCGGTGGCCGGCTGATCGAGATGGCCGAGACCGAGTACATGGTACGCGGTCTGGGCTATATCAAGAGTGTCGAAGACCTTGAGCAGATCCCCGTTGGCGCTTCTGTTGATGGCACGCCGCTGCGGATCAAAGATATCGCCCAGGTGCAACTCGGACCGGAGCTGCGTCGCGGGGTGGCCGAGCTGGACGGTGAAGGCGAGACCGTCGGCGGTATTATCGTGATGCGCTACGGCGAGAATGCCCAGGCCACTCTAGAGCGGGTACGCGAAAAGATTGAACAGCTCAAACCCGGTCTACCGGCCGGTGTCGAGATCATCCCGGTGTACGATCGTGGCGATCTGATCGAGCGAGCGGTGACGAACTTGGTCGAAAAACTGATCGAAGAATCGATCGTGGTGTCGGTCGTATGTATCTTGTTTTTGCTGCATGCCCGTTCGGCATTGGTCGCGATTATCACCCTGCCGATCGGCATTCTGATGGCTTTTATCGTGATGCAGTGGCAAGGCATCAACGCCAATATCATGTCGCTGGGGGGGATCGCCATCGCGATCGGTGCGATGGTCGATGGTGCGATCGTGATGATCGAAAACGCCCATAAGCACCTGGAGATGGCCAATGATCGATTGCAGCGGAGATTAACCGACAACGAACGCTGGATGGCGATAGCCGATTCGGCCCGTGAGGTCGGCCCGGCGCTGTTCTTCTCGCTGATGATCATCACGGTGTCGTTCCTGCCGGTGTTTACCCTGCAGGCGCAAGAGGGACGGATGTTCAGCCCGCTGGCATTCACCAAGACCTACTCGATGGCGGCTGCCGCGATGCTGGCGATCACCCTGGTGCCGGTACTGATGGGCTACTTCATTCGCGGCAAGATTTTGCCCGAAGCCAAGAATCCGGTGAACCGAGTGCTGCACTGGATGCATGGCCCGGTGCTGGGTTTAGCGATGCGCTGGCGTTGGATCACATTGATCATCGCGGTGGCGATTTTGGCAGCGACCTACTACCCGCTGTCCAAATTGGGCAGCGAATTTATGCCGCCGCTGGATGAGGGCGACATCCTCTATATGCCGACCACCTATCCGGGTGTATCGATCACTAAGGCCAAGGAGCTGCTGCAACAGACCGACAAGATTCTGATCAGTTTCCCTGAGGTGGAGCGGGTGTTTGGTAAAGCGGGACGGGCCAGTACCGCTACCGACCCGGCACCGTTAGGGATGCTGGAAACCACCGTCAAACTCAAGCCCAAAGAGCAGTGGCCCGATCCGTCCAAGACCACCAAGGAGCTGATGGGCGAGATGGATGCGGCGATTAAGTTCCCGGGACTGGCCAACGCCTGGACCATGCCGATCAAGACCCGCATAGATATGTTGTCGACCGGTATCAAGACTCCGGTCGGCATCAAAGTTAGCGGCCCCAGTTTGGCGACCTTGGAAGAGATGGTGATCGAGATCGAGCAGGTGGTACGCGGCGTGTCGGGTACTCTGACCGCCTTTGGTGACCGCGCAGTTGGCGGTTATTACCTCGATTTTGATATCAATCGCGAGAGCGCGGCGCGTTATGGCCTCACCGTCGGTGATGTGCAGGATGTGATTCAGACTGCGATCGGCGGCATGAATGTCACCCGTACCGTCGAAGGGCTGGAGCGCTACCCGGTTAATGTCCGCTATCCGCGTGAACTACGTGACGATATCGACTCGCTGCGTCGGGTACTGGTTCCGACGCCCGGCGGCGCGCAAGTTCCACTGGAGCAGCTGGCCGAGTTGAAGATGCGTCGGGGGCCGCCGGGGATCAAGAGCGAAGATGCACGGCTGACCTCATGGATCTATGTCGATATCTACGTCTCCGACATTGGCGGTTACGTCAAACAGGCGCAGAAAGCGGTGGCCGAACAGGTCAAGGTGCCACCGGGTTACACCATCGCCTGGTCGGGTCAGTACGAGTATATGGAGCGGGCTGCCGAACGCTTAAAGATCGTGGTACCGGCGACGCTGCTGATCATCTTCCTGCTGCTATATTTTAATTTCCGCAATATCAGCGCGCCGCTGGTGGTGATGCTGTCGATTCCGTTTGGCCTAGTCGGGGGGATCTGGCTGGTGCACTCGCTGGGTTTCAACCTGTCGGTGGCGGTGGCGGTTGGCTTTATCGCGCTGGCCGGTGTGGCGGCCGAGATCGGGGTGTTGGTGTTGACCTTTATCGACCAATCGGTGGCGGCCAAGCGCCGAGACAAAGGGCATGCGGGAGTGAAGCTCATGCCTGATGAGTTGCTCGATGCGGTGCGCCGTGGCACCGCCGAACGGGTTCGGCCTATCGCCATGACTTCGGTAGCCATCATCGCCGGGCTACTGCCGATCATGTGGAGCCACGGCACCGGATCGGAGGTGATGCAGCGCATCGCCGCACCGATGGTTGGTGGCATGGTAAGCGTGACCTTGCTGTGCCTGGTGGTGCTGCCGGTGATCTACGGCCTGGTGCTGCAGATCAAAGAGCGTTTACGTAAGGCCCATGACCCGATCAAAGAAGCGGCTATCGGACACCCGCTTGAACGAAGAGAAACGGATTAAATTTAACTCACAAGTAACAAACATCTGCAGATCAATAGAAAGGAAAAAATCATGAAATTTGCTCATATCTTAGCAGTATCTACATTCAGTGCTATCGCATTGGTAACCCCATTACAGGCATCAGAGGGCCATGCTGGCGAGAGTCATAGCACGATGGCGCAGAACCCCGGTGGCAGCAAGATGTTCCTGGAAAAACGCGATATTGATGGTTACACCGTCAGCTTTCATGTGATGGAAGCCGCTGAAGGGATGCGCCATGGTGGTTCGCATAACCTGATGGTCAAGGTTGAGAAGGGGGCGAATGCTATCTCTGAGATACAAGCCAACTCCAAAGTGGTCTACCCCGACGGCAAGGAAGAAAGCAAACCGCTGATGAAGATGGGTGACTGGTATATGGCCGGGTACGACCTGCAAGATGGTGGTAAGAATCAGGTGATGGTGTTGTTTAAAACCCCTGACGGCAAGAAGCACTTTGGTGGGGTGCATTACACCAAGTAACGCACGAGAGAAATCACGGGGGGTAACTGAATCCCCCTAAGGCGTTTATACGTTCAGGAGTTAACGATGCGAAAAATTATACAACTAGGCCTGCTACTGCCGTTGACGGCTGTATTTGCACTGTCGGCCCAGGCTGGCGGTCAGCATGACAGCGGTCATGGGAAGCCCTCAAAAGAGATGGGGGAGATGGATATGGGCAGCATGAACATGGATACCATGGACATGAGTTCGATGAAAGTGGTCCCCGTTGAAGCAGGGCATGGAGGCATGAGCATGGCGGGTCATGCGCATGCTTCCTGGTCGGAGCCGCCAGCCACTTTTGATAACAAAACCTTTGATCAGTGGGATAGTTACGAACAGGCCAGTAAAGGGATGAACCTGTACCGTGATAACTGTATGGCTTGTCACGGCGTCGATGGACGAGGCACCGGGCCGTTGGCGAAGAGCTTGGAGCACCCGCCGGCGGATCTGACCAATCACTTTCATATGGAGCAGGGGAAAGGCGATCAGTACCTGTTCTGGCGTATCTCAGAAGGTGGCACCGTAGAGCCATTCGTTTCCATGAAATCGGCCATGCCTGCGTTCAAGGGAGTTCTCAACGAATCAGAGCGCTGGAGTATCTTGAGCTATGTTCATCAAGTCTTTCATCGCGGATTTAAAGGCGGCGCGGGCATGCCCGGCCAACATTAATCGACTGTTAATCTAATCGGACAAAGGAGTTGTTTTGATTTGATAGCGCTTCCCTAGGTAGCTGCCATATTTGAGTTCCCCTACTCGGATGTGGTGACTACCGCTTAGGTGCTGTTTATGGGCGCAAGCCTAACTAAGGATGAAACTGATTGTGTTTATAGGTTACATGAGAAGGCGGGATATGAAGCGGGTGTTGGTCATCACGGTTGCCTCCTCCCTGTTCGGTGTTCTATACAGCGTTGTCTTGTCTGAAGGGGTTTCTTTTGGATTGGTCAACGGTATTCTGAACGGCATCTTCATCGGATTGTTGGATACGATCTGGGTGCGCAAACGTCGAGGGCGGCGACTGCGCCGTCTGCCGCTGATTAGCTACACCTTGGTCCTGACCCTTATTTGGATCACTATCATCTTTCTCAACATGACGTTGACTCGGCATTGGCTGGGGCTTAGCCATGATTTGAGTTTTCAGTGGATGCTGCAGGAAAATTTTGGCCGCCACTTCGTGTTCTGCCTGTTCATGGCGTTTACGTTTAATCTATTGCTCCGAATTACCGCCTTTTTAGGTACACGTTCATTGATTGAAATCCTACTAGGTCGTTACCAGGAGCCGGCGATGGAACACTTGGCGTTCATGTTCCTTGATGTGGTGGGGTCAACCCAACTTACCGAAAAAATCGGCGACGCCAAGACACAGACCTTAATCGGTAACCTGTTCTTCGATATTGCCAGTATGGTCGATCAGTACGGGGGAGAGGTACACCGTTATATCGGCGATGAGATGGTTATCACCTGGGATTTGTCAAAACGACGCGCGGCTCCCGATATTCTGGGGTGTTTAGTCGACGTTTTTAACATCATTGAAATGCATAAGCAGCTTAACAAACCGCAGCATGGTGCATGGATCGACCTACGCGCTGGGCTTAATGCGGGGCCGGTGTTGGTGAGCGAGGTGGGAGACCTGAAACGTGAGCTGGTCTACTTTGGCGATACCATCAATGTGGCTGCAGGGCTGCAATCGCATTGCAAGGAGGCGGGGGTCAGAGCGTTGGTCTCATCGTCACTGTATCGAACTTTGCAGCACACGCCGAAACTACAATCTAGCCGATTAGGCCCCTTTTTGATGAAAGGCAGAGTGGAGCAAGTAGAGAGCATCGCCTTGGCCTATACCGGAGCTGAGTCAGTCAACTCGGATGGTTTAGCCGAATACATTACGTAATGGGAAAATTTATGAAACTAAAACCGTGGATAGGTTTGGGGTTCGCCACGTTGCTAACCGCTTGCAGTGTGCCTGATGAGGCAGAGCGGTTGGCCAATCTAGGTTTGCCTCCGGCTGATTTTGTTGGAGACAAGGATCTGGGGCGGCAGCTCTACAGTAAAAATTGCTCCAGCTGTCATGGGTTGATGATGAGTGGGTCGAAGCTGGGACCACCCTTGAACCACAAGGTGTATGAGCCGAGTCATCATGCCAATCTAGCATTCTACCGAGCGGTCAAAGATGGTGTTCGTGCGCATCACTGGGAGTTCGGTGATATGCCACCACAGTCGCAGGTTTCACCTACAGATGCCGCGCATATCATCGCTTATGTTAGGGTCCGACAAGAGCGTTCTGGAATACGCTAGTAAGATTCTGTTCAGAAGAAATAGGGTCGACCAAGGCGATTTTCCTAGAAAAGTCGACGGCGGCATATAAAAGTCGGAGATTCGATTGTTTAATTCGCGAGCGTGTTAAACAATCGTTTCGATCCTATGTTTGTGGCTTGCCTGTCAAATTCAAACGATCTTAACTGATAAAATAAATGGATAAAAAGCAGAGATTTAGTCCCTGCTTTTTATTTTATCGAACTATTCGCATAGGTTTCCTATTGCTGGCGTTTATACCCTATCAATGCAGGGTAGCCCCCGCCGTTAAATAGATTTGTATAGCCTGCCCTGCGTAAAGCCGTTTCTGCAATTCCTGCTCTCCGGCCACTTCGGCAATAGAGCACTACGCGTCGATCTTTGCGGATTTCCAACCTGGCGAATTGATCCACGATGCGCTGGTAGGGAATTAAAATCGCGTCTACCAGGTGTCCATCAACGTATTCCTGGTCAGTCCTGACATCGATCAGCAGTGCCTCTTCATCTATCATCTTCCATGCGACTGCCTCACGGCTTTCTGCAAAAGTTAAATTACTGATTAATAGGCTCAACAACAGCACCGACCATGATATAAATCTCATATAAATACTCCTAATACGTAGAGTTTGAACCAGGCCTAGTAATCTCTAGGTCCGCCACTATTGAACGATGGCCATCTGGTGCCCTTCTCCTGCGGGTAGGTCTATAGTGTTCAACACCTGCAGTGATTGTTGATCGACGACCCAGACAGAGGGTGTCGAGCGACTTGAAATATAGACTTTTCCGGTCCCGGTAATCGTATTGAGATGATACGGTTTGGGTGATAACGGTAACACCTGCTGCTTGCCTGACTGGTAATCCAGCGCCACTAGTTTGCCTTCTGATTTGCTACTGATAAACAGGCGTTTGCCATCGTCACTGATGTCCAGCCCATGAAGGCTAGCGCCGACCTCGTAGATCTTACGTTGATCGGGTTTATCCAACGGAATCGCCGACACAGTGCCTTTTCTAGCATTATTTACAAACAGTATTTTCTCATCTTTGGAGAGCACCATATGCTCTGGAGAGGGGCCAGCATCGATGGTCCGTATGACGGTCCAACTCTGCGTATCGATCTCTTGAATATTAGCGGAACCGCTGTTGCTGACATAGGCACGCTTACCATCAGAGGTAACCCGAACATAATAAGGGGCGTTACCTGTTGGTATCGTTTTGATCTGAAGCCCGCTATCGATATCCACCACACTGACTTGATTTTTGGTTGGATGGGTGGACAGCACATAACGTCCGTCTGGCGTAATGGCCAAATGATGAGACCAGCCTTCCACTGCAATGGTCTGCATCACATGACCATGCGCGGGATGAAGCAGAAAGAGATCGCTAGTTAATTTATCTCCCTTAGCCACCTTTGCATTGTCTTCGTACAGGCTCCCTGCAATCAGGTATTCACCATCGGGTGTGGCCACAAGCCCATGAGAGTTTTCTACCCCTTCAAAATGATTGATAATTTTATCGGTTGAGGCATCTACCTCAACAACGCCATTCCCCGCACCTAACGGGATATAAACCAAAGGTGCAGCCGATAAAGAGGCGGTTAGGCCGGTAGCCAATAGCCCCGCCAATTTACTTAATGTCTGTATACGCATGGCAATATTCCTTTATAAATTTATCGTTCAGAATTCTTTCTGAGCCAGAGTGTTTTTTGGGTTATTCACTGAGGCCTTTTCGGGCTCGCTATTTTGTTCGGAATGCTGATGGCAGTTACCTCCCCCCATGCTCTTCATCATCAGTAGATGCATCAGCGGGCAGGCGATTAACAACAGCATGCCGGTACCGCTGATCGTGTTACTTCCCCATACGAAATACCCCATCAACATTACGCAACCTAACATCATCAGGTGGTGGCCGTTCTTCCACCAGGGTGTGTGGTTTTTTTTATTCATGGTTTTGCTCCCGCTGTTTTTGTTGACGAGCCGATGGTTCAGCGCTAGAAGCGTTCTCGACGCTTACTTGTTTTTTGTCATGACTTTGGGGGCTGCTATCTGGGCTGCTTGAATGCGCTATCGAATCCTCCATCTTGATAGGGAGGAGTATTGAGTGAGTAGAATATTCAGTCTCTAACTCGATGTATCCAAAAGTGTTAAGGCTGATATCGAACATTAACTAATCTCCTGCTCATCACCTACGATGATGCGGGTTTCACCCTCATAGTAATGTGGTGGAACCACTAGGTTGGTGGGGGCCGGAACGCCCTTGAATACCCGTCCAGCGAGGTCGAACTTGGAGCCGTGACAAGGGCAATAAAACCCTCCCTTCCAATCTGAACCGAGATCTTCGGGTGCGACATCAGGTCGATAGGTGGGAGCACATCCCAAGTGGGTACAAACGCCAGTAACGATCAGGTAGCGATCGTCGATGGAGCGGGTTGGTCCGGAGATGTAAGCGGGTTGCTGGGGACGTACGGAATCGGGATCGCTGAGTAGAGGCTCCTGCTGCTGCAACGATTTCAACATCGCGTCAGTTCGATAGACGATGTAGATAGGCCTGCCACGCCACTCCGCTACCTTCATCTTGCCTGCGGCTAACTGGGCTAGCTCGACTGTCACCGGAGCACCTGCTGATTTTGCTTTGGCGCTGGGCTGCCAGGAGGCAAGAAAAGGGAATGCCGCTGCGCCTATACCAATCCCACTTATCACCGATGTGGCAGCGGTTAGTAGTTGTCGCCGGCTAGGCGTCTGCTTAATTTTTTGATTGTTCATAGCACCAGTCCCTTATTGAGAGCTTGGTTGCGCTGTTCCGATGCTGGAGAGGGGGTATATCCGCACCACCTAATCGAAGCCTGTCCATGTGATGCTGGCGTCCTAATAAAACAGGCGCTTATCGATCACTGGGTCGCGATGGCTTTAAGCGATAGGGGGTCTAATGCTGATAGGGGAGAACGGTGAACTGTAGATGGCTTCTGTAAGAGAGAATACGGTTATCCCTTCTGACAGGCTTGTCGCTTGATTCACTGGGATGCCTGTACATTGCAGGTGGCCGGAAAAACAGCCTTGCATGCTGGAGCATTGCTGTGAATGGCTGGTGTAATGCGTTGTCATGCAGTTTTCTTGTGATTGATCTGACTGTAGTTCAACAACATCTACTGCGATTGCAGATGAGGGCTGCAGAGTACCAATAAAGCCCCCCCACATAGAGAAAGTCACTGCTATTGCTAGCAGCAATGCTATGTATGAGGGTTGCTTTAAGGTTTGGTTGAGCATTTATTCGGGACCTATACGATTTCCAATTAGCCTAAATCTTGTGAGGGTACTGGGTCAATAAAGTTCCAATGATGATTGGAAACTTAAGCTGCACACTAGGCCTATCAAGGCCTGCGTGCAGCTCATTACTGCAGCGGTATTAACCCCGTTAGAACCAAGCACGAACGCCTACAACGAACTGGCCTCCCTCAGTTTTTTCGCCTTCTTCGCGGGCATAATCGGCCGTATCTGAATACAGCTTGGACCAGTTAATACCGATGTAAGGGGCGAATTCACGACGGATTTCATAGCGAAGTCGTAGACCTAACTCGGTATCGGTTAGCCCAGATCCTAAGCCTCGTTCAGGATCACTCTTACCTAGCAGGTTTAGCTCGATCTCGGGTGATAGTACCCAGCGTTGAGTCAACATGAACTCGTATTCAGCCTCAAAACGCGCTGCAGTGCGTCCAGATTTTCCTACAAAGAGCGCAGCATTGACCTCAAACAGATAAGGCGCCAGTCCTTGCACCCCAACCACGGCCCAGTCTCTATCCGGAGCGGGTAAGCTTTCATGGCGCCAGCCAGCCTGTAGATCCCAGAATGGGGCGACAGCTTTGCTGTAAAGCGTTTGCACTTCCAGCTCTTCGGTGACGCCGTTGATACGTTCGCCTTCGGTCTTGATCCAGAGTTTGTTGAGGTCTTTGCCGATCCAGCCGTCGATCGCCCAGGCCATGGGGTTGGGACCGTCCGCATCGCGATACTCCAACTGGTCGACGATGACTTTGTAGAGCAGCGGGTCATCTTCCCCAGCAGCTAATGCCAATGGTGGCAATAGAAGAGCGGTGGTGGCTAATGCAATGTTAATCTTCATCATCGTTCTCCTTAGCTCACCGTTACTTGGCGGAACATGCCCAGCATGTGGTAGATCAGATGGCAGTGGTAGGCCCAGTCTCCGCGTGCATCAGCGCTAACCAGGTAGCTGATTCTGGCCCCAGGCTGGACCACCACGGTATGTTTTCTGGGGATGCGGCTGGGATCTCCGGTCTCCAGGTCGCTCCACATGCCGTGCAGGTGCATCGGGTGGTTCATCATGGTGTCATTAACCAGCGTGATCCGCACCCGTTCACCGTATTTCAACTGAAGCGGGTCGGCATTGGCGAATTTCACCCCGTTGATAGACCACATATAGCGGCTCATGTTGCCGGTCAGGTGGAGTTCGATCTCACGGCCAGGTTCTCTGGGATCGAATGTTGGATAGCGGTTGATCAGATCGGCGTAAGTTAATACTCGTCGGCCGTTGTTCCTAAGTCCGACGCCGGGATCGTCAAGCCGATAACTTGGGCTATCGGCACGCATGTCGACATGGGGGCCAAACTCAGTGGGCGCGTGTGTAACCTGGCGGTTAGTAGGAAGTGATGGCGGGGTTGGTGGGTGACTCATCGTTGAATCCATCTCCATACCGCTCATGTTCATGTCGGTCATATCCATACCGTCCATGCTCATCTCGGACATATCCATCCCATCCATGCTCATTCCCTGCATCGCCATATCACCTTGTGGGGCTGGCGTACCTCCCATGCTGGAGTGATCCATGCCAGGCATCGAACCCATGGCCATAGCGCCATGCCCCATGCTGGCGTGATCCATTCCGGCCATCGACGACATATCCATGCCCATATCACCATGACCTAGAAGTGGAACCGGATCGAACTCGGGAATTTCTGCTCGCACACCCGCGTCGGGTGTAAGGGTTCCTAGCGCATAGCCGGAGCGGTCGATAGCCTGGGCAAATAGGGTGTAGGGACTGTCGTCGTCGGGTTCAACGATGACATCAAAGGTTTCGGCGACGCCAATACGAAACTCGTCGACGCTGACCGGTTCGACATCTTGACCATCGGCAGCGATCACGGTCATTTTTAGCCCCGGTATGCGGACATCGAAAAAGGTCATGGCCGCGCTGTTGATAAAGCGCAAACGTACCCGTTCTCCTTTACGAAAAAGGCCGACCCAACCATCGGCCGGTGTTTGGCCATTCATCAGGAAGGTGTAGGTGTAGCCCGTGACATCCGAGATATCGCTGTCGCTCATCCGCATCTGGTTCCACATCTGGCGATTTTGCCAGGTTTGGGTCACCCCTTTGGCGCGAATCTCCTTTAGCAGGTCTGAGCTAGTGCGCTCGTTAAAGTTGTAGTAGTGACTGAGTTTCTTGAGCTTGGCATAGACATCGTCAGGATCTTCATCGCTCCAATCCGACAGTTGCACAACATAATCGCGGTCATACTGGATTGACTCTTTCTCTTTAGGGTCGACGATGATGGCGCCGTATAACCCCGTCTGCTCCTGAAAACCGGAATGACTGTGGTACCAGTAAGTGCCGCTTTGTTGCACCCGAAAACGGTAGGTAAAGGTTTCACCGGGTGCGATACCAGGAAAGGAGATGCCTGGTACACCGTCCATCGCGGTCGGCAGGATGATGCCGTGCCAATGGATAGAGGTGGCAACATCAAGGCGATTGGTGACCCTGAGGGTCACCTCATTACCCTCTTGCCAGCGCAATATCGGTGCTGGGAGTGATCCATTAACGGTGGTTGCTAGACGAGTCTGGCCGGTGAAATTGACCGTTTGATTATCGATGCTGAGGTCGAACTGGTTGCCTCTTAGGGTGTGAACGGCAGCGGTATCTGACTGGCTGGCGAATAGCTGCCCTGAGCGAAGGCTGAGACCTGCCACAACGCCTCCCATCGCGATCCCTTGAACAAATTTTCGGCGACTCAGCGGAGGGTTATCGAGAGTCAGTAATGACGGTTTGTGACGCATAAATAGAATCCTTTTAAAGAGTACACCGAACTCAGGGTGCTGTCTGGGCCATGAATAAACGGCGTTGTTCACGGGTGCTGAAAACGAAACGCAGGCTGCGTTGAAAAAGGGGCTGTTAGAGCGTCAGGATGGGAGGGCGTTTGAGTACCGGATCGATAGCAGAATTAAAATATTCCACGTGTGGCCGTAACGAAGGCAGTGATGGGAGGGGCATCGATAAGGAGAGGCTGTTGGTGGCTCCGACACTTGCGGAACAGCCGACGCTGCAGTTCAACATAGTGCCGCCATCAGTGCAGCAGTTGATAACGCCTACTGAGGCTGCCGAAGTAACGGGCGTTGCCTCGCTTTCACAGGATGAATGCGGGAGATTAGAATGGATGGATGAAACATTGCCCCAACTCAATTGTTGTACCCCTAGAAACAGGGGTAGCATAAAAATCAGGACAAGATGGCGATACCTGCGATTCATATTATGTTTCTCAATCTACCATCCTTGGTGAGAACCCTTGATTGAGTAATAGTTCAAGGTCCTACGATAAACTAATGATAAAAATCATTGCTAGAGTGTAGGTGAGATGGATTGCTTGCGAGAGGTTTTTCAGTTTTATCTCGTGTTGAAAAATAAACACAAAAATTATTTCTCCCAAAGCAGCCCGAACAGGGTTCCTGGAATATGCCCCTGGATTAAACGACACCTCGGTTAAGTTTGGGGTCAGCTCTATGGCTCACTAGCACTAGTGCCCAGCATTTCGTTTCCCGCCAAGATAATCTACCAGATCACTCAGGTCTTGCTCGCCCATTGCCCAGCGTGGCATTGCGCTATCGAGTGCTTCCCCGCTGGGATCAATCCCCTCCCTGATTGCCCGGCGCAGCGAAGTCGGCGAGTAGCTGCCGTGGTCACCATGACCGTCGTTATGCTCTCCAAACAGGGCATTAGGCGTCAACGGCGGCGACTGGATCCAGAAAAAGGGATACATCCTTTGGCCTCCCTGACGGTCGGCGCCGTGGCATCCCACGCAGCCCCTCGTGTGCATGCTTTGATGCATGTTGCCTCCGGATGCCGCGACAGGGCGGTCGTCGCGGCCAACGCCCGTGAAGTAGATGCGCTCACCGTTGCTGGTGAAGCTGGTTGGGCCGTTAGAGCGGTTATCGAAGTGATCCATCCCCATGCCACAGCCGCTAAGGGCGGTAGTTAGGGTGATGAGTGCTGCAGACTTAAGCATTCCGTGCATGATGTTGCTCCTAGGGGATCGTTTACTTGTCCATTATTAATAATTTGATTGTAATGG
The DNA here is from genome assembly GCA_036960405.1 of Halopseudomonas sp. Lineage (GTDB taxonomy): Bacteria > Pseudomonadota > Gammaproteobacteria > Pseudomonadales > Balneatricaceae > Motiliproteus. The sequence continues at coordinate 3,947 of JBALWS010000088.1, read as the reverse complement.
GCTTATCAAAGTTCACAAGATGCGCGATACTAAATCGGCCTGGTAAGATTGTAACCGGGCCAATAGGGTTGAATGTGGCAAAGTATATAGTAAAAATTTGTTTGATCGGGGTGCTGGTGCTAGGACAACAGCTATCGTTGGCGGCTGAGTTAGCGTCTTTGACTGCCGTTCAACAGAGTCCCATGGCAACGGAAGCCCTGACCGATTCATCTTGCGAATCGATGCCGACGTGTCTCGATGGCGATCATCGGCTATGCCCCTCGGAGTGTGCTGGTTCCGCGGCCCTGCCGGGCGCCCTGAATGTGATGAGGCACGGCGTTGTCTCTTTGCCGGTGACCGCATATACCAACAAACCTACTGACCCGCTGCTCAGTCCCCCCGACCCTCCTCCTCAGGTTTAACTTCCCGGTTGCACCTTTTCGTTTCCTTTCTGCGAACGACATCGTGGAAAGATAATCGACTTAGGTACCTCTACGTCAACCGTAATCGCTTAGCTGCAGCCAGCAGTCCGATGGCTCGATCAGCATGAAAGGTCGGATTGCGAGTTGCCAACGGCTAACCATTGTTAGCACATACCATTGATATCGAGTGTTAGTGAGATGACGAATTATCGAGTGTTTACTGGCTTGGTGCTGGGACTGTTTGCGCTGGGGTTTCTTCAGGCCTGTTCGGAACAGGTTGATCCCTGGCATGAGGATGCCAACACTGGTCGCTGGTTTACTCAGCAGCAGGTAGCTCAGGGTGAGCAGGTTTATCAAACCCATTGCGCTAGCTGTCATGGCGCCGAGGCTGAAGCCACACCGCAGTGGATCAAGCCCGACGCGGATGGCCTCTATCCGCCACCACCGCTCAATGGCAGCGCGCATACGTGGCATCATCCTTTTCCGATGTTGAAAAAAACCATCAATGAAGGAACCACAGGACGCATGCCTGCTTGGCAGGACAAACTCAGTGATCCGGAAGTGGATGCCGTGATCGCATGGTTTCAGAGTCTGTGGCCGGACGAGGGTTACCTGATTTGGCAGCGACGACATAAACATTAAGGGGCACTGGAATGGACAGCGAAGATTCAACTGCCATTGCCGATGGCTTTGTTGTAAAACGCCAGCTACGGCTTGATGTTGGCATAGGAGATCTGACCACTACGCTAGCCAGTATTAGGGCGTTGCCAGGCATGATATCAGCGGTCATTACAACGCGTGACCAACTCGCTCTGAAATACGATGCCAGTCAGATACAGATTGATCGGGTTCTTGAGCTGCTAGCGCGTAGCGACATCTCTATCCGTCGTGGCTATTGGCAGCGTCACTGTCTGCGTTGGTATCGGTTTGTCGATCACAATACAGCTGCCAATGCACAATCGACCAGCAGTCATTGCTGTAATAAGCCGCCTAAGGGCTATTAGATGACCAACTCTGAGGGAAAGAGAGTGCTGCGTTATGCCCTGATCGCCTTCGTTGTTAGCGCGTTTTTGCTATGGAGTTGGTTAGACCACTTCAGCTTATCCTCCCGTTTCGATTGGAGCGACCCACAAGTCATCATAGATTTCGCCAGGCAGTCCGGTATGGCCGGGCCATTGGTGATCGTGGCAGCTATGACCGCTGCGATTGTGTTTAGTCCGCTACCGAGTGCTCCTATCGCGATGGCTGCCGGTGCTATCTACGGTCATTACGAGGGCACTTTTTATGTGTTTGTTGGAGCTCTGTTAGGGGCATCGATCGCTTTTGGTATTGCGCGGGTGCTGGGCTTCAATGCGGCCCATGATTGGTTAAACCAACGCTTCCCGGCTTGGAAACTGGGCGATCAGCGGCGGTTGATGTGGTTGGTGATGCTGTCGCGGTTACTGCCTTTCATCTCTTTTGACTTGGTCAGTTATGCAGCAGGGGTAACGCAGCTGAGTTATTGGCGTTTTTTCATTGCTACGTCAGTTGGTATCTTGCCCGCCAGCTTTTTGCTGGCGCATTTTGGAGATACGGCAATGGAGCAATCGCTGCTGATTAATGGCTTCATCCTCCTGATTTTATTAATCGCAGCGGGTGTTTGGCGCCTCTGTAACGCGAAGCGATGTGACGGCTGAATGGCCCTGAAGAGTGGTCGGATGTGGGGCTGCTGAATTCACTGGGAGCATTGCACGACAGCGCAGACGCGAACTGTTCAACAGGTTTGATTTAAATAACGAAAAATCAGCTTCGGCTGAAATTGAATATTCAAAATATAGGGATAAATTATGAACAGAGTTGTTTTGTTAGCACTCATTTCCAGCTTGATTTCTTCACCGGTATGGGCTGGGCATTTTAACGGTCATGTTGATGTTAAAGTCGGGGCATTGTCATCCCGAGCGGCTTCAGGCCAGAAGGTTTTTAATCAAAAGTGTGGTGCCTGCCACGGTCTAAACGGAGAAGGGACACTCACGGGACCGCCGTTAATACATACTATTTATAACCCCGGCCATCATGGTAATAGCTCTTTCTCCCGAGCTGTTACCCAGGGTGTTCAGCAGCACCATTGGACATACGGGAATATGCCAGCACAGCCTGATGTTGGATTCTCAGACATGGCCGGAATTGTATCTTTCATCAGAGAGGTTCAGAAGCACAATGGCATCGTGAAGAAAGCGCACAGGATGTGATCTGGGTTCACAGCGTAAGAAACCGCGCTGACATCCTTCCTTACTTTGAGTTGATCCGCCACGGCATGGCACCACCCGCACCCGCAGTTGATGCAGACCATTCGTGACGGCACGCAGGGCAGTATGCCGGGGTGGCAAGTTGTCTAAACGATGCGCAGATAACCGCTGCCATCGCATACTTCCAGAGCTTCTGCCCCGACCAGGGCTATCAGCTCTGGCTTAACTGGCACGAGCATTAAGCGCTTATTGCAAACCAAAGAGGCCTTAGTGGATTGAGAGCAATGTTGTTCAAATGACTGTGGCTTGTTTTTTTCATCGTCCTGTTTAGTTTCTGTTTTTATCCTGAACTATCGGTGTATTCAACTAGAACAGATAGTTTCAGTTACTCCCCCTAGGGCGTCTTCATTCTGTTTCGCGTGAAAAAGAACAAAGCAAGAAAACACGCCGACGAAACGGCCCTGCGGGTACGCGGAACTTTGTTCCGCTATGCCAACCAAACTAAGGCTGACAGATTCGGCATCCTAACTTCCCCCTTTGGACCGGTTTAGCTTGGTTGTCATCGGTTTCGAAAGGTAGAGGTGCCGAGTTGGAATATCTGCGCTCAATTATTTGCGGCTGAACCCATTACCCTTCTGTGCAGGCGAGCATCGGAGCCTATTAATGGCGCGGCAATTAATAGCTGAAACGCGCAGTGCAATCGGAGTAGCCGATCAAATAGGGGACGTTTTGATGAACAAGGATGTTCGAATGCCGCGTGGCAAAGAAATGAACCCAATTCAACCTGCTGATGGGCGTGGTAGCCATCATTGTATGGGGTGGAAGTTTATTGATAGGTCATACGTCTTCAGCACCTGCGTCCAAAGCAGACGTTGAGGCTAAAAAGGACCAGAGGCCACAAATATTGTGGCCCCGTTGACCCACTGCTGTTTACCAGCCCATATGGTAATAGGCCCAGATACGCTCAACATTCATCGGCAGCCATTCGTTGTAAAACTGCCACTGCTCATATTTGGGCAGCTTGATGATCTCTCTCAACTTGTCTGGGCTGTGAGTTCCCGAGTCCATTGCCTGCTTTACCGCAGCCATCAGATCTTCCAGATAAACACGTTGCTCCGTGACCACCGATGCGGGATCGATCGCTGGTTGAGTCTGCGGACCGTGGGCAGAGACAACATTATCCTTAGCTTTAATTCAGTTTCAAAAAAACCTTATGCATTAGAACGCCTGGTTCAGCGGCGGCTTTGTGCCGTCCGCTGAAACCGTTTGTGTACGCCCGGCATGGGCATGAACTTATGGGGTGAAAGTCCCCTGTAGGAGA
>JBALWS010000087.1:0-19650 GCA_036960405.1 Halopseudomonas sp. | reverse complement strand
CCTTGGCGATCGCTTTGGTGTGCGGCACCCCTTCGACCTGCAGCAACGCCGCGCCGTCTCGGGTCACCTCGGTCAGCACCCGGTAGGCCCAGTCCGCCGGCTGCAGCTTGCCTTCGAGCTTCATGTCTTCATAGGTCAGGTCGGTGCCCAGGAAATAGTCGCCGCGGTCCGAGGCGGAGATGCGGCGGACTTTGCGCAACGCGGGCAGGTACAGCCACTGGTCATCATCCTTGGCGTTGTCGGCGTAGTCATAGGTCAGAAAGCCGGTGCCCTTGACGTTGCTGGGTTGCTGGTAAAACAGTACCGAGCGCTTCTCATCGCCGAAATATTTGCGATAGGCGACGGTGTCGCGCTGGCGCACCTTGCCCCGCTTGTCGGTCAGGGTCATATCCAGCTTACGGATCACATGCTCGCCTTCATCGACGGCGTTAATATTGGCGACCACATAGGTGGCCGAAGGCAACGCCGCGCCCTCGCTGTTTCCCGAATGGCTGTTGGCAGCAAGCAGACTGCTCAGGATCAAGATGACTAAGGTTTTATTCATCGTTCTCTTCTCCAAAAAAATTCGCTAAAGATCAGCTCGTGACGGCATCGGCCATCGTCACCGACGGCTGGCATGGACGGCAGATAAACGCGGGCTTGAACAGTTTTACCAATGCCGGGATCAGAGTCATGCTGCTGATAAAACTGGTGCTCACCGATAACACGACGATGGTGCCGAAGTTGGTGAGCGGAACCACCTGGCTGCTCATCAGCACCCCGAAGCCGCAACTGATAGCAAGGAAGTTGAACAGCAGCGCCCGACCGGTGTTCGGATAGAGCATCATCAGGGCCGCATCCAGGTCATCGGGACTGCGACGACAGGCGACCCGCAGCCGGTCGATGGTGTGGATGGCAAAATCCACCCCCAGGCCGACCGCCACCGAGGCAAACATCGAGGTACCGATCCCCAAAGGGATATCCAACAGCGCCATGCTGGCATAGACCAGCAGGATAGAGCTGGCCACCGGCAGCAGCGCCAACAGTCCAGCGGTGAGGGAGCGGAACAGCCAGGCTGAGATTAAGAACACCAACAGCAGGGTGACGGCCAGACCGGTGAAATGGCTCGCACCCAAGTCTTTGATCCAGTGATAATTGACGTTCACCCGCCCCGACAGGTTGGCCGTCAAGGCGGCATCGGTGAAGTGGGTCTCTATGTAGTCCTCGAGCGCCTCGACCACCGGGCGAATATCGGCGTAGGCACCAGTATCCATGTTCAAACGGATATTGGCGGTGCGGTAGTCATAATCGACCACCTCCTCGAAGTCGGTCGGTTCTGCCGAGGTGCTGTAGAGCAGGAAATACTGAGCCACCAGATCACGACTACCCGGCACCCGGTATGCCTCGGCCCGGTTCTCATTGAGCGAGCGGCTCATCTGCTTTAGGTAATCGACGATGGATGTGGAGCCGTTGACATGCGGCAAGGTCTCGGCAAACTGCTGAAGCGCCTCCATCTGCAACAGGTAAGTCGGCTCGAACAACCCCTCAATCTCAGCTGCCTCGATCACGATATCCAAATTATTGCTGCCATCCAGATAGTGGTTGATCGCCCGGTCTGCCTGAAAAATCGGCTCACTGGGGTGGAAGGTTTCGATGCGTTTCTCGTCAACCCGCAGGTTGCTGGCCGCAACGAGGCTGATGGCTGCTATGGTCGCGGCGAAAGCAACAGTCTTGCCGGCATGTTTGAGGCTATAACCGCCCAGCCGTGTCATCAACCGGCTGAAAAGGTCCGGCCGCTGTGTTTGTGCCGCACGAATCAGCGCTTTAGAGGCCTTGGGCTTGCACAGCACCATCGCCGCCGGTAGCACTAATAGCGAGTAGAACCAGGCAACAAACACACCCAACGCGGTAAACAGGCCGAAAGCGCGGAACGGAGGCATGTAGGCGGCTAGATAGAGTCCCAGAAAACCCGCCACGGTGGTCAGGGTCGTCAGGGTTATCGGCCGCCACATCTCGACCATGGCATCGACGACCAGCACCTTGATGGATCGTTCAGGGTGGCGCGCCTGCAAGTCGTAATACTCGCTGAAGATATGAATCGCATCGGCCACCGAGATGCCGATAAGAATCACCGGCATGGCGTTGGAGATGACGAAAAATGGCGTACCACTGGTCGCCATCACTCCCAGGGTGATCAACACCGACGCGGCGATGATGATATTGCCCAGCAGCGCCGGCAGGAAGCGTCGAAACGCCAGTACCATGATCAGGGTAATGATGCCGCCGGCCAAGGGATTCAGCCGCTGGGCATCGGCGTTGATATAGCTGCCCAGATAACCCGAGACCGCCCCCTCACCCGCCACATGGAGCTGTTCGTCCTGAGATATGGAAGCGTTGTTAACCAATGCCATCAGCTGCTGAAAGGTTTCATCAGCCAGCTGCGGATCCAGCATCTCGGCGATTATCAGTGTCGCCTGACCGTTATTGGCGACAAGGCTGCCCTGATAGAGTGGAAAGTCGGCGACCGCCTGACGAATCCGTTCGGCGTCGGCCTGAGTTTCGGGGTAAGGGTCGAAGAACGGCTCGACCTCCATCCCCTCATAAGTCCCTGTGATGTTATTCTCGGTGGCCAGACTGACCACCCGGTCCGGATTGATATTGGGAATATCCAGCAGCCCTTGACTGAGGTAATCCACCAGCGCCAGGGTGGTCGGGTTAAAGACCCCCTGAACCGACGGGTTGACCACCGCGATCACAAGCGGGTCGGCCAGGCCAAACTGCTGTTTGACCTTGTTCTTGTACACCAATGCCGGGTTGTCTTCGGCCAGGAAGGCGTCGGCCCGGGTGTCGTTGGTCAGCAGTGATAACTGGCTAGCCCAGGCGATCAACAGCACCAGTCCCAGCAGCAGAATTTTCTTGGGATGATCGACCACCCGGTTGAAGAACCGGGCGGCTCTCTGCTCAGAATTTTGTACAGTGTCTGTCATAGTGGCACCTCCATCTACATAAATGTATATACATGCTTTTTCTTAAAAAAATACCGGCGCACCGACATCCTCCAGTAACCAAACCGCTAGCATGCATATGCATGTATATGGTTGTTTTTTTAATCCAGCTTAACGATTGCTTGGCTCAGCCCCAGCAGTTGCTGGCTGAGTTCGGGACCCAGATGCTGGTAGACCTCTCGTTGCGCTTGCAGCCAATAGGTTTCAGCGCCGCGATAAACCGCCAGTCCGTGCTCACTCAATGTAAGTATGCGCTGGCGACGGTCCTCTCCTGGGGTCACTCGGATCAATCCATCGCGGGTCAGCGGTTTAAGATTACGGGTAAGCGTGGTCTGGTCCATCGCCAGCACTGACTGCAGCTGTTTGTTGGTGGTCTCGCCCAGCTTTGAGACCGCGCGTAAAATACTGAACTGGCCTACGTTAACCCCCGCCTGTGACAGCTGTTGGTCATAGATACGGTTCATCACCCGCGTCGCTTTTCTCAAACTCAGGTTCAGACAGGGCAGCCGCTCAACACTCTCGGTCAAAGTCGAATTATGTTTCATGCAAACAACCATACATGCATATGCATTTATCTGTCAATAATTAAACCTTACTACCTGACGAAGGCTTAAGTTCCCAGTAAGCGATGCACTAGAACGAGTCACACCGACGGCAGAAGAATGAGTACTGCAACGCCATTAAAATAGCGTCTGGTTTGAAGAAAGGTTAAATATTGCAGGCGGTGCTGAGAACGTCCGCAATCGAGAAGCTGGGCTGATTTACATCAGGCAGGTCGAATCTCCCGCAAAAAGTCTGCAAAGGGCGCAGGAGCTGAAGTCGGATGACCTCTCATAAACCCCCCACCCTCGGGCAGCGGTGGCTACTACGTCCATCATTAAATTGAATTTAGTTCATACTGAGAGGCTAAGAGCGAGCTGATCTACTATCTAAGGTTCTTCGGCTGCTCTGTAGATGTTACTGACCAAAGCAGGCGAGACCACTATGTGTTCTGATTTTTACCACAGCATGCCAATATCATCCTTTATCCTATCCATAGCTTGCGCACCAAGGAGGGAAAAGAATTTGAGACCGCTTTTATGTTCAATCTCGCGAATTGGTACCATGTAATGAGTGAGTTCCAATGCTCCATCGTTCGCGTTAGGTACAATCAGGCCAAATGCGTCCACCTTTCCATCCTGTGTTGGCATGGCAATAATTCGAAAGAAATGGGTTGGGACAGGAATCCGCCCCTCTCCAATCGTTTCGAATTCGAAGTTCGGATCTTCAGGTGAACCAATGAATAGTGGCCCAGCAATGACAAATGCTGGTTGCTGACGGGATTGAACTGCCTCTCGAACTAGAACTTCAAGGTTTCGCCATAAGCGCCTATTAAGCCAAGGAGTCTGCGGTGTCACAGTTGACATGTAAAATGCCTCTTGCACAGTTAGAGGCCCTTTGAAGAAAAGGTCAGCCGGGGAGATCATGTGCCCGCGATCATAACCAGTCTGCCGATAGTCTGAGGGACTAGCCTGCTTTTCTCTAGCAATGGCGGGATCCGCAATAAATTTCTGAGCCCGAGGAACACTCTGCTTAGTCGGTCCAATTGAATAGGCGACCCAGCTCGGCAGTCTTAGTTTGAGATCGTAACCAAGCACGTATCCCAAACGGTTGAGAATGAGGTCGGCTCGTGGGACGCCCCACGGAGCGTTCCCAACCTGCAGGATTTCATCGCCTCTTTCATCAACATCGACCAGATAATTTGTCGGACGAGGAATAGTGACCAAAATAGGTTCTGCAAAGATCGGCGAAACGGGAAGCCGTTTTTCATTCGAAACTGTTGCCGTATCTATAGCCAATTGACGGGGTAAACGGGCAATTTCATCATTCCCCCCGGTCATAAATGGCGGTGTGGCCAGTGTTACTTCAAGCTGATAGGTCAGTGTGGTGGGGACCACCAAAGATCGAAATACCGCAGCACCGTCATCACCTACGGTTTCCAAATGTGTAAGACCGTCTGTTCTCGAATGTATTGTCACTTTCGAGCCGACGTGATAATGACTGGGCAGGTCCACATTGTTGTAGACGCGGACCTCATAGTAGGCAGTGTCAGCTGGACGTGCTTTGTAGGCGAGGACGCCTAAATAACCCGTGATCCCGATAAGAAGCACCAAAGAAAGTGCTACGCGGGGCTGGCTGGAGAGCGCGAAGTCGAAAACGAGTTGAATGCCCTTTTTATGCCATGCATCGGGACTTCCAAGAAAGAAACCTGACAACACACCTACGTATGCCAAGAGTGCAACCACGACTGCAAGCCACCATGTCCCTCCAGAAAAATAACGCCAAGCTGAAAAAAAGCATACTGCTGCGGCCAGAACTATCAGAAAAGAGATTTGAAAAAACGTAAGCATCACTAGACCCTTCTACGATCGCTCTTTAAACGCTTCTAACATTTGGGGCCAATTCCCGAAGTTGCTGCAACATCTGAGGCATGGCCGCTCCTTTGTAGATGAAAGCGCCCGTGTGGAACGCTTGGTGGCACTGCTAATCGTTCCATCCGCTCGATGGTCGCTTGCTGCACATTGCTAAAACTCTGCAATAGGTTCCACATGACATTATTCTTAGGTTTTTTCTTTCAATCATATTCCAGTTTTATGGTTTGTCATTGTTGGCCCCCCCCCCTCAAAACGACTAACCACATCAAGGATCAAGCTCGCAGTAAGCTGGGAGCGATCTACAGTCCCGACAAAAAAACCTCTATCATCGACAACAGGCAAACTGTCCACACGCAGCGTATCCATACGTTTTAGCGTGTCCTGCTTACTCATTTCACGCGGTACGGCCTGATCTGCTTCAATAAATCCAGGCAGTTTTTTAAGCGCTCGTTGGGAATCTTCATCGGCCTGATTTAACCATTCAGCAAACTTCTCATAGGGATGGTCACGATCGCTCTGAAAATATATTGCCAAGTCAGGAACATCATAAATTCCGAACAACTTCCCTTCTCTATCAATGACAATAAAATATTGAAGATATGAGCTTGCTTGCAAAGCGTCAAAATACTCTTGAATTGCCGGGCCATAATAGCCACGGTGACCAAGCCGAAATACCAGAGCCTCAGTTTTATTTTCAATAAGTCCAGGTATTTCTCTGACTCCGCCTTTGGAAGCCATCTCCAGCATATTTACAACCTCATCCACTTCCGGGAATTTTTTACTATCCACCTGCTTCTCAATTGTTGTTTTTGCAGCATGGGCAAACAGCTCTGAAAAATCAGCTTTAATCCCAAAGGCTTCCAGCACTTTCATTTTTCCACTGATCAGCAACACAAATATGAGCGGTAAAATAACCAGGACAAGATCAAGCGTTTTTAACTCGTATTTGTCGCCATAGTGTAAACGCAAAAAAACAGCGATGGCTAGAAGAACCAAACCGAGTAACAACAACAAAATAACTTGCCACTTTTCCATGATAGCCCCCTCGACGCTTTATGATTTATTTAGCATTAATACCTCTACCGTATGACTTAATTAATGTTCGAGGCATACTGACAATCAAATACCCCTTCTGTTTTTCCGCAGATAATATGATCTCTCATACGGGCGTGATTACGGTCTGTTCGTAATATCACCCGCTGTGGGCTTATATAGCGGTCAATCACTGTTTGCTTTGGTAAGTGGTGGTTGGTTGCGGCGGATATAATGACGTAGTCGGGGTTAACGGCTTTAATGAAGTCCTGTGTATTAGCGGTTTCGCTACCGTGATGAGGTACTTTCAGCAAATTGGCCTGTAGTACGCCCTCCCCAATCAGGTTGGCGGCATCCAGCAGCTGCTTCTCAACATGGGACGCTCCTGCATCAGTTAGCTCCTGTCTGCCTTTACCGTTGGCATCCCCGGTAAACAGCATCCTGATACCGTCAATTTCAACCATCAGCACGATAGAAGCGTTATTAATCATGTAGGAACATGAGGTTTGAGCAGGACTAGCCTCTGAATGAAGTACTGTGAAGCGGATCTCTGGAATTGATGGAATGGAGAATACTGACAGATTGCCGGTCTGATCCATTGGTGGGTGAAAATTTTCCAGTGGACGTTTGAATTGCTGCGGGGCAAGGCTCTGCTTTACCTTTTCCACAAACGCCAGATAATTTGCCCTGCCAGTAGGTCTGGCCGGAAGATTGCAGTCACGGTCATAGCCTGGGTCCCAGTATTCAAGAACCTCATAGGGATTATCGACAACCCGGTCATGCCCCAGCAGCCGCGACAAGCCCTTCCAGTGGTCCTGATCACCATGGGTAACAATGGCCAGCTCTATTGGCCCGTCCACAATTCCCGTTTCAGTAATGTAGTCATAGATGTCATTGATATAGTTACCGCCATCAATGATGACTTCCCTGTCTCCAATATCGATGATCGCAGCATCTCCTACCCCGACATCAAGAAAATGGACGGTGAACGCTTCTGTACTGAAAAAGGAAGCGGTAGCATCTTTGACTGTCGTCCAGCGCTTACTGACAAAGCCCGTCTGATTGCCAGGCAACTCAACTTTATGCCAGCGGCTTACCGACCCCGCATATGGCAGAGACTGTCCGGGGCGAAGCTCACCGAGTTTCGAACTTTGTGATGAAGCAGAAGTACGGACAGTTACATGACTGGTGACTTCTGGCCTGGAAATAACGATATCCGCCCATGCCAGGGCTGGCAGTAGAATAATAATTGCGAACAGAACACTATTCATGACTGCTTCCTACATCATACTTATCGGCTGTGGCCGGGAGATTTCTGTACTAATACAGCCCTCCGACCATGAAAATCACTTCGAAAAGGTAACCAACCAGTCCTCTTTCCTTCTGGCCTGCTCTTTCGTGTAACTAACACCGTCAACTTTGAGCCCCTGTGCATCAATTAACGTGATGAGCCCTCCCTTATTTGACAATGCCGCAGTCTGACCGGAAAGAGTGACCTTCAGGAGCCCTCTGGCCTCGATAGACTCACCGTCCAGAGACTCAGAGCGCTTAAGTTTGTCTTTAATGCTCCAACCCGCCAGGTCAATATCCTGCGAGGTGATATTGAGCAGATACACAATTTCATGTCCCGGCTCGTTTCCTTTGGGATTAACCAGGGCAGCAATAATTCTGATATGCCCCGTAGCCTGTGGCAGAGGCCTGGGCTCATCCGGGTCATCAGGAATAACGGGCGGGAAATGTTCATCCCCTGGCCCTGCAATTGTGTGCCCGGTCTGGTCATCGGTATGCCAGGACTGTGACTGAAAGGCCAGGAATATACCGACCCACTGGTTGTTTGTCGGAAAATGGATCAGCAACCCCCCATCCTGCCAGACGCCATCATCCCCTTGCCATTGCGGCAGGTTGCCCTGATTCATATGGATATCATGAATGCCGTTACCGGGGCGGAAGCCAAAATATCTGTCACTCTTATTGCTCTCTGGCCCCCAACGTTCTCCGAAAGCATAAACAACAGCAGTCTCATCGGCGATTGCGCGCCTGATGTGGAAGTCGATCTTTTCGTTAAGATCGTTATCAGGCCCCGGAATATCATGGGCCAACGCCACCATATGAGCCGGATCAAAGAGGTTGCCCCGGATAAAATCTAGCGATTCACCATCCGCTCCACTATCTACCTCATGAAAACCGAAAGGCTTATCAGCAATCAGATCCGTTACAGGGTGGTTGAATGACTCATCAATCAGGTACAACAACTCCGAGGGAAATGCTTTTGATTTAACGTTAATGGAAATACGGTATTTGACGTCATCATCAACAGTGAGAACCTGATAATGCGGTGACGATCCAGAGCCCAGTTTTACATCTATTGCCTTTCCTACGAGTACCCCGTAACGATTTAAAGACATGATAAAATCCTTTTCAGTAGTCCAGATCCGAGTCCCTGAAGGGCCGCCTAGGCTCTTTCCCCAAAACACGTTTCAGAATGTCGTTTAAAGTCGCAGGGTCGTTATCAAAGCCTCCATGCGTCTGGCTTGTCGTGCTGGCCTCTGTTCCACCATCCCCATGGCTATACAGCACTTCCAGCGATGATGGGCTTTGCTTTGCAACGTCTTTGCTATAATTCTGCATCCCCAGAATTGGAGCCGGTGTATCTTCTTCAAAAGACCGCGATACAAAATACAGTAATGATTTACGATAAGGCCCTACGGAATCATCGCGTTCCAACTCGTCCGTCAGGTTATAGATAGCCATCTTATTTATACCGAAGGAACTACCACTGCTAACGAGGTAAGGCTTGTAATGCTTGTCAAACAAATCAACTGTGGCGGCGGGAGCCATGAGGCTACAAGTCTTAATACGTAAATTAGGGGACTGGTTCGCAAGCTCTTTAAGCAGGTTCGCAATCAAGATTGCCCCGGTACTATGCCCCACCAAATGAACTTGTAGAGGAGTCTCCTCTCTAGTCATCACATCATTGAAGGCCAGAAGCGTTTCTGTTCCGGCCCGATTTGGGTCGAACCCTTTTTCTGCTCCATATTTCATCTCACGCCACAGGGCACGTCCTAACGGTCTGGCCAGACGTTCCAGAATTTTATCCCACATGTCGACAAGCCCAGCAGTCCGTTCCCCGGCTCGCTTCCCACGGGAAATAATAATGTCCTTAAGCTCTTCCAGAATCCCTGTGTCATACATAAAGTGGAAGGGGTAGATGCCGTTTTCCTTAAAGACATCCCGCATGGACGCAATGCGCTCTGCAGAATCGGCAGGGCTGTTCAAACCGCCATGTGCGTAGAGGAGAAGATGATCATATTTTGTACTTTTCAAAAGTTTCTTTGCAGTGGTTTTAACGTCTGATAGATTGCTCCAATACCGTCCTGAATCATGGAATTTGCCATCATCGATATGGGCAAAATGGCCTGCAATCTGTCCGCGCGACGGTTTGTTGCCGATGTTTGATCCACCACCAGTAGCTCGCCCTGACTGGGCCTCCCCCTTATACCAGATCTGCGGTGTCGGCAGGGCAAGGTTTAAGACCCAGCCATCTTTGAGGTTTTCCTGCCAGTCTTCATAGCTCCACAAGGCAACTCCGTTTTTTCCCCAAACGGTGTCCCATGAATTTTGAACAAAAAAGCCATCCTCGTTGTAGCCAACAATAGCGAAGGCATGACCACCCGTATTGCCTGAACGATAAGGTATAACGCCATTTCGGCACTCGCTACGTGACCAACCACTATGAACGGTTGCTGAGCAGAAAATAGCCCCAGCTTCATTCAGCGCCGCGTGATAGTCACTTATCCTGCGGCTTAATCTGTAATACGCTCCAATCGTATTGGATCTGGCGCTTTGTGCTGCGGAGACTGTCAACTCACCAGGCTTTCTTTCTTCATAAGGCCACTCGGAGTCTTGGCAGACACCCATGTTGGAAAAGCCTTTGATGGCTCCCCGACAGGATGAACCGGAATAAGCTTCACCGGGCCACTCATCAAATTTTCGAGCCATCTCATAAAGCATACGGGCACTCACCGTGACTTCCCGTCTCCGATTCTGGTTAAGCAGGTTAATGACTGCGGCAAGACCAAAGCCGGTACAAGCACCTTCTGATTTTTGATCAAGTATGTTGAGATTTGATGGAACCGGGAGCGATGGATCAAGCTGTATCGGCGGGGCTGTGTAGTACCAGTCCCGGTCATCCGGCATATCAGCCGCGACATTCAGTTCAAAGCCATCAAATTTTGTGACAGGAAATTCGGACATCTCGCAACCCTCCATGGATTGAGCGATACAGACATCTTCATCGCAGTTATGTTTGTGCTGGCTGCCGCTGTGGCAGAGGGGGATTTCAGGCGGGGGTTAGCCCTTCATGGCCAACCTCATCACTCCCTGATACGAACTCTCAGTAGCTCTGTATTAAGCGTAGGTATAGCAGAGATCAGGCAGGATGGTAAAAATGGTAGTCTTACGCTAATTACCACAGTAATGCCGCACTACGGAGCTATCATGCTGCTGGATTACCGCTTGTGAAGGTAATTCACAGCCTTCTGTGTGTGGGCGGCAACGCTGAAAATTGCGCGTTTGTCATATTCCTCGCCCGGATGTCGCAAGCCTTGAGATTGGTAGCATTCCGGCCCGGCTATTAGGAATAATCTACAGGGCCTTAAGGAAGGCAAAAAGCTTGTCGTCCGGGCGATAGCATCCTGATTTGGAGGCTGGAGCCGTGCGAGCGCCTTTTCCTTGAGACGTAGATCGGTGTGCATGTGGATCTGTGTCGTCTCAACGTATTCATGTCCGAGCCAAAGCACAATTACCGATTGATCAACGCCATGGTGCAGCAGCTCTATCGCCGTGCTATGCCTGAAAATATGCGGCTTCACTCGTTTTCCGGCAAGTGAGTGCCACGATCCTGAAGCTATCAGAGTATGCCTTCGCACGAGATGCTCGAGAGCGTCGAACTGTCCGAAAGGACTGGTAACGGTGTTTCAAGTTTTAAGTTTTCACATACAGCCAAATCCCCCCTTATACCTGGCGGCCATAAGTTAAGATCAATACCATTTAACCATCCTCATGACTTTCATCTAGAGTTAGTCGAAGAGGCAGGGAGTGCTTAATCATTTCACATTTGTGAATCGCTGAAGTCCCCATCTGCTCATGCGACGTGCCCAGGGTTGTTCTGCGGTGTTTCCTTTGGGAATTGGCATGAGGTATCAATTTACAATTTCGTGACAGAACGTTAGCTGCGCACGGCCTTATTCTGGCAAGCGAAGTCACTGCGTATTTGTCTACCCGGTGAATTGGTCAAACCGTTGTTCTCACGGCATGTAAGCTATAAATGAGCCATAGCATATGCAACACATCATTACTTTTCAGCTGTCACCACCGAACAGTACTCTGGACTATGTTCGAAGCTTGCCCGGAATGAGCGGTGTGGAAATTGATGAATCATACGGCCTCGTTGCAATCAGCCCGAAAAGGCAGCTCTATGTTGTGCGCGCCTCGGATCCGATAGATCAGGACTCCGTTTTAGCGATACCGGAAGTTAAAGGTATCTACGGAGATGTCAATATTGCCCCTATAGCACAATCGGCAGGCAATGAGGAGGACTAAATATGTCCGAGAAAATTCGCGTCCTTATTCAAATGAAATCTACACAGGATATGCGCATGGCCGCGACAAGCGGCAGTGCACCGACCACCACCGGGCTTGAGACACTTGGTGGTTTCAAACTGGATCAAAGTTATTCTCCAGTCCAGTTACCTGACAAACAACGCAGAACGGGTATTGGCCCACGTGATGTCGGTCGCTTGTTCTCGTTCGATGTGAGTCCCGAAGTGTCCACCTATCTGGTTCGGGGTGAAGTGGAAGATGAACAGGCCCTGGAGCGTTTAACAGAAGCTGTTGGTGCCGATGCCAATGGTGTTGGTGTTTTCTCCGATCCGCAGATCAGTGCTATTGCCACTTGTCCTTCCAGTCCTATCGGTTCTGCTGGTGATATCGAGAACCGATTGCAAGTAACTAATCTGCATAACCGCAATATGGATGGCAATGGCGTGCTTGTAGCCATTGTTGATACTGGCGTGAATATGGCGCACCTAACTGAAAAGGGAAAGTCTCCTGGCTTTAATAGTGGTCTTAGCTGGTCCCCAGTATCAGGTTCCGTTCTTGGAGACATGCCGGTTGACCATGGCACCATGTGCGCGTTTGATGTCTGCATTGCGGCCCCAAACTGCACGTTGCTTGATTATGCGTTGTTGCAGTCCCAGAGCCAGGGTGGAAGCGTCATGGATGGCTTTTTAAGTGATGCCGTCAGAGGCTTTGGCCGTCTACTGGAACTCATGAACAGTGAAAACGCTCCACAAGCTCTGGTGGTCAACAATAGCTGGGGGATGTTCCACCCATCCTGGGACTTTCCTGTAGGCCACCCAGGTAATTACAGCGATAACCCCGATCATCCGTTCAACATCGTCGTTGAGAGTCTAGAAGATGCCGGTGCGGACATATTGTTCGCCGCAGGTAATTGCGGTCAGGAATGTGCTGATCCACGCTGTGAAGGTGCGACTGATCAGGGCATTTACGGTGCCAACAGCCATTCAAGTGTACTCTGTGTGGCAGGGGTTTCCGTAAATGATGTTCGGCTGGGATACTCTACCCAGGGGCCAGGTCGCCTTTCTGAGAACAAACCGGATATCAGCGCCTATACGCACTTTGATGGTTCAGGCGTCTATGATGCCGATAGTGGTACCTCAGCTGCCTGTCCGGTTGCCGCCGGTATTGTCGCCGCTATACGCAGTGCTTATCCTGCCGCTGATCTCACACCGGCCCAGCTACGAAATCTCCTTCGCAGGTCTGCTAATGATCTTGGCCTGCAAGGGTTTGATTTTGACCACGGTTTTGGAGTTATAGATGTAGATGCTCTACTGAATTCACTTGGTCGCCGTGATATTCAGCCCTTGAAGGTAGGACAGAGGATATCAGGGGCGTTGAATGAGAGTGGTGCTATCCTGACTTATAAGCTCAGTGTCGGTGATGCACTGACGGTGGCCCTGGATGGTCCTCAAGGTGTCGACTTTGATGTCTATGTTCGTAAGGACAAGGAGCCGACTACAGAGGAGTATGACTATCGCGGTTATACCAGTTCCGCTGATGAGAAAGTCCGCGTCAATCCGCTAGCATCTGGTGATTACTACATAATGGTCCGCTCCTACCGCGGAAGTGGGAACTTTTCACTGGTCGCGACATTAGACTGATTTTATCGTTAACCGAAACGCCAATGACTGGGTGGCTGCAAATTAGCAAAGCCGATTCATGCGGCTTTGCTATTTTCTTTTTGAAGACTGTACAGATAATTCACAGCCCGCTGCGCGTGTGCGGCGGCGCGGAAGATGGTGCGTTTGTCGACTTTGAGGGCTTTGCGCCAACGAGACACTGACACGCTTTGCGCTGGAAGCATCTTTCTTATGATAGAGTTCTTCCTCTCTTCGGGGTATCGATACATTAATCCCTACTTGTCGCCCCTGTATGGTTGATTAACTAAATCCGAGGAGGCGACAACTATCCTGCCACTGGGGGGAGGATTGAAAGAGGGTAATTATCCAGTGTTTTAGGCCACCCTAAAGTTCGGGGTCGATCGACGGCCTTCCTATGTGGCTGTAATACGGCTGGAGGTATTGACGGATAGCATCGAAATCCAGGAACTGATCGATCTGGCGTAACAGGTGACCAGCAGGGATGTGGTTCTCGAGACAGAAGTCATAGAACAGCGCGTTCTGCGCGGTTGGTAACTGACCTATCATTGGTGGAAATACCCATCAAGTTCGACTGATGCATCAAATCAAATGTGTAGTGGAGCTTCAAAGGAGTTTTTCAACAGCATCGGCCAAAAACAGTCTCTTGCAGAGAAATCTTCATACTTCTGCTTAGCTTATTCCATTTCTGCATATTGTTAGGGCCATTTATTCCAATAGTTACTGTTTTTTTGTAAAGTCTGTCTAATCTTCATTGTATCGGCAGGGAGAGCCCGCCTTATCGTATCTGCGAATCACAGCCCCCTCTAAATTGATATGCTACGCACTGCCTTTATGTTTTGTGGTATGAAAAATGGTACGTGTGAATAATCACTTTGTTTCGATGAGTGCTGACCGTTTTTTAAAACGTTTCTCCAATATAATCGATGAGGATTCTAGCGATTATATTGTCAAAGAATCTGCATTGACTTAGGGACTCTCTGATCAAGCCCCCCTGATCTGGCACAATAGCGCTTCACTTCTTTATCGAGATCGATCGTGGATCAACTCAGCTTTTCAGACGCAGAGCATCACAACAAACGTAAGCGCACACGTCGTGAAATCTTTCTGGATGAGATGGATCGATCCATCCCATGGGATCGTTTCGAATCGATCATTGAACCGTTTTATCCTAAGGCAGGTAACGGTCGCCGTCCGTATCCTCTGAGCACCATGCTACGTATTCACTGTTTGCAGCAATGGTACTGCCTAAGTGATCCAACGATGGAAGAAGAGCTCAGTGAAATAGCTTCCATGCGCCAGTTTGCAGGACTGCCATCCGGCTTCCCGATTCCTGATAAAACAACGATACTGAAGTTCCGGCACTTGCTTGAACGACATAATCTTACTTGCCTAATTCTGACCGAAATCACTGACTACCTTCAAGAGAAAGGGCTGATGTTACGTCAAGGTTCGATCGTTGATGCCACTATCATTGCTGCCCCTAGCTCGACCAAGAACGCCAAAGGCGAGCGTGATCCTGAGATGCATCAAACTAAGAAGGGCAATCAATGGTACTTCGGAATGAAAGCCCACATTGGCGTCGATGCTCAATCGGGACTCGTTCATAGCGTGACGTGCACCGCGGCTAACGAGCACGACCTGAACCAGGCCGAATACCTGTTGCACGGTGAAGAAGAGTACGTCTTTGCTGACGCGGGTTACCAAGGCGTCAGCAAAAGGAGCGCGTTCATGCATAGTGAAACGGAGTGGCATGTTGCAGAACGGCCAGGACGTATTAAGGCAATGAAGAAGCGCACTGGCATCAATAAGATTAACCGAGCCATAGAGCGATCGAAGGCAAGTATCCGCGCCAAGGTTGAGCATCCGTTTCGAGTGATTAAATGCCAATTCGGCTTCATTAAGGCACGCTATCGCGGCATGAAGAAAAACGGCTCACAGCTCAATATGCTGTTTGCGTTATCGAACCTGTTCCAAGCGCGACGAAAGCTGCTTTTGATAGGGTAAATCCGCCTGCTCGGCGAAATTTTGGCTGATTAGGCCTGTAGTCCATCAAAAGACACTATTAATGCAGATTTCTAGTTTGCGGCAATGACTGATCGGCTAGAAAGAGTTTTCACACAGGCTGTCGACATAACGGACTGCATTGCTTCTAGCAAGCTGGTAGCGATTAACAAGCCAGAGTAATAGAAATTATCTTAATCTGAGGCTTAAACTGAACGAACAAATACTTCCTATCGTAAATATCTCGCTTAGCCTTCAGAGACACTCTTCAGCAAGCGTCAAATGAATAGTCGCTAAGGCATACTTCAACTCCGCAGAACAGGTTGCATTTTCAACACTGTGGAGTACTCTTCGTTAATTAATCGCCTGATTAGTTAAATAGAAGATATAACCAGAATGAGCGAAAGCATGACAAAGCGAGGCCGCCCCGCTGATCCTGCGTTGCAGGAGGCGCGTAAACAAGACCTGATCCATGCCGCCTATGAACTGCTGCGACACAAAAGCTATCGCAGCATCACGATCAGGGATCTTGCCAGCCAGGCCGGCACCCAGTCGGCGATGATCAAATACTACTTCGGCGACAAGCAGGGGCTGTTTGTGGCGATGCTGGAGCGGGTAGCCCAGCTGCAGCTCAGCGCCTTTCAGGCGGTACTGAGCGCCCCCAATCCCATCAAAGCCTTTATCGAGACGAGTTTGCAGTTTTTTTCACAGAATCCTTCTCTTGTCCGCCTGATAACCGACGAGGTGTTGAGTAGTGACAGCCCGTTGAAAAAGGCCTATATAGAGATACTGCCCAAACGCATGGCCGTGCTTCTGCCCGAACTGATCTTGGCCCAACAACAAACCGGACGACTGCGCACCGATATGGATGCAAAATGGGCTGCCTTCTCGCTGGTCAACCTGATCCTGACCCCGTTTATCATCGCGCCGGTGCGCCAGGATGTCTGGGGCATCGCCGACGACGAGCTTTGCAGTAGTCAGTGGGCTGCGCATATCTATCGACTATTTACTGAAGGAGTTCGACCATGAATCCCGTCAACTGGCCTAGCTCCTGGTTCGGCCGCTTCTGGGCGCTGCCGTTGATGATCATCATCGGTGTGGCGATTGCCGTGGTGATCATCAAAACCCGGCCGGCGATGGAGCATCAACCGGCGGCCCGCCGAGGTATGCCGGTCACCATCCTGGCGCTAGAGCAGCACCCTGTGCGCCCCAGCGTCACCGGTTATGGCGAGGTGATCCCCGATGTGCTGCTGGAGATGCGGGCCGAGGTATCGGGCAGAGTGGCCTACCTGCATCCGCAGCTGAAAAAGGGCAGCCTGCTTCCAGCGGACACGCTGGTGCTGAAAATTGAAGACAACGACTATCAGTTGGCCCTGAAAAAAGCACGCGCTACGCTGGTACAGAACCGAGCCAACCTGGCGGAACAGGCGCTGGCACAGCAAGATGCCGAACTGGATCTGCAGCTTGCACAGCAGAAGCTGCAACTGGCCAAAGCGGAGTCCGCCCGCTTCGAAAAACTGCTCAGCAAAGGCTCCATAGCCCAGTCCGCGGCGGATACTCAGCGCTCATCGCTGCTGCAGACCCAGCAAGAGGTTGCCAGCCTGCAGAACAAACTTGATGCAATGCCCTATAACACCGAGGTATTGCAGGCACAGATCGCCATCGCCGAATCGGAACTCAAGACCCAGCAACGCAACCTGCAGCGCACCGAAATACGGCTTCCATTCGATGCCAGAATCACCAGTCTGTCGACCGAAACCAACCAATTTATCAGCCAGGGCGCGCCACTCTTCGCCGCCCAGACGATCGATAAGGTGTTGATCAACGCTCAGTTCTCGCTTTCCCAGATGCGCCTACTAGCCCGCGGTTTTGACCTGGATCCCAATACGCTGCAAGGGCTGTTTGATGGCGATGCCAAGGCTGACTCGCTGATCCAACGGCTAGGACTGATGGCCAGGGTGCGGCTAGTTGGCAACGGCCAGCAAGTAAGCTGGGACGCGCAGGTCGAGCGGATCAGCAACAACCTCGACCCGGTCTCCCGTACGGTCGGTGTGATCGTCGGGATACTCAATCCCTATCTACAGGTTCAGCCCGGCATCAAACCGCCGCTGATCGAAGGGATGTATATGCAGATCGAGTTATCGGGCAGTGCACAGCCGTATTGGGTCATCCCACGCAACGCCCTGCATGAAGGCGAGCTCTACCTGGTAGACGATCAACAGACGCTTCGACGACTGCCGGTGAGTGGTTATCTGCAACAGCAGGTGATGTTGCTGGATCCGGCAACACCGTTGAGCGCCCAGATGCCGGTCATTACTTCGGATCTGTTCCCTGCCGTCGAAGGCATGTTGCTGGCACCGACCCCTGACAGCGCCGCCCAGGCCGCGATGACGTCCTGGCTGGAGGCGCATTGAGATGATTCGCTTCTTTGCTGCTCATCCCACCGCAGCCAATCTGTTGATGGGGCTGTTCTTGCTCGCGGGAATTCTGGCGCTACCCGATATCAAGCGCGAGACCTTTCCCGAGATCGACAAGTATGAGGTCAAGATCAGCGTCGCCTACCCGGGTGCCGCGCCGGTTGATGTCGAGCTGGGTATTTGTAAGCCACTTGAAGATGCGATGGACGGCATCAGCTTCATGGAGGAGAAACGCTGCGAGGCGCGCAACTCCATCGGCATCATGACGCTTAAGATGCTGGAGGCCGGCGATTTCAGCGAGTTTATGAATGACGTCAACTCGGCGGTAGACGGCGTTGATAGCTTCCCCCAAGACAGCGAAACGCCTATCGTCGAAGAGACGGGGCGTACCCAGGCGGTGGTCACCCTCGCCCTGATCGCCGAGCTGCCTGCCCAGGATCTCAAGACGTTGGCCGAGCAGGTCAAACAGCGGATACTGCAGAGTACCGGGATACCGCTGGTCGAAATACAGGGGTTCGGCAGCCGCGAATTTCAGATCCAGGTGCCCCAAGATAACCTGCGTCAATACGGCCTCAGTCTGCAGGATATCGCCGACAAGGTTAATGGCCAGAATGTCGATATGCCTGCCGGAGAACTGAGTACCCGCAGTCGCGAATATCAGATCCGTTTCAGCGATGAGAAACGCACCACCGATGAACTGGCGCAGTTGATAGTGATTCATGGTGACCAGGGGGGCGAGCTACGCTTGGGCGATATCGCGACCATCCGCAATGATTTTGATAGCGATGAGAACCAGGTCACCTATAACGGCCAGCCAGCGGCATTTCTGAAGATAAGTAAAAACAGCATCAATGATAGCCTGGATGTACTCGACCAGGTGAAGGTGTTCATCGAAACCGAGCAGCAGCGGCTGCCGGCAGAGGTCACCCTGGCGCTGACGCAGGATTTCACCAGCATCATCGATGACCGTATCAGCATGCTGGCCAAGAACGCCTGGCAGGGGCTATTGCTGGTTTTCGTGGTGATGTGGCTGTTTTTCGGTACCCGCTATGCCTTTTGGGTGGTAATGGGACTGCCTGTCTCCTTTCTGGCCAGCGCCTTTGTGCTCGGCCAGTTTGGGCTCAGTATCAATATGCTATCCATGGTGGCACTGCTGCTGGCGCTGGGCATCTTGATGGACGATGCCATCGTCATCAGTGAGAGCATCGGTCATCAGCTCAAGCAGGGTAAAAAACCGCTGCAGGCCGCCATCGACGGCACCCAGCGGGTCGCCAAAGGGGTATTTTCCTCCTTTCTGACCACCCTGTGTGTCTTCAGCGGACTGCTCAGCCTGACCGGTGATATCGGCCAGATTCTGGTGGTGATTCCCATCGTACTGATCTCGGTGATCTCGGTATCGCTGGTCGAAGCCTTCTTCATCCTGCCCCACCACCTGTATCACTCGCTGGCGCATGCCTCGCGGAAAACCGAATCGGCACTGCGGCTTAAGGTCGATATGCTGTTTGACCGGCTAAGGCTGATGATCGATCGAGCGGTCAGCCATTTGATCCGAGTTCGCTAC
>JBALWS010000086.1:0-19701 GCA_036960405.1 Halopseudomonas sp. | reverse complement strand
CAGATCTTACAATCCAGGTCGTCTCATCCAGTTCATGATGATTGGTCATAATATCTTGGTAGGTTCCGGTTTCATCCCGCAGCATAACTACCCAACCATTACCCCAGTCACTGGTTGATGAAGAACAGGTGGGGGTTGCGGTGGGGTCGCTGGTCAGGACTCGAGCGCAGACCTTGGCATTACGGCTGTGTTCAACGGAGAGGTGGCGGGTCAAGCGTAATGCGCTGTTAAGTTCGTCCAGATGTGAGCTAGCGTGGTTTTCGCTGGTCAGGCTTTGAAAGCCTGGCACGCCGACGGTCATGATCAGGGCGGCAATGGCCACCGTGACGCAAAGTTCGATAAGACTAAATCCAGCCTGGCGATAATACATCTACATCCCTGACCTGTCTGAGGGGGTGTTTCATTGTCGATCTGTAGCGGTAACGGTAGCATTGTTCGAGGCTGAAATATCTGACGTAAATCAGCTTATAGCGCTGTTTTTATGGCCGATATTAGTGCTCTAGCAGGGCGCTAGAGCACGTATGGGGGCAGGCTTTGATTAGCTACTCGGCTGATAGAAGTGCAGCGCGCGTTCGAGGAATTCGGCCAGGTGTTTGCGGCTGACGACGAAGATATGGCCGATGTTTTTCTCGATGGTCCGGTTCAGGCCGTTGGTGGTGGCGCTGCCGTCGCCGTGGTTGGCGCCCCAGGTTTCGCTGGCGATGCACGAACCGATCGGGGAGATGGGATCGCGCAGACCACGGTAATCCATGATCTGAACTCCGGCGCGGGTCAGTGCGTGCATGTCGACCGGCTGGTTGTCGAGCTGCGGGATATCCGATGGCAGCCGGTACTCCCCGCGGTGGATCTGATTGCCGACAAAGACCCGTTCGATCCACTGGCGGTGGGCGAGGGCGGGAAAGCGGGTGCCGTGGTTGAGCCAGTTGAGGAAGGGGGCGGCGTCCTCGAGGGCGCCGTCGAAAGTGGCACGCTCGTAGAAGCCTCGGGTGACGGTGTAGCGCACTCCTGGCTGGATCTGGTGCATCCCGGCTTCTATTAGTTGCGGTGGAATGTTGACCGCACCGAACAGCTGTTGAATCAGGCTCGGATCGTAGCTATCGCGAATCAACTGACGCATCGGGCTGTGGCCACTGTGTTGATCGTCGAACAACACTGGCGTCGCCATCAATACCAGTTTGTTGATGTCCATCTCCAGGCCTTGTGCGGCACGTTCTTCGGCGCGGCGGGCCAGGTAGGGGAGGATCAGGCTGCCACCCATGCAATACCCCATCGCGTGGATAGGCTGATCGCTGTGCTGTTGTTTGATCAATTCGAGATAGCGGTCGTGAACGCGTTTGCCGTAGAACTCCAATCCGAGATCAGACACCTGTTCACCGGCTTGGCTGAAGTCGACTAGGTAGACATGATGACCGGCATTAAGCAGACCTTCGATCACCGACTTGCCCGGCGCGAGGTCAAAAATTTCCGGCTGGTTGATCAGCGGGCTGCTGAGGTAGAGGATAGGTTTGTCGCTAGCCTCGGCAGCTTTGCAAGGGTAAAAGCGCAGTTTGACGCCGTGCCATTCGGATCCTTCGACGAACTGAAAGTCACAGCAACCGAGTTTGGCCGCCGGGGATTGCTCGCTAAAGCGAACCAAGTCAAAAGCATCTTGCTGGTACAGTTTTTCTAGTCGCAGTTGGCACTGTGCCAGGTAGTCTTCAAAGCTATCGAGTGGTTGGCCGTTATCGTCGTATTTACGGTAAGGGTGCGGCTCGGTAACGGGGGTGCCGGTGATCAGCATCAGTAGCGTCGTCAGTAGCTCTTTTTGAGCGCATAGCCGGGTTAGCCCGAGGCTGTGGTAGCGATATTCTAACGCCGCTAGCTCAGCAATTTTAAGGTAGAACGCCTGACTCTGTTGCGGGCTTGAGAAGATCTGTGCGGCACGCTTGCTAGAAAACCGGCCGTGGTCAAAACATTGCTCGCACAGTTGACCGGTTAGTTCGGCGTAGCGGCTTTCGATATCGATATTCTGCTGCCGAAACAGGTCCGGATCGGTGCCGCTTAATACGGCCTGTTCGGCTTTAGCTTTGATCGGGTTGAATAGACCCTGCTCAAGCCCGTGTTGCATCACCGAGATGCCGAGCGCGGCTGGGGAGTAAGCGGGAAGTGCCTGTTTTAGCTGATCAAGCTGTCGATAGCCCTGATGCATACCGTACAGCCACAGACCGCATAGATCGCTTTTCCAGTCGAAGGCGGTGTCCAGTCCGATTGCGTTGTTGGCGGTAGACCCTTGGCTCAGGCTGAGTAACTGCTGGGTGCTGGGTTTGAATCCGGGGATCGCTGGAAATATCGGTTCCATGGCTCTTGTCTCGAGTTTGATGGAGTGCTGCGGCCCCGGCTTGGGAGCCTCTGATTCAGCTGTGTCGTATTGCTGCCCACTGTATCAGGAGGCCGAATCAGAGGCGTGCTAGGCGCTTAGAGATTGCATACCTGCTGTTCGATATGATTGCGAAGCTCTTCGTATTCACCCGGGCATTCGGGCAGGAAGAACAGTTTGTAATAGGCCCGCTGGTTGATTTGGCGATTGGTAAAACCCGGGCGGTCTTCCTCGTGGCTGGAGTAGCGGTAGTCCATCGTCAGGTGGATGATGCGGGTGTTGATCGGAATAGTAAACGCCTCGTGTTCGAGGTTTTGACGCTGCTTGTTCTCTTTGATGCTGTAAAAAGAGATTTCAGCCACTTGATTCAGATTGATCAAGAAATTGCTGGAAACAGGGACCACGATGCCTGATTCCATAGCATTGTTTTCCATCAGAATACCGCAGTTCTTTTTGATCTTAATAAACATCGCTACATCCTTCAGGGCTTCGCCCCAGTGACAAAATATAATAAATGACGGATTTATTTTGGCTTATATCTCTTAGGGTTGCCAGCGTCTTGGCGGCGAATATTCAGATTAATAATGCCGCAGCGGGTGATCAATTATTGGTGTAGGTCTTGGTATAAATTGTGGCTTATGACCGGAGTGGAATAACGGCTTATTTCGTTCTGCTCTAGCTAACCGGTGCCTGGGTAGGGAGGAATAACAAATAGATCGGTTTTGAGTTACGGGAAGGCTCGGGAGGGCAGGGAGCGAGATAGCGACTCGCTCCCTGAGGTTTGGTTAGGATTCTGTGCTTAGCTCTGCCCAGAGATCGTAAGCATCGGCATCAACGACCCGAGCTTGAACGATATCTCCGGGTTGCAACTCGGTTTCACCCTCGAGGTAAACGTTGCCGTCGATATCGGGCGAGTCAGCATGGCTGCGTCCGGCTGCGCCATCGTCACCGACATCGTCAATGATGACGTCGATCACACGGCCAATTTTATCTTGTTGGCGTGCTTCGCTGATGCGCTGTTGGGTCTCCATAAACCGCTCCCAACGCTGCTGCTTGACCTCATCGGAAATCTGCTCCAATCCCAGTTCGTTAGCCGGTGCACCTTCGACGGGTGAATATTGGAAGCAACCAACACGGTCGAGCTGGGCTTGTTCCAGGAAGTCCAGCAACTGCTGGAAGTCCTCTTCGGTCTCGCCTGGGAAACCCACAATAAAGGTGCTGCGGATGGTCAACTCTGGACATTGCTGGCGCCATTTAGTGATCCGTTCGAGGATGTTATCCGAGCTGGCCGGGCGCTTCATCAGCTTGAGAACACGTGCGCTGGCGTGCTGAAACGGAATGTCCAAGTAGGGCAGAATCAGGCCTTCGGCCATCAACGGGATCAGATCGTCTAGGTGTGGATAGGGGTAGAGGTAGTGCAGCCGTACCCAGATACCGAACTGCCCCATCGCCTCGGCCAGCTCGCGGAGTCGGGTCTTGACCGGCCGGCCGTCCCACATATCCAGCTTGTAGCGAGTATCGAGGCCATAAGCACCGGTATCTTGCGATACGACCAACAGCTCTTTGACTCCCGCACGGGCTAGCCCTTCAGCCTCTTTGAGTACCTCAGCGACCGGCCGGCTGACCAGTTTGCCACGCATCGACGGGATGATGCAGAAGCTACAGCTATGGTTGCAGCCTTCGGAGATCTTCAAGTAGGCATAATGGCGAGGCGTTAGCTTGATCCCCTGCGGTGGTACCAGGTCGACAAAAGGATCGTGTTCGGCAACCGGTGGCAGCCACTCGTGCACAGCCTCGACCACCTGTTCGTACTGCTCTGGCCCGCTGACACTGAGCACCCCTGGATGGACCTTTCGGATCGCCTCGGCATCCGCACCCATACAGCCGGTCACGATCACCTTGCCGTTCTCTTTGATCGCCTCGCCGATCGCATCCAATGATTCCTGCTTAGCTGCATCGATAAAACCGCAGGTATTCACCACCACCACATCCGCCGCGTCGTAGCTGGGGACCAGATCGTAGCCTTCAAGCTTGAGTTGCGTGAGGATGCGCTCAGAATCGACCAGGGCTTTGGGGCACCCTAAACTAACGAATCCAACTTTAGGCGCTTCTTTATTAGACATTGGTGCTTTACCTGCAACTACGATGAGGCCGCCGATTATACATCAACCCAAAGTTGTAGTTGACTAGTAAGTAATCAGTTAACAGGCGATCCGTGACAATCGATAGAATTAACATACATAAATGAAACGGTCATGCTCAGACGAACTTGCAGGGAAGCGGTTCTTCATGAGCAAATAATCACCCCTTTACAGTTACATACGCTGGAGCACCGACAAACAAAGCTCGGGTTCTACGCGCGAACGCCAACTCAAACAAGCCAAAGAACTTGCCGACGAATACTAATTAGAACTTGTCGAAATGACCGATGAGGGATTGTCTACGTTCAGAGGCTTCAAAAAAGATAATACCGGTAGAGCTACTATAAACATGCCATGTAGCATCTATACTCGAGTGGTAGCTCAGATTTCTCATTGACTACAAATCGCCCCATAGGCGTTGCCCAATCCTGACTATGGGGCTTTTCTTTACGCTCCAAAACTACCTGAAATTTTTCGCTAGGTGCTAGATTTACAAGCATGGCGGGGATGCGTGTGAAAAAAATACAACATCACCTGCTTCAGTTCGTTCTCGTGCTGAAAATTTCCACAAGAATTTGCATTGCGGATATCGTCGATAATCATTCGGCGAATCATCCTTTCTCCTCCTTCGGTATGGACCAAATATTCCGCAGTAGCTAAGGCC
Source organism: Halopseudomonas sp. (assembly GCA_036960405.1). GTDB lineage: Bacteria > Pseudomonadota > Gammaproteobacteria > Pseudomonadales > Balneatricaceae > Motiliproteus. The sequence continues at coordinate 14,540 of JBALWS010000086.1, read as the reverse complement.
TGGATCCGTTGCAGATGTTCATGCTCCGCGATCGCATCAATTTCTTCCTGTGTGAACTCGCATAGATCACAGCAATCTTCATAGGTAAGCATGGCTTCCGATCCTCGCTTGGCTTAAAAAATATAATTTCTACTATTGAGCATAGTTGGACAGTGCAGTTATGTGGCGTCTTGCTAAGATTTTTTTGACAATTTTTGCCTGGATTTTTCCGTGTTGCACAATATTCACACAACCCTCGCTAACCACCATTACATCGGTGTCTGTAGCTCATGCCCATAGCCCGCTAACAGAGTTATCCACAGAATTTGTGAGTATGAAGGGGGGATAGAATGTCCACTTCGAAATTAGACATTGGCCTTTTATTTTGGATGATATGTCGCATAGCAGTAATCTAGGAATTGCTCCTGTGGTTTGAATGGTTTTTCAGGTTTTGAATTATTATCAAACTACAAGGACACATCGGATGTGCCACCAAATGGAACCGTTGGGTAGCCACGAAGGACTCGACAAAAAAGCTGCATTTATTGGCGGCTTTTTTGCGTTCAGCGCAGAGCTAAAATAATCCGTTAGAAGCACAAAAAAAGAGAAGGGGATCAGTAAAAGTCATTTGTTCTGCTTGGATTGTGGCAGGATTTCTTGCCGATCAGATATTGGTTGAGAACATGATTGATATCGCCATACAGCTTATGGAATGGACCAGTTCCGACCTAACTTTTTTATGGAGTAGCAACTTGATTTTGGTTTTTACGCTAGTGTTACCAAGAGTCGGCATTGCCCTATCAGCTACTATCAAATCAAAACAGCCTGTAGCACCAGCAGCTGATCGCATGCAACCAGATCACCAATTACATTATCTTTAGTTGTTCTGTGTGTGCTGCAATGCTTGAGCAGACAGAGTTACCGTGCAGTTGGCAGTTGTTGCCAAGACCGTTTCCAGGTTCACTTCAGCGTTTTTAGGGTCTTGGTTTTAGGTACAAGTAACAGCCGTATGCATTGGTTGCGGGCTTACGTTGAACACTCTGCTTTGCTCACGCTGACTCTTGGTCGTAACAATCAGGCACAAAAAAGGCCCCCACCATTTCTGATGGGAGCCTTTTTAAAAGTCGCTTAAATTAAGCTTACTTAGCAGTCAGGATAGCCTGAACTTCAGCAAAGTAAGTCTTGCTGCTTTCTACAGCTACCTGAGCTTCTGACTTCAAAGTTTCAAGGTTCTTCTTGGCTTCTTCAGATTTCGCTGTAACAAAAGAAGTTAGAGCTTTAGGGTCTTTGATTTCAGAAACAGCTTTAAAGTCAGCTTGAGACTGAGCAATTTGCTTTTCAAAAGCAGCTTTCAGAAGCTCAAACGCCTTAGTCATTGTTGCGGTGTTTAGTTCGATCAGCTTCTGAACAGGTGCGCCAAAAGCAGAGAAGTCAGGAGCTTGGATGTTGTTAAGCATGTGTGTATTCCTATACAGATAAGTAGTTGATGTGAGGAGTGTATACTTCAATTTTGTGCAGTGCAACATAAGATCTTTTTGAAAGTACGAGTGTGTCGTTAACTGGCTGAATACTACCGCAATGTAGATAAAAATATTTTTGGCGAGAGCCTAATTGCGGTACCAATAGGTTGCGGGCATACGTTTCTCACATCGTTGATGCTCGCGCTGGTTCAGTCACCGCACTGATTCCGTTATTGATGTTGCAGTCATAAAGGCAGCAGCATGGATCGCTTACCTGTGGAGTCCGTCAGAGAGCTCTCCTAAGCTGGTGACATTACCACCTAAGTCGTTGTCCGGGTTCATCGAGACACGACAAACTGCTCTTACGAATTATCCTTATCACCCACTGACTCAGCTTTTGGCAATGTAACTTTTCCCCCAATTTTTCTACGTGATATGGCATAAGCCTTTAACTTTTTACGATACAAACTAATCGAATGGTCGGTGGCGGCTGCTTTGCCACTTGTTGCAAGCCAACGACGAATGACCCAGCCTGCTCGGATTGGTAACGCCGGGTTTGAATGTAACACTAACCCATTAAAACGCTCATCAGATCCTGGATCGACGTGATTTAAGTACCTCATGTCACCATAGTGAACATAGCCCTTAAAACGGCGTAGGAAGTTCGAAATGACAGTAAGGTGAAGCAGGTTGGTAAGCATTATAAGTGGTGTGATGATGAACGCAGGCGGAACTCGAGGAACAAGATCTGCTGAGTTAACGATCCGGTAGATGGGTGTTTTTATCTGGTCATCAACTTTTGCATTACCGACTCGAGGCCCCCCAAAGGTATAGCAAGCCCCCTGGCTATCGGAAACAAGCATTCGGGTTGCCATAACAGCAAGAGCCCCTCCCAAAGAATGCCCAGTGATATAAACCGGAATTCCTTTGTTCTGGGCGAGATCATCGGCAATGGCATCGCTTACATGGTTAAAGGCTTTAAGAAACCCGCTGTGAACTTTCTCTTCTCCGCTCAGGGTGGTTAATACCGCATTCGCATCGGAATGAATGTCTCTTGGGTTCATTTCTGTGCCCCTAAACGCGAGGACAAGCATGCCTATTTCATCTCCGTTTCGTCGAGCTAAAAATGCTTGAGTATCTTCACGATTGTAGGTCTTTAGTAATGTGAACCCGGCTACGTTGAGGATGGCTTTAAGTGTTTCCTCATTACCGCCGCCAACCGTGCCACTAAGTATCTTTTTGAGCTTACTTTCAATAGCATCGACGCCGTTCAATTTCGCAAGTTCTGTCGCGAGCTTAACCACCATATCGCCATCTTCGAAGCGGTAATAGGCTAATTCTGACATCGCCGACATAAGCCAGGCAGTACGGTCACTGTATGCGGCCCGCATAACTGGTGCACCCAATAGATCTGGTTCATCAAAGGGGTTTTCAGCTTCTTTACTCATGGCTATTTACTCTTGAGTTTTGGGTCCGCCTGACAGGGTTGAACGGTCGCGTCGATAGTCAGAAAGAGTCGGAAATAAGATTGTTTTTAACAACTAGATCTGCAACGCAGCCAGCTGCTTTTGCCAGACCAGAAACTACTTTTGTTGGTGAAAAACCTGATATAAACAACTTGTTAGAAGCACCTATCTCAAATATCCATTTTTTGAGTTACTACAAGATAGCACACGATAAGGCCTAGGGAGGCTCACGACAAAAAGGGGGTAATAACGCTCGAATTTCTGGCGACAATTGTCCGGATTTTTCGCGTAGCAGTAGTTGGCCGACCTACAGTTGACACTAGCTAAGCCCAAGCTGTGATCTTTGACAAAAAAGTAAATGGAGAGTGGTTAGCGAAGAGTGTGGAGAAAGGAGGATTTTGTGTTGCTTAAAACACTTTGGTGCATCCTAAAGGGAGGTATGACCGAGATAAATAATCGGTCTTTTTTGGAACTTCATCTTCAACATTTGCGAGTTTCTTATGGCCGCTTTGAACACAGCGCTGCAGCAACGCCCAGAAAATAGCAATTTCAGAAACCGGCTCCATAGCGGACTCTCTGCAGGAGTAGATGCGTGCCGGTAACTGGCAGCCACTGATGCATAGGCGATATTCTGGAGCGAATAGTTCTTAACAAACATAATACCCAGTTTCGAATTCTCACAGGTCACCAGTCAATCCAGTTCGCGGGTTGTGCCTGGCCCATTTGATCAAACCGTTCAGTTCGTCACGGCGGGTATCACAAAACGCATCGATAAACTGACAGGTTGCTTTTTTTTCCGGACACAGGCCCATAGATATGGCTTTGAGTGTTTTCAGGGCTGCAACAATTTCAGCGTCCGAAAAATTATGAACCTTGGCTCGCCAGGTTAGGTAGGAAAGCTCTTCTTCCAATCGGTCGAGGTAGCCATAGGGACACATTAACAATTCTTTTGTTATTGGTTGCACTGGGAGAGTGTCCAACTACAGCTACCATTTAATTGGGAAACTCCAATCACGCAGCTATCATGGCTTCCCGTCGGTCAGCCTCAGACTGCGCAGCAATGAATCATACAAGTATAGCTCAGGGAGCAGTAACGAAATGTGACATAGTCACGTAATGGAGCTTGCTTCGAGGACAGTCTCTAGACTACAAAGAACGGCCAACTGCTGACTTTTCTAGTCATCGTTTAGTCCGGCAAAAAACTAACTGTTAGATACACTTGCATGAATACTTATCAGGACAGCTTAGGGCGCGAAGCGGAAGTTCGCTAACTTTCTGCGGATGGCGGCCGGACCGATTCGGCGATCTTTTACAAGAACCGTGAAATACGAGATCGTTAGCTTAGAGTGGAGTACGCGCGGGAAGGAAAAGGCTGTAGTGTTTGTGTTGGTTAAAATACTTTGGGGCATCGCAGGCTAACGAAACTGGTCTTTGGAGGCGTTGATCTGTCATGACTGCTGTACCTACGATACCGATGGGGCCGGAAATTACACCTGAGACACGATCAAGGTAGAGTGAAAACTCATCAACTGCAGCTTGTGTAATCTCGTTATGAGGTAGGTGAGTAAGTCGATTATAGAACTGGCTGCTGAGCCAAGGCTGGCACCCAGTTGTCACGCAAAATAGCCTGCTTGGTATCTACGCTATGCTAGAAGGATGAAACTAGAACCGTCTTAGTTGCTTGAATTGCTGAGTGTTTGGTTAGCGAGGAACTCATGGCAGAGCCAAAACTTGAACAACATAGCCCTGTATTAGCCCGGTCGATGGCGAAGTTTACCGTGGTTACCGCGGCAATCTTGGTGGCTGTTTTTATCTATCTCTATTCAGGGGCACCGCCTTTTGATGTTTCGGCTGACTCCTCCGGTCCTTGGCGTGGGGTGATGGTATTGCTGATGCTGCTGGCTGGAGCAATTGGGGGCTGTTTGTATAATTTTCGCGGTATTACTAAGCATATAACGCAACAAGATTTTTATCCTCGCTACGAAATTAGCTATTTAATTCGCCCGGTATCGGGCGCTTTATGCGGGCTGTTTGTTTTCGTGCTTGTTTACGGTGGTGTGCTTACCCTGTCTGTCCCGAGTCATGAAACCCTTCCCACTATGCGGGCGGTGATGCTGTACGTTGCTATCTCGTTGCTGGCGGGTTACGGCTCCCATGAGTTTTTGCATAAAGTGAAGGACCTCAATAAGGCCATCTTTGCCGTGCAGGATGAAGACAACGGTAAAAACTAGTGCCGTTGTCGATTCGACCGTTTTGGTTAAGCTGCGTTGAGTAATGGCATGGTTTCATCTGTCACTACAGCGTTAGTCAGCTCCAATTTGCGCATCGTCGGTAAGAATTGGTTCCAGCGGTTTACCTCTCCCAGTGCGGCCATTCCAACACAGTACTTGGAGCATTTAGGTTGTGGGCGTTCATGAACCTTTCTAAAGCTTAGGTCGGCGATACCACGACCTAATTGGGATTTGGTTTCAACGATAAATACATCGGGGCTGACACAGACCGACTTGCCGCCCGAGCGGAACGTAAGGTCGGTATCGATAGTCATTCTTTCACCACCCTCTTTGGCTACCAAGGTGATGCGCTGATAACGTAGATCTAGGGCGTGTTGCAGGTTGTACTCGAATGGCTTGCCGTAGTGATTTGAGTAGGTGTTTTGGGCAAATCCGAAAGCCTCGTCAGAAAGGCCGTCTAGCTGTTGCGGATCGTGGGGCAGACGGTGTTTGACTGTCATGCCTCGCTTACCTTTTACCTTGACCTCTAAAAAACAAAGGTCTGAATCGGTATAGCGTCGAATCCGTACTTTGAAACCCTTGCGTAGACCCTGGTGGTGCTCGTAGTACGCGCTGCGTTCAGGATCGTCGAAATAGCGCGTGTCGTAGGTAAAGGCGCGGCAGTTTTCGATATCTAGAATCTCAAAATCATCGGCGACCTCGGCGATCACTTTTTGTAGTGTATCGCGGCGAACCACATATTTGTTGTCGATCCGAGACAGCATCTCTGCCTTACTATTGAGCTCATCCAGAGAGATCGGGTCAAAGCTTTCGAGTAACCAGCTATTGTCCAAGGCTGTATTGTAATTGTTCATGGCAACTCTCCTAATTCCGGTAGTAGACGTTGATGCGAGCGAGGTCATTGACGTAGTTCAGTTCGGTGATGTGGAAGTTCATTACCTCAACTCCCAGGCGCTCTGACAGCTGGGCGCGCATCAATTCAGTGTCTGACAGGACATGCGGGTCAATTTTGTCGAGTGTTAGCTTGGCGCTGGCGGCAGATTTGAGCATTTTGGGGTGGTCGAAAACCCACGCGCCGACCAGTACGAATAGGGTGATGCCTATCACCATCGCAAGGCTAGTGCCTTGGACTGAACAGATCACGGCTATCGCGATCGAGCCGAAGAAATAAGCGATTTCGATCTTCTCAATCTGCTCTGAACGAAGACTGAAAAGCGCCAAGATGGCAAACAGCCCGAATCCAGCAGCAATACTGAACTGAACACTTGAGAGGATGGTCAGCACCGCAAAGGCAAAAATATTAAACATCGAGGCGGTGGTAGCCAGCTCGCGGTCTCGATAGCGGCGGTAGTACATCACGAAGATCAGGATGACAATTGCTATAACATCGATAGTGAATCTAGCAATGAGACTCCAAACCGGGTCAGTAATATCTATGGATTGCATAGGTTTTCCACGCTGTCATTTAAGTGTCCTCAGATTGTCATAACACTTGAGCGGGCAAAACCATCCTACGTCCGGCGATTTTTCAGACCTTGGTCCCAATGAATGCCAAAGTCGGTTTTAGGAGGGGGCGGGCAAAGTGCCGAGTTAGGCGAGGGAGGTGGAGCTGGAGGGAGTGGGGCGCTTACTGGTGTACTGTTTATTAAGAAGTGTGACGGAGCTATTCTAGCCGTATCTGTTGCATGATCTGTTCAATTTCTCCCGAACTTTCCATCTGTTGGAGTATTTCTGTCAGCCGAGGCAGCAGAACCTGGTTGCTGAAATGTAGATAGTGGAATACTTCTAGCCGATGGACGCTGGGTTGCAGCATCCTAATGTCGTTTAGCCCGAGCTCTTTAATTGCCTTGAGCGCATTGTGTTTATTCATGACCACGATATCGACGCGTCCCTTATTCAGCATCTTAAAGAGTTGTATGTTTTCACTGCCGCTAATCACATCCATGCCCCGAGTACCTCGCTCGGTAAATTTGACCCCCTGACGGATGCCAATTTTATAAGGTTTGAGGCTATCCCAACCTGCTACGTGGAACGATTCCGTTTTGCTGAATACAGTGGCCTCGATAATATCGATGGCAACCGGGACGCGGATGAGCTGCTTGTATTGGTTGAGATCGACTTTTACTCGAGCCAATTCTGCATCGGCCTGGCCCGAGTTGGCGGTGCGAAGCGACCGTTCAGGAGGCAGTTTGACGATGGTTATCGGGATTCCTAGTTTGCGATAAGCGGCCTGCATGACCTGTTCAGGAACCCTGACGCTTGTAGAGTCGATAGCTGTGATCGTGAAACTGCCCGATGCCAGGCACTGGGTGGTAGGTATTAACGCAAGTAGGAGTAGTGCCCACGGTAGAAAGAGAGTATGAGCAGGATGTTGTTTGCACGGGTTTAAAGAGATAGGCATCGATTATGTTCTCAGGCTAATCCTTGGATTCGCAGTTAAACAACAATATCCCTTCTGTTGGCTTAATAGAAATAGACTAAATGCCTTTTGATGCATAGACAGCTGCGTTGTGAGGTAGCGGGCCGGTTTTGCTACCACTTTTTTCATTCCCGATAGGGGGGAAAGCTGGTTGGTCAGAATGCAGAATATGGCCAGTTTGATTGGGCCGCGTTGCAGCTGTTCCAGTTAATACTTCGCTAGCAAGTGTATAGCTTGTTGGTTTTGTTGCTATTTTTGAAAGATGCTAAGGGTTTTAACTCCATATCGACGGTGATTGATATATGTTGTGCTATCTTTTTTAGGTTTTGAGGAAATAATTTTTATTCGATCGATAACGTACTTTTACTTATCAATCGAAGAATTCTACATGTATCAGTCGGCTTTAAAAAAAGGTCTGGAGAGCGAGATGAGAGCAAAATCACTATTTCGATGTCTGGTGAGTGTACCGGTCATCGTTGGCTTTAGCGCTACCGCTGTTGCCAAGGACATCATTCACGATGCTGAACATTACATCCTTGAAGCTCAGCATGGGGAGAAGTGGAGGGTAGAAGACAAAGACCTCTCTACCAGGCTTGCTGAGTTGGAGAAGAAGTTCGGCACACCGCCAAACATTATTCATATCATGTGGGACGATACCGCTTTGGGAGAGGTCGGCATACCGGAGATCCAGGCAGTGCGCGGCTTCAAGACGCCGAATATCAACAAGATGGCTGATGACGGCATCAACTTCATGCGCATGTACACCGAGCCGGCCTGTACCCCGACTCGTGCTGCCTTCCAGACAGGGCGCTACGCGGTACGCTCGGGTATGCATACCGTTGCCTTCCCTGTTGAGTATTCCGGTATCGATGGCGAGGAAGTGACTATCGCCGAGGTGCTGAGTAAGGCGGGTTATCAAACCGCTTTTTATGGCAAGTGGCATTTGGGTGACACCGAGTTCAGCTATGCCCACAACCAGGGTTACGATGAGTCTTTCTTCACGCCGTACAACCAAGTGCCGAGCATGTGGATTCCTCAGGCTGAAGTTGGCAATGTCATTACCGGGCTCTTTCCCGATCTGTATGGAGAAGACAAATACGATATTGATAACTCACACCAGCCGCGTGGCAGTGTGTGGACACTCGAAGGCACCAAAGGTGGCAAAACTCTCGAGTGGGGCGCACCACCGGATATAAGAAACTACTGGGATATCGAGACCGAGGCACAGAAGCGCACGTTGGCTTTTATCGATAAGAATGTAGAGGCTAAGAAGCCCTTTTTCATCGCTTACCATCCGATAGCCCTTGCTTTTATTCCTGATCCACGTGTAAAAACTAAGTTGACTGCCAACAAGAACGTCCTCGCTGAAGCGCTGGTCAAGATCGATGCATTTGTCGGTGACCTTCATGCACATTTGGAAGCCAAGGGCATCGCAGAAAACACCTTGGTCGTCGTCATGGCTGATAACGGACCTTTCATCCACTACGGCCCGCGCGGTATGGTTGAAACCCTCTATACCGGAGGCAAGGGCGACTTCACCGAAGGCGGTGTGCGAGTCCCTGCGCTGGCAACCTGGCCCGGTACGATCAAGCCGGATCAGATTGTTGGCGATATCCTGCACGTCAGTGACCTCTACACCACTTTTGCCCGTTTGGGTGGTGCTACCGAACACATCCCGACCGATCGCGTAATTGATGGAGTGGACCAGACTTCGTTGTTCCTAAATGGCGATGGTTTCAGCCGCCGAGACTACGTGATGATCTATCAGGGACCTAATCTGGCTGCCGGCGTGAAAGGCCGTTTCAAGCGTGATTGGAAGAGCGCGACACCCGGCTTGTCGAAGAACGAGTTCTACGATCTTTATACCGATCCGCGTGAGCGTACCGGCGAGATGATTGAGCAGTTTCATGTCAAGAGCATGTTCAATCGTCAGCGTCAGCGTCACGAAATGTGGATGGACAAGTACCCGAACCGCCCCGATGCCACTCCTGGACCTGCACTGACAGGTATCGACAATGTCCGCCCGGAGACCGAGAAAATCTATACCGCGCCCGTGGACCTGAACAAGCTGCCGTTCGACCCGCGAGAGGTTAGAGAGCATGCCTTACCTTGGTCCATGAGTGACATGTAGGAGCGGAAGCCCTGCGAAGCTCGATGAGAAATGGAACGGGGTGCCCTTATGGTGCCTGTTTCATTGTTCTAAACGAGACTCTTGTTGTTGATGCGTCGAGCCGTTACACCGGTAGCATAGCGCGTTTTCAAATTTGTTCTTTCAGCCCAAACAAGTCAGCGACCTTCGCTTGGCACAGATAGATGTAGGATATGAAATTATGAATAAATTGTTGCGGTGCTGCGCTGGGGGGACACTGCTTGTAGCTCTCGGCATCAATCCGGCTATCGCCGATGACCAGGCCTTGGCCAAGGCGTCGCAGAACCCCGTTGCCGCGATGATCAGTCTGCCGATGAAAAACAAGTTTGAGTTCGGACGTGGTTCTGAGGATGCCTTTGCCTACGAGCTGGAGTTGCAACCGGTATACCCGGTAAGTATCGGCAAGATGAATCTGATTAACCGTTTTATTGTGCCAATCGCCTATCGCGAAGGTGCTTTTCCAGGCGAGGATAATGAGGCGGGCTTGCGAAATATTACTTATCAGGCCTTTTTCTCCCCGGCAGAAGCAGGAGAAATCATCTGGGGTATTGGCCCGACGATGACTATCCCGACCAATACGAATGACAGTCTCGGCAGCGATAAATGGGCCGCTGGACCTGCTGCGCTTGCGCTAACTATGCAGGGGTCCTGGGTCTCGGGAGTTTTGGGACAACATTTCTGGGATTTTGCCGGTGATAACGATGAACCCGATATCAACCTGTCGACGCTGCAGTATTTTGTTAACTACAACACGCCGGATTACTATATCAATACCTCACCAACCATGAGCTACAACTGGGAGGCAAAGAGTGATGAGGCTTGGACCATCCCTATTGGAGCCGGTATAGGAAAGGTTATTCGCTTTAATGACACTCCGGTGGATTTGCGGATCTCGGCGTACAAGAATGTAGAGGCTCCAGACAGCGCACCCGACTGGTTTGCCGAATTCCAGATTAAGCTGCTGTTCCCGAAGTAACAGTAGTTGGAAGTTTGAATGACCGGGATGCTCTGCCATCCAGATCAAGCCATAGAGCGACGACTTCTGGCGGTAAGCGATCATATGAGATCGCCTTCGGTACCTTGTCTTCTGAAGGGTGCCATCAATACTCGGCTCCTTCACCTCACCAATTACCTGCAGGCACTGGGAATCGCTAGGTGAGCTTGGTTGATCACAGCGGAGTCAAAAGCCCGTCTGGCTATCGGCGCTGAGGGCGGTTTGAAGCGTTGATAGGCGTAATGATTAAAACGGTTGTTTAAATTCGAGTCTTTTATGCCTGACCTGAGTCAGGAGAATGAAGAAAACTGAAAAATGTCATTTCAAATTAGGCTAGTCTGGTGGTATTGATCAGTTATTAGACAACCTTGGTGCTGCTAAGCTTAAGGGTTAGCCAAATAGGCTGATACGCTGGAGCAGGCAATCAAAAGAATGTGGTGAGCATGATGAAGAAATTTGAGCGTAAAACAGTTTTCATCTATGAGATTAACGGCCAGGAAAAGATCAAGGTCACCAGTGCCGAGGAGGCCGAGCACTGGGATGCGGTGTTTGAGGTGGCCGAACAGGTCGATCAAGTACTGCTCGATACCCCTCCCGATATTAAGCTCGATGAAGCACAGCGTACCGAATTGAGTTTATATCTGGCGCAACATCGCAGCGAGTTGATGGCGGTTCTCTCTGGAACAGAGGAAGAGGCTGTCGAGTCCAAGGACGCGCCAGAGCCGAAACAGAAGGATGCCGAGCCGAGCAAAGCCGAGAAGGGCAGTCAAATGAAGAAGCAATCATTTGTGCAAGAGTTTAAGCGGCCGGTTGAACCTTCCAAAGATGGCTTTAGTCTATAACGAATTTGATTGACCTCCCGCCTAGCGCTATCAAGCGCTGAAGGCGGCTTGCAGCAGGGTCTGGGTATAGCGATCTTGCGGCTGTTCAAACAGTTTTTTGGCCTCGCCCTGTTCGACCACTTCTCCTGCTCGCATCACCAGTAGTTGGTGACTCAGCGCCTTCACCACGGCCAAGTCATGGCTGATGAAGATATAGCTGAGCTGGTGCTTGGCCTGCAGGTCGCGCAGCAGTTCGATAATCTGCGATTGTACCGTTCGGTCGAGCGCCGAGGTCGGTTCGTCGAGAATAATCAGTTTAGGCTTGAGCACCAAAGCGCGGGCGATGGCGATGCGCTGACGCTGACCGCCAGAGAATTCATGCGGGTAGCGGTGCAGGGCATCGGCATCTAATCCCACTTCGCAGAGTACATCGATGACTAGCTGCTGGCGGTTTTGGCTGTCGCCGATACCGTGGATCACCATCCCTTCGGTAATGATCTCCGCAACCGTCATCCGAGGGCTGAGGCTACCGTAGGGGTCTTGGAACACCACCTGAAGCTCGCGCCGTAGTGGTTTGATCTGTTTTTGGTTCAAATGCTGGATCGATTGACCTTCAAAGCGGATCTCTCCTTGGCTGCCAATCAGTCGTAGAATCGCCAATCCCAGCGTCGTTTTGCCCGACCCCGATTCGCCGACCACGCCGAGGGTTTCGCCCTGGCGCAGGGTGATATTGACGCCGTCGACCGCCTTGACGTGATCGACCACGCGGTGAAGTAACCCTTGCTTAATCGGAAACCAGACCTTGAGTTGATTGGTGCTGAGCAGCGGCTTTGCTTGATCGGTTAGCGCCAGCGGTTGGCCGCTGGGCTCGGCATCGAGAAGCATTTTGGTGTAGTCGGCCTGGGGGTTGGCAAACAGTGCTGCGCAGTTATTACTCTCGACGATCCGGCCTTGGTGCATCACGCAGACGTGGTCGGCGTAGCGCCGGACGATGTTGAGGTCGTGGCTGATCAGCAGGATCGCCATCCCCAATTTCTGCTGCAGTTCGCGTAGCAGTTCCAATATCTGCAGGGCGATGGTGACGTCGAGCGCGGTGGTGGGCTCATCGGCGATCAGCAACTCGGGCTCGTTGGCCAGCGCCATCGCGATCATCACCCGCTGGCGTTGACCGCCAGAGAGCTCGTGAGGGTAACTCTTGAGGCGTTGCTCTGGATCGCGGATACCGACCAGGTCGAGCAGCTCCAAGGTTCGCTCACGGGCTTGTTTGCTGTTCATGCCTTTGTGCAGCAGTAGCGTTTCACCGATCTGCTTGTCGATGGTGTGCAGCGGGTTGAGCGAGGTCATCGGCTCTTGGAAGATCACCCCGATTCGATCGCCGCGCAACTGACGCATTTCGGCTTCGTCGGCTTGCAGCAGGTCGCGGCCCTGGTACAGGATCTGCCCGCTGGGTGGTTCGGCCTGCGGTAGTAGCCGCAAGATGGACAGGGCAGACACCGATTTCCCCGAACCCGATTCGCCGACCAGTGCCAAGGTTTGACCGGCTGGGATTTCAAAGCTGATCTGTTTGACCGCTTCGGTGATTTGACCCTGTTGGTTAAAACTCACACTCAGGTCGGTCACCTGAATCAGAGGCTCGCTAGAGCTGGTGCTGGTTTTCGTCATAGCTGCTTTCTCGGATCGAATGCATCGCGTACCGCTTCGCCGGTGAAAATCAGCAGTGTCAGCATGATCGATAAGACCATAAACGCGGTGATGCCAAGCCAGGGAGCGTGCAGGTTACTCTTACCTTGGGCGACCAGCTCGCCCAGTGACGGCGAGCCTGGTGGTAGGCCGAAGCCGAGGAAATCGAGCGCGGTCAACGTGACTACCGAACCGTTGAAGATAAACGGCATAAAGGTCAGCGTGGCGACCATCGCATTGGGCAGGATGTGGCGGAACATGATCAGCCGATTGCTAAGCCCAAGCGCTCGCGCGGCGCGGACATATTCAAGGTTACGCCCGCGCAAGAATTCGGCCCGCACCACGTCGACCAGCTGCATCCACGAGAACAGCAGCATGATACCGAGCAGCCACCAGAAGTTGGGCTCGACGATGCTGGCTAGAATGATTAGCAGGAATAGCACCGGTAGCCCCGACCAGATTTCGATAAAGCGCTGGAAAATCAGGTCGACCTTGCCGCCGTAGTAGCCCTGTACCGCACCGGCAATCACCCCGATCACCGAGCTGGCTCCGGTTAGGATCAATGCGAACAGCATCGAGATCCGGAAGCCATAAATCACCCGCGCCAACACATCACGTCCCTGGTCGTCGGTACCGAGCCAGTTTTCACTGGTGGGCGGTGATGGCGCGGGAGCAGACAGGTCGTAGTTGATGCTGTCGTAGCGGTAGCGAATCGGTGGCCAGATGATCCAACCGTTGCCCTCAACTTCGATCAGCTCCTTCATATAGGGGTCTTTGAAGTCGGCTTGGGTATCAAACTCGCCGCCAAAGGTGACTTCCGAATAATCGTTCCACAGCGTCCAGTACAGTTGCTGTTGGTGGCTGACCAGTAGCGGCCGCTCGTTGGCGATCAGCTCGGCTCCCAGCGATAACACGAACAGTCCGGTCAGCAGCCACAGTGCCCAGTAACCACGCCGATTTTGCTTGAAGCGTTCGAGCCTGCGCCGGTTGATCGGGCTGAGTCTGGCTGTGATAGAAAACATCCTCAGCTCTCCCTGCTCTCAAAATCGATCCGCGGATCGACCAGCACATAGGTGATATCCGACACCCGCTTTAGCAGCAGACCGTTCAGGGTGAAGGACGTTGTAAAGGCAAGTGTGCCGAAGATTACTGGGCTAGTTATCATGAGTTGATTGATGGCCGTCATCCTCAGTTCTCCCTGCTCTCAAAATCGATCCGCGGATCGACCAACACATAGGTGATATCCGACACCAGTTTTAGCAGCAGGCCGTTCTGGGTGAAGAACGTTGTAAAGGGTAGTGTGCCGAAGATAACCGGGCTCGTTATCATGAGTTGATTGAT
>JBALWS010000085.1:0-19843 GCA_036960405.1 Halopseudomonas sp. | reverse complement strand
TCAACAACCCGATATGGAGCGTTTCGAAGCACTGTTTCAACGGCCTCTATATCCAGCGGTGCTGCGCTTGAGCGAGCCGGTCATCGACGGCACCGATACCCGTTGGAAGTTAGTGGTAATGCCACCGGAGAAACATCTGGGTTACGCGGTGCAATGGTTTGGCTTGGCGCTGGCGTTGCTGTGTTGGCTGATCTGGTTTGGCTGGTGGCGAGAGAAGAAGCGCGTGGATCGAACCCAACCAGAAACGATGGAGATTGAGCGATGACGCAGCAGTCTAGGCGTAATTATTGGCCATTGTTGGCATTGTTGGCGATGGCCATTTTGCCGTTAGCGGCGGCGATGCTGAGTTACTTCGGCAAGGTTGCACTGCCGAGTGGCACGGTTAACAGCGGCGAGTTGATTGTGTCGCAACAGTCGCTAGAGCACTGGCAGCTCACCGATACGCGTGGCGAGCCTTGGCGAGGGCAGGGCCGCTGGCAGTTATTGCTGGTGGTTGAAAAGTGTCAGCAAGACTGCCAAGCGTGGCAGCACACTCTGGGGCAGCTGCACAAAGCTTTAGGGCGTGATCGGCAGCGAGTTGAGCAACAGTTGGTGTTGCCTGCTTTGGTCGAGAATCAAACAAACTCATTGCTGAGTTCGATCGCGCAGCCGTCCAACCGAGGCGTTTGGTTGGCCGACCCAATGGGTAATTTGGTGCTGCGCTACCGGCTCGACCAGCCACCGCAAGATCTGTTTAAAGACCTGAAGCGGTTGCTGAAAGTATCCAATGTCGGATGAGTGAATATGTTGACGCTTTCATTGTCTACAGATCATAGCCAGCAGCCTGTGCAAACAGGATCGAGCCAGCTGCCGCTGCGGTTAGCCCGAATCGGCGTTTGTTTGGCACTGGTGGTAGTGCTGTTGGGAGGCTGGACCCGTCTTAACGATGCGGGGCTGTCCTGCCCTGATTGGCCCGGTTGTTACGGCGAGTTGATCCTACCGGCCAGCGATAGCGGTCAGGCCTTGGCCCAATCGCGTTATCCGCAACTGCCGCTAGATCTGTCACGCAGTTGGATCGAGATGAGTCATCGCTATCTGGCTGGCAGTCTTGGGTTATTAGTGGCGGCCCTGACGCTGTCGGGATGGA
Organism: Halopseudomonas sp.; assembly: GCA_036960405.1. Lineage (GTDB taxonomy): Bacteria > Pseudomonadota > Gammaproteobacteria > Pseudomonadales > Balneatricaceae > Motiliproteus. Next base: position 18,717 of record JBALWS010000085.1, on the reverse strand, counting down.
GACAGCGGGCGCAGCCCGGTTACCCGTTCGGATTGAGTGTGTTGTTGTTAGGGTTGGTGACCCTACAGGCCCTGTTTGGGATGTGGACCGTGACGCTGAAACTGCTGCCGCAGATCGTCACGCTACACCTGTTGGGAGGATTGTTGACACTGACGCTGTTGTTACGGCTACAACAACGATTACGGTTGCACGATTTGCCCAACCGAAAATTACAAGCCACGACATACACACGCTGGGTTGGCGTCGGAGTGATGCTGTTGTTATTACAGGTCGGGCTAGGCGGCTGGACCAGCTCTAACTACGCCGGCTGGTCGTGTAGTCATTGGTTCGTCTGTGAGCAAGACAAGATGCAAACGTTGGATTTTGATGCTGGCTTTACCCTGCCACCACTTGATGGGCGAAATTATCAAGGAGGGCAGTTGCCGCTCCCAGCCCGCGCGGCTATCCAGATGAGTCATCGTGGAGTGGGGCTGCTGTTGGCCGCTTACCTGGTTGGATTGGGTGCGGTGTTGTTTAGTCAGCTAAGGTTGCGCCGAGCCTCATTGGCAGTGGTGTCAGTCGTGGCGCTACAACTTGTGTTGGGCGGGTTGAATGTCCATTTTGGCTTGCCGTTATGGTTAGCTTTTGCTCATCACGCAGGGGCGGTAGCGCTCCTAGTAACGTTGTTAGGACTTTATGGTCAAACGAGACTGACCGAGGAGAACGAACATGGCTGAGCGCAAAACCTTGGGGGTTAATAGTTCTACCATCGATGGCGAAGCCATCGTCAGTTTCGACTGGCGAGACTACTACGAGCTGTGCAAACCTCGGGTAGTCGCAGTGATGCTGCTGACCGCAGTCGTGGGGATGTTTTTAGCCTCTCCCGGGCTGCCACCGTTATCGGCGTTATTGTTGGGTACGCTGGGGATCGCGCTGGCATCGGGGTCGGCGGCAGCGGTCAATCAGGTGGCCGATCGGCACATCGATGCGCAGATGGCGCGTACCCATCGGCGGCCTTTACCGCAGGGAAAAGTTGCACCGGCTCAAGCGCTGCTGTTCGCAGCACTGCTGGGGATATCCGGTATCTCAGTGTTGGTGATCTGGGTTAATCCGTTGACCGGCTGGCTGACTCTGGCATCACTTATCGGCTACGCGCTGATCTATACCCTCTATTTGAAACGTGCCACACCGCAGAATATCGCCATCGGAGGCATCGCCGGGGCGTCACCGCCGTTGCTGGGTTGGGTGGCCGTTACCGGGACGCTGGAACCCGATGCCTTGCTGCTAGTGCTGATCATTTTTGCCTGGACTCCGCCGCATTTCTGGTCGTTGTGTATCCACAAGCGCGATGAATACGCTCGCGCCAATGTACCGATGCTGCCGGTGACCCATGGCGTGGCCTTCACCCGTGTGCAAATTTTGCTATACACCTTGCTGATGATCGCGACCACCTTGTTGCCGGTGATGACTGGAATGAGTGGGCTGATCTATCTGGTCGGTGTCAGCGTACTCAACGGGCGATTTTTGCAATGGGCGCTTAGGGTATTTCGCGGTCAGGATGCGCAAGCACCGATGGCGATGTTTCGTTACAGCATTAATTACATCATGGGACTGTTTGTCGTGTTATTGGTCGATCATTACGTCCCGCTGGTTGATTGGATTGTTAAAGGCTTCTGACCGGTAGTGAAAACTACCGCAAGATGATGAGTCACACGGGAGTGATCCCGGTTGTGATGTGTTAACCACCAACGACTCGGTTGCCATGGCAGCGGAAGGGTCGGGAGGATAGTTTAATGTTCTTACAACACATGATGGGGGTGCTTTATCACCCGAAGGAGGAGTGGCGACTGATCAGGCAAGAGCACTATAGCGCGATGAAGTGTTATACCTCGCATATGATCTATCTGGCGGCAATCCCACCGTTAGCGGCATTTATTGGTACCACCCAGGTGGGTTGGAGTATTACCGGTGGTGAGTTGGTTAAGTTGACAGTCGCGAGTGCGTTGCCGATAGCCATCGCATTTTATGTGGCGCTGTTAGTCGGTGCTGGCGTGATGGCATGGTTTATTCACTGGATGGAAAAGACCTATGGCTCCAACTCCAGCTTTGACGACTGCATGGTGTTGACTACCTTTACCTCGACACCGTTGTTCTTGGCGGGGCTGGCAGCGTTGGTGCCGATATTATGGTTGGATGTGTTGATCGGTATGGCGGCAGCGGCGTATACGGTCCACCTACTCTATAGCGGCGTGCCCGAAATTATGGATATACCGGAGGACCGGGGGTTCTTTTTTTCGAGTTCGATCCTGACCGTTGGGCTGGTGGTGCTGGTGGGAATGCTGGCGGTCACCGCCGCGCTCTGGGGAACGATACTGACCCCTTGGATGGCTAGTTAAACGCATTTAATACCGGTGTTTTGACAGCTGATAAATCAAAAAGCCCGCTTAGGCGGGCTTTAGATTAGTCATGTTGTCTTGTTAGAACATCACAACTCAGGGCAGAACATATCGTGTAGCGAGTGGATCACCTTAATCGCACCTTCACCACGCAACGAATAGAAAATAGTTTGTGACTCGCGGCGGGTTGAGACAAGTCCATCACGGCGTAATACAGCTAGGTGTTGTGATAACGCCGATTGGCTCAGATCGAGATGTTGATTGAGCTCGGTGACTGATAACTCCTTGCCGTCTAGGTGACAAAGAATCATTAAACGGTTTTCGTTGGCTATTGCTTTGAGAAATTGTGCTGCTTGCGAGGCGTTCTCGCGCATCTGCTCAATAGAAAGGGTCGAATCATCAATTTGTTTAGCAGTTTGATTCACTACAGGCTCCCATTACTACACATCCATTTGATTGATCAATGTACTGCATTTGATCTAGCGAAACAATTGATGCGGATCAGGCGGTAGTTGATTCCAGGTCATTTATGTTTAATTGATCGAGCATAGCTATCTATTGCTAGACTCATTATTAATTCGCTACTAGAACGGGAGAGCAGCCACCATGAATACCATCAACAAGATATTGGTATTACTGGATAAACAACCCCCAGCTCCTGAGTTACTCGAGAAGATTATTTTTGTAGCAAGAAAATATGGCGCCATCCTAGAGTTGTTTGAGTGTTGCTATAACCGTCCGCTAGTGTCGAGCCACCTTTTTGACAAACAAGGAGCGGCGCATGCTAAGCATGGCTACTTACGTGGTGAAGAAAAGCGCTTGCAGAAAGTCGCCGATCGGATTGAGCAAGCCGGTGTAGAAGTCAGTATCGATGTAGCTTGGGAGGCAGATGAAGAGCACGGAGCGTTGGTTAAAATCGAGCGGTACGCGCCAGACCTAGTGGTTAAAAACTGTCGATACCATCATCGTCTAGCTGAGTTTTTATTTGGAAATCTAGATTGGCAATTGGTCCGGCATTGCCCCGTACCGTTGCTGTTGATTCGTCCGCAAAGTTGGAAGCCTTCGCCCGTCGTCGTCACCGCGCTTGACCCGTTGCAGGATAAAGAGCACCCCGCCAACTTGGATGATAATGTACTCAGAGCAGGCGAGGCGCTGGTCGAACACTTAGGTGGCGTGCTGCATCTGTTTCATGCCTATCAAACACTTCCAACGTCGGTCGTTTTCGACGATACCCTGATGCTTAATTTTGAAGATCTGCGTAGTCGCTTGGCCGAACAGCACCGCCAGGCCATGGCTGATTTATTAACCTCGCACGGGCTTGCACAAGCCGAGCCGACGGTACACCTAGCGCATGGTGAAGTGCACAAAGAACTGCCGATTTACACCCGTGAGGTGGGCGCCGATATCCTGGTGATGGGAGGCATGGAGCGGAATGCTTCAGATCGGCTATTCATGGGCAGTACCACCGAGAACGTGCTGGATCATCTTGAGTCAGATGTACTAGTTGTCAGAGCGGTGGATTAGGCTGTTGCAGTGCTTCGTCTGTTTCATCTAAGGAATTGCTGATCAACTTCTTTTAACGGTGGCTTTAGCAACGTGGTGATAGCGCGTATTATGCCGGTCCGGAATTCGCTTGCTGGAACGCAGCTATGCCACGCATCTCTTTATCGACTTATAAATACAATCTGACTTTGTCGGCTCTGTTGCTACTACTCGGGTTGCACTCGAATGGGGTGCAAGCACGAGTCCAAGTTGTCGACGATACCGGACGAGTGGTGGTACTGAATCAGCCCGCTCAGCGTATTATCAGTCTGGCTCCTCATGTCACCGAGGTGTTGTTCAGCGCGGGAGCTGGCGACAAGGTGGTTGGCGTGGTCAGTTACAGCGATTACCCGCCTGCGGCGAGTGATTTGCCACTAGTGGGAAGCTATGACCGACTTGACCTGGAAAGCATCCTGGCTCTCAACCCTGACCTGATCATCGGCTGGAAATCGGGTAATCCTCAAGCCGCGCTGCAACAGCTGCAGCAGCTTAATATTCCAGTTTACTTGAGTGAGCCGCGTAGCTTTCTCGATATCGCCTCCAACCTGAACCGCTTCGGGCAGCTAGCCGGTACCTCTGAGGTTGCCGCCAAGTCGGCACAGCGTTTCGTCGCTGATCTCAAAATGCTCCAACATCGCTATCAGAACGGATCCGAAGTATCGGTGTTTTATCAAGTTTGGAAAGAGCCGTTGATGACCTTCAACGGCGAGCACCTGTTTAACAGTGTGCTGCAGTTATGCGGTGGCCGAAACTTGTTCACCGATCTACCACGCCTCGCGTCATCGATCGATCTTGAGGCGGTTCTGAAGGCCGACCCGCAAGTGATCATCGTCGGTCAGACTAACCAGCAGTGGCTGGATGATTGGCGCCGCTGGGGTACGTTGACGGCGGTCAAAACCGATCGGCTCTACGCGCTCAATCAGGACGTTCTGGTCCGCCCAACTACCCGTATTATTGAAGGGATCCGCCAGGTCTGTGCCGTCCTTCAGCCGCAGTTATAAGTAGGCCTATTCGATGCTTATTCCATTGCGAGTCAAACTGTACGGATTGCTGCTTATCCTGGCGGGTATCGGTAGTTTTTTTATCAGCCTGGGCGTTGGCAGCTTTGTCATCCCGTTGGATACCCTGCTATCGCTGCTGACCGAGCAGGGCGCTTCGATCGAGCGGTCGGTGGTGGTCGAATTGCGCTTGCCCCGCGCCTTGAGTGCGATGGTGGTTGGTGCCCAGTTAGCATTGGCCGGCTGTCTGATGCAGGCGTTATTGCGCAACCCGCTGGCTGATCCCTACGTACTGGGTGTGTCGGGTGGTGCCTCGGTAGCGGCGCTGCTATCGATTATGTTTGGCCTGGGCGGGATGTGGGTATCGGGCTCGGCGCTGGTTGGTGCACTGCTTAATATGGTGTTGGTGTTCGGTTTGGTTCAACGCAACGGTCGCTGGTCATCGGGACGCTTACTACTGACCGGTATTGTTATTGCCTCGGGGTGGGGGGCGATGGTGAGCTTCCTGCTGGCGGTCAGTGACGGTAAAGAGCTAAAAGGGATGTTGTTCTGGTTGATGGGCGATTTTAGTCACAGTGGTTATCCCGGTTGGAACACGCTGTGGTTAGTATTAGGACTGCTGTTTAGTCTTGCTGCTGCACGACCGTTGAATATTCTGGTTCGTGGTGAACTGCAAGCCCGCGCACTCGGGGTCGACCCACGCCCGTTGCAGATCGGTTTGTACCTGCTGACCTCTATCTTGACTGCTTCGGCGGTGACTCAGGCAGGGAGTATCGGTTTTCTGGGACTGGTGGTGCCGCATCTGGTGCGGCTGCTGATCGGCTCCGACCACCGCTGGTTACTGCCTTGTTCGGCGATCACCGGCGCGGTGTTGTTGCTGTTGGCGGACACTTTGGCGCGTACCCTGATCGCACCACAGCAGCTACCGGTTGGGGTGATTACCGCACTGCTCGGTGTGCCGCTGTTTCTGTTTCTGCTCAATCGGGACAATAGGGTGGAGCCACGATGAGTCTGTTGCGTGCTGACGGGCTCGGCGTGGCGATCGGTCCGCGCTGGTTTTGTCGTGGGCTGGATTTGTCGTTCGATGTCGCTCAAGTCTGGGGCGTGCTGGGTGCTAACGGTACCGGCAAGACCACGCTACTGCACACTCTGGCAGGGTTAAGGCCGGCACAGCAGGGGCAGGTGAAAATTGACGAGCAACCACTGCAGCAGATCGATAGTCGCAGTCGCGCCCGCCAGCTTGGGGTGTTGCTGCAGGAGGCTAGCCCCGCGTTTCCGGCTAGTGTTCGCGACGTGGCATTGCAAGGGCGCTACCCGCATCTGTCTCCCTGGCAATGGGAGACGCCCGAGGATCAGCTGCTGGTGCAGCAAGCACTGGAGCAGGTTGGGTTAGCCGAGCTGGCTGATCGCGATCAGCAACTGCTCTCCGGTGGTGAACGCCAACGGCTTAAAATCGCCAGTTTATTGGTGCAGCAACCGCAGCTCTGGTTGCTCGACGAGCCGACCAATCATCTCGACCTGCACCATCAGGTCGGATTGTTACAGCTATTGTGCGATTCGGTGCGCCAGCAGCAACAGTTGTTGATCATGAGTCTGCACGATCTCAATCTGGCCGCTCGGTTTTGTGATTCACTGATATTGATGCACCGTGATGGCAGTGTTGAGGCAGGACCTGCCGATCGTTTGTTAACCGAGGCATCGCTGACCAGGTTGTACGGTCATCCCATTCGTCGAATCGATGATCAGCAAGGCCCGGTTTTCCTGCCGTTATAAGCTCGTTTTAGATTCTGCTGCGGGTTGTTTTTGCACGGCGGTTACAGATCCCTTAGGACCAATCCTGATTGACAGGACCCAGTCGGCTGCGTAAAGTTCCGCCACCATTGAGAACGCCCCAGGTGATCCAGCACTCTTTCAGATGCTGGAATAAACGGGAAGTCGGTGCGAGGATCGTCGCTGTTCATTCAGCTATTACGACCTCTATCCCGACACTGCCCCCGCAACGGTAAGTGAGCGAAGGTCAGCAAAGCTGATCCTTCAGAAGATGATACAACGCCACTGTGCATCAACTTGTGCTGCAAACGAATGCAACGCACAAGTGCATGGGAAGGCATCATCTTTCGGCGCTACGCCACTCACGAGTCCGGAGACCGGCCTGGTGCCCTCAACTGTGAACCCATTGACGTGCGGGCGGCGCGGAATGAGTTGATTTCTCAGTGCTTGCGTTTTGTCTTTTACGTGCCAGAAATCAGTCTCCTTCTCTCCTCCCTCATTCTCTGTATTCCTGTTGCGGCCCAGAACTGCGGTGTCCTTGGTGGTTAATTTCTTTTAACCGATGTGTACGGGCGGTACACAGACAAGGCGATAACATGTTGTATTTCAAATCACTGCCATTGGCAGCACTCTCTTTACTACCGTTGGCCATAGCGCCAACCGTTTCCGCAGAGACACAGAGCGGCCAGTTGGTCGTTACCGCAACCCGGATGGCGCAGACCACGGACCAGACTCTGGTTCCGGTCAGCGTGATTACCCGCGAAGATATTGAAAAATCTCCTGCGGTTAACCTGCCGGAACTGTTGAGCCAGTTACCGGGCGTTGACTTTTCTACTTCTGGTGGCCGTGGCGCAACTTCGAGTTTGTTTATGCGGGGCACCAATTCCAACCATACCTTGGTCCTGATCGACGGCGTTAAAATCGGTTCGGCGACCTTGGGGAGTACCCCATTTGAGGATATTCCACTAGCCCAAATAGAGCGTGTTGAAGTGGTTCGCGGACCTCGTTCGAGTTTGTACGGTTCGGAAGCGATTGGCGGTGTGATTCAAATATTTACCAAAAAGCCAACGCAGGGTGTTACGGCCACTGCCAAACTGGGTGCGGGAAATCATGAGACCCGTGATGCCAGTGCAGGCTTGAGCATGGGGAGCGAGAGAGGAAGCTTTGCAGTCAACTTGGCTCATTTCACCACCAACGGTATTGACGCGAAGCAGGGTTTGGATTCTGACAATGACGGATACCAAAACACTAGTGCTGCGATCAACCTGAATGCCAATATTAATGCTTCCACAGTGGCTGAATTTACCGCCTTACGCACCGAAGCTAAAAATCAGTACGATCGTTCCGCCGCCCCTTTTAATGACCATAGTGAAAAGCTTCAGCAGACGTTGGGGCTGCGGTTAAATTCGGATCTGAGCGAAGATTGGAGTTTGGGTGGCGGGGTTAACCAACACCGTGATGAATCCCAGGCTTTTGATAGCAATCCGGGAGAGTTCAATACCAAACGCCATGGGGCCGATATTAAAGCTGACCACTTCTTGAGTGAGACTCAAATCGTTACCTTGGGGGTCGACTATCAAAAAGATCAAGTTTCCGGGACCAGCGCCTACCTTAAAGATAAGCGCGATAACACCGGGGTATTTGGCCAGTGGCAGGCTGAATACGGTAAATTGGGTGTATTGGCCGGGTTGCGTCACGACGATAACGAAAGTTTTGGCACCGAGAACACTGGCAATATTAACCTCGGCTATCAGTTGGATGAAAAACGCAGGTTGTTGGCGTCTTACGGTACGGCGTTCAAAGCGCCCACCTTTAATGACTTGTACTGGCCATCATCACCGTTTGCTTCGGGCAATCCGAACCTGAAACCTGAGACCTCCGAGAGTGCTGAGCTGGGCTACGAAGTTAAAACGAAGTCCTATCACTACTCGGCTCGTGCTTTTATTACCAATATCGATGATTTGATTGATTGGGCCTGTACCCTTAACTGCAACGATGGCATGTGGTGGACAGATTTTTGGCAACCCAGCAACGTTAGCAGTGCCAGAATCAAAGGGCTTGAACTTGAAAGCGGCTTTACACTGGCGAACTGGAATGGCCGAGCCAGTCTGAGCATCATAGATTCGCGCAATCGAGATACTGATAAATACTTGGCTAACCGCTCACCCAGAACACTGCAGTTGGATCTTAGTCGCAGCTATTATGAGTCGATGACGTTATCGGCGAGTTTACTAGCGCAAGACGAGCGTTATACCAATGAAACCAATACAGCCAAATTGCCGGGCTACGGTATCGTCAACCTAAACGGTCGCTACATTTTGGCAAAAAATTGGGCGATTGAAGCAAAGATCAATAATCTTTTTGATAAGGACTACGCGACAAATGCGAGTTCAAACGGACTCGATCGTACCTATCTACTTAGTGTGAGCTACAACCGCTAGCCATGAAAAGCCGAGCTAACATGCGCATCGTTGCACTGCTGGGGTTCTCCTCGGTGGTGCACGCTGGTGCCTTGTTAGTCTACGGCTACCTATATCCGTCTGAGCCGCAAGCCGCTATTGCGTCTCAGACAATACAGCTGCAGCTTAAACCCACTCCGCAAGTCGTTGCCACCGTAGTGCCGCAATCAGCAGTGCGTTTGGATAATCGTACTAACAAAGTGCTGGTGACTCGATCGGAGCAGGCCGAGTTTAGCGTTGCCAGCAGCCGGGTGAGCGTTGATAGCACGACACCTGAATTGGTTGGTGAGAAAAATCGGAGAAAGCCAAATATAAATCAGCCTGTTGTCGTCAAGCTGCAACCTGAAACGGTGCCTGTTGCACCGGTGACTGTTCAGGACGTCAGCGCAACGCTCAAAATAGTAAGCGAACAAAGTGCTGATGTTGCCGTCGTAGCAGAGGTGTTGCCGACAGAGACTGTTGTCACTGCGAAGATAGAGCCGCTGGCTAAAACCTCTTTGATTGATGACGTTGCCGAGTCGGCCTATCAGGAGAAAGTCGATCCGTTTGTATCGGATGTTGTTGTCGTAGCGGTTGGGTCTGAACGCCTCCCAGCAGGGAAGGGGCAAGCCGGTTCGGATCGTTTAGCTGGTTTAAAAAGCCAGCTCGGTGAGCAGTTGTTGTATGCCTTCGAGCAATACTTCAGTTACCCGCTCAAAGCGCGGCGTAAAGGTTGGCAGGGTGAGGTGTTGTTAGCTGTCGTCGTTGCTCGTAACGGCGAGGTGTCTAAGGTGCAGCTGTTATCGAGCTCGGGTTATAAAACGTTGGATCGGGCTGCGATTAAGAGTATGAATAAGGTCGGTAAAATAGACCCGACGCGATGGCAGTTGTCGCTGGTTGATCAGCCGTTGCAGATTGAAGTTCCGGTTGCGTATCAGTTGGTTAATTGACCGGCACAGCAGGAAGTTAGCCATCCTGCCGTTCTTGTGAAGGTCGGTTAAATATCAAACGTGGCCCAGACCGGGCAATGATCGGACGGTTTCTCCATCCCCCGGATTGCATAATCGACCCCGGTTTCGTTGCAGCAATCCATCAATGTTTGCGTTGCCAAAATCAGGTCGATCCTCAGGCCGCGTTTAGGTTCACGGTCAAACCCCTTACTGCGGTAATCGAACCAGCTGTAGAAATCGGTCGATTCTGGATGTTGGACCCGATAGCTGTCGGTAACGCCCCAGTCCATCAAACGCTTCAACCACTCGCGCTCTTCGGGTTGGAAACTGGTCTTACCGGTGCGTAGCCAGCGTTTGCGGTTGTCTTCGCCGATACCGATATCCAGATCGGTCGAGGAGATGTTCATATCACCGATCACGACCAACGGTTGATCCGCACTGCAGTCATTAATCAGGTAGTCCTGCAGATCGGCGTAGAATTTACGCTTGGCTGGGAATTTGGTCTCGTGTTGGATGCTCTCGCCCTGAGGGAAATACCCGTTGATCACCCGAACAGTGCCACCTTTGGGTGTTGCATAGTTGGCGATAATCATCCGCCGCTGGGCATCTTCGGCATCCCCAGCAAAACCTTTTTGTACCGCTAGCGGTTCCTGTTTGGAGATCAGACAAACTCCGTAATGGCCTTTCTGCCCATGGAAGTGAACCCGGTATCCCATCGCCTCGATGGCAGCTTGAGGAAACTCGTCGTCGTGAACCTTAGTCTCTTGTATGCCGATCACATCGGGTTGTTGAGTGGCGATCAACTGTTCAAGCTGATGCAGCCGGGCACGAATGCCGTTGGTGTTGAAAGAGATGATCTTCATAGGAATATTGAAACCAAAATTGCGGGAAGCGCTAAGGTTAGCGCAACCGCAGAAGCGTTCAAGTCTCTGCTGCGTTTTACTTTATGTTTGTTATGGGGGAATGCAATTCCGGCAGTACTACTCAACGCCGGTCATGACTATGTTCCGCAGCCGTTAGAGCAATAACTAACCGGTCTCTGCTGGCGGATAATCGGCAAATGTGCCTCTGCCGATCCAGTCTTTAAAGCTTTGTTTTAATTGGTTGTTGCCGGATACCACAATCTTCTTGTCTTTGATCGCCTGGGAGAAAGTGATATCGCCCAGCCAGGCTTGGGTCATCGTCTTGAGCTGGGCGTTGATATAAAGGTCGGGCTCGTGGCCGGGGTCTTTCAAACAGATATCAACATTGCCCTTGTCGACGATGAGCCACCAGAAGCGCATGTTGACGGCGTAATCGATAAATTGGAAATGGATCACGGTGCGATTATCAGGAAATAGGAGGTATCGATGTGCCGATGAACATCCCACATCAGTAGTGTTGGATCGAGATCCTTTTGGGACATATCACTGCGCACCCAGCGTTGCCCCCACACCCCAAGCACCATAATCACCGGGCGCAGTTCTTCGCCGGCCTTGGTCAGGCTATAATGGACGCCAGCATCAGTTTGATTACGCGATAGCACACCGTGACGTTCGAGTAACTTTAGCCGGGTAGAGAGCAGCGATGGGGAGATTAACGGAAGTCCCATCCGCAGGTTGCTGAAGCTCTGATCGCCACAACAAAGTTCGCGAATAATTAACATGGTCCAAGGTTGGCCAAGGAGTTCGGTCGATTTGGCTACAAGGCAAAACTGTCCAAATCCATCCATGCTTTTCTCCCGTATTGGTGAGGGATGAGCGAGGTACAAATTTTGTACTAGTTACAAATTATAGACCTCGTATCATGAAAACCTCAGCAGGTCGTTTTGTAGGAGGATATCTCATGAATCAACTAGCCTTGGAGAGTAACGGCTCGTTACCAAGCTCTGACCAGACTTACTGGGTCGAACCTAAATTGGAAGTCTCTGTTGTGAGTAGCCAGGTAGCCAACCAGCGCCAAGCATTTCTCAGCGCGATGAGCCGCCGGGTTTCTAGCGTTAACTTGGTGGTGACCGATGGCGTCGCGGGACGTTTTGGATTGACGGTCACCAGTATGTGTTCGGTTTCGGCAGAACCGCCGATCGTGATGATCGGCATCAACCGTAAAAGCCCATTATGTCAGGCGATAACTCGCAATCGCTGTTTTGTGATCAATGTGCTCTCGGTTGCTCAGCAATACCTGGCCGACAGCTTTGCCGGTGTTGGCCCGCAGAGCTGTACTTATGATTTTGCTCAGGCCAGTTGGTGTCGTGGAGAAACTTCAGCGCCGATACTCAGCGGTGGCACGGCTTGGTTTGAGTGTGATCTGGCTTCTTATCAGGACGTCGGCAGTCACCGCCTGTTTATGGGTAATGTACTGCGGGCCGAGCAGGGCAGCGAAGCCGCACTGTGTTACAGCGAACGCAGTTATCGACACGCCCAGGCATTGTCCTGAAACCAGTATCCCCAATAGATACGAAGCAGTATTCGAGAAATATCAGGGAACGATTGCAGCATTTCTCCAAGGTATCTAAATATCTTAATCAAGGAGTACGCGTCATGAATCCTGAAGCGGTTCAAATTAAAACGAATAGTAATCAGCCTGGATTAATCAGGCTGAAACCATTGCCAAAGACTTTACCGAGCGAGCTAACAGCTATGACAGTAGCTGCAGTTTTGTTGCTGAGAATTACCAGCAATTGAAGCAACATCGTTTTTTCTCGATGCCGATTCCTGCCCAATTTGGCGGTGGCGGTGCCGATTATCAAACCCTCTGCCAGGTGGTCCGAATTATCGGCCGTCATTGTGGGTCGACGGCGCTGTCCTTTGCGATGCATTCGCACCCCGTTGCGGTCAATGTATTCAAAGCGTTGCGCGGTGATGAAAAAGGTAAAGCGACGGTGGAAAAGGTTGCCGCCAACGAGCTGATTATCGCCGGTACCGGGGCCAATGATTGGCTTCAATCCAGTGGTGAAGCGACCACAGTCGAGGGCGGCTACCGGGTCACTGCTCATAAACGCTTCGTCAGTGGAGGCCCGGGTGCCAATGTCTTTGTCAGCTCGGCGGTGATTGGTGCAGACGAGTCTGGTGGTGAGTCTGAGCAGGTGATTCACTTTGCGATTCCGTTTTCCACTGAGGGCATCAGCATTCAAGATAACTGGCGGACCTTGGGGATGCGCGGCACGGGCTCTAATGATGTACTGATGCAAGAGGTATTTGTACCCGATGCGGCGGTGGTGGTTAAACGCCCGGCTGGTCAATGGCACCCGATGTGGGATGTTATCCTACCGACGGCGATGCCGATTATCGTGTCTTGCTATGTTGGGTTGGCCGAAGCGGCTGTCGAACAAGCCTTGAAGGCGGCAAGTGGTAAAGCGTTTCTAGCGGCCGAGATGGGTCAACTCCATAACGAACTGACCACAGCTCAGTTGGCATTGGACGACATGATCGCCCGCAACGAAAACTATCAGTTCGCTCCTGATGTTGGTAACAGTGATGCCATTTTGACCAGAAAAAGCATCGCTACTAACGCAGTGAAAAATACCGTCGAGCTGGCTGCCAGTATCGTTGGTGGCCCCGGCTTCTTCCAAGGCCACCCGATGGAGCGGATTATCCGTGATGTACGCGCCATGCATTTTCATCCGTTACCCGTGAATCGTCAGCACATATTTAGCGGCCGCCGGGCGTTGGCTATGGATCCACTGGTATAGTTTCGGCATTTTATTTCGATCTTATTAGCGTACTAGGCACTAACAGCGGGGGAGAGCTACCTTCCCCGCGAGTAGCCTTCCAGAAAAATCGATAAGCGTTTATCTATTAAATGACCTATTTTTGCAGGCATAGCCCTCGGCTATCAACGCCATGGTTTTTTGTTTATGGAGTACGGCTGTGCAACCGGTTAGAGTAAGCGCAGATTTACTGGGAGAGTCACAATGTCTGAGTATGATTTTGATCTGTTTGTTATCGGCGCCGGTTCGGGTGGTGTGCGTGCTGCACGGATGGCTGCGGCGAAAGGGGTGCGGGTGGCCGTGGCCGAGGACCGTTACATGGGCGGAACCTGCGTCAATGTTGGCTGTGTTCCAAAAAAACTGTATGTCTACGCCTCTCATTACGGTGAGCAGTTTCATGAAGCGACTGGTTTTGGCTGGAAGATGGCCAAGCCGGAGTTTGATTGGTCGGTCCTGCGTGACAACAAGAAAGCCGAAATAAAGCGACTCAACGGTATCTACCAAAATATGCTGGATGGTTCTGGTGCGGAGGTGATCGATGGTCGTGCCACGCTGGTTGATGCCCATACGGTTGAGGTAAAGGGTACACGCTACAGCGCAGAACGAATTCTGATCGCGACCGGTGGCTGGCCGGTGGTTCCTGATGTTGATGGCGCCGAGCATGCGGTTACCTCCAATGAGGTGTTCGATCTGGACCAGTTTCCTAAGCGGATTTTGATCGTTGGTGGTGGCTATATTGCGGTGGAGTTTGCAGGCATTTTCGCAGGCCTCGGCGCTCAGACCACGCAACTATATCGTGGTGAACTGTTCCTTCGCGGCTTCGATGATCAGGTTCGCCAGTTTGTCGCTGATGAGATGGTCAAGAAAGGAGTGGACCTTAGGTTTAATAGTAATGTTAAGTCTATTCAAAAGCTTAAGGACGGATCTTTAGATGTGACTTTAATTGACGGAAGCCGACAAAATGTCGATGCGGTGCTCTATGCAACCGGTCGTAAGCCCAACGTTGATGGCCTAGGGTTGGAGCAGGCTGGAGTCAAGTTGGCAAAAAATGGCGCCATCAAAGTTGATGAACAGTTCCAAAGTTCGCAGGCTTCAATCTATGCTCTCGGTGATGTGATTGACCGGATGGCGTTGACACCGGTCGCCTTGGCAGAGGGGATGCAGCTGGTTGATCAGTTATACGGCGAACAGGCGAAAACGGTCGATTATCAACTCATTCCTACGGCGGTATTCAGCCAACCCAATATCGGTACAGTAGGTCTGAGCGAGCAACAAGCTAGCGAGCAGTATCCCAATCTGGATGTCTACGATTCTGAATTCAGGGCGATGAAGCATACCCTCAGTGGCAGCCACGAACGCACACTGATGAAATTGCTAGTCGATGCTGATAGTGATCGAGTGGTTGGCGTGCATATGGTCGGCCCCGATGCGGGTGAGATTATCCAAGGGATTGGTATCGCATTGAAAGCAGGTGCAACCAAGGCAATATTTGATAGCACTATCGGTATTCATCCCACCGCAGCCGAAGAGTTTGTAACGATGCGTTCGCCAAGTCGCAGCTACCGTGCAGGAACCTTGAGGTCTGATTCTTAAGGTGATACTCCCTTGAGTCATCTGTTTTTTAACCCCCCAAGCGTGCTGTCAATTCAGACAGTGCGCTTGGATTGATGCTTCGCCGGTGATCCAGTTGCGGGTATGCACAATTTTTTCATCAAGACGCTAAAAGTAGATCTGTGACGCAGGCGTGTACTAAACATGCAACTTATATTAGAAAGTTACACTTTTTTAATGACACCAGAAAAATAGTCAATTTTTTGAGCAGCGAAACTAAATTTCAGCGTATTCATAAAGATAGCTTTGGTCTACCAGTCCGTACTGGGCAGCTTTGTTCTACTAAGTCATTAATTTGTTGAAAATTTTGTTACTCGGTTTCTGGAGAGATCCATAAAACCTGTCTAAGGTTTGCTGTATAGGACGGGTTAGTTAGTTTTATCGCAACTTTGCGAATTGCCGTATATCCCCCCCCCTGATGTGAAATATTGAAGCGTAATATGCTAGAGGTCGTAGCCTATTTTACAGCCTTCTCTATTTGTTGATTGCCAATAATGATCATAGCTAATGCAGAGGTTTGACCTGATCTGTAAAGGACTTTGTTATCGGCCATTCAAAACAGGCAAGGGGAGAAAATCCTCCCATGGAACACCGCTGAAGTCATAGAGGACACGGGGGATGGACAGAAGTAATATCACGGAAAGAAGAGGCGTAATTTGTTTACGTATTGCCAAGGAATATGAGGTGCCACAGCAATCCATTAAAGATGCTGGGTGGAATCCCTATATGGCAGACGATGCATCGGGTGCGCTGAACGTGGTCAACAATCAGCATCCAAAAGTGGGGTTGGTTTATTTTGACAGCTATTACCTTAACGGCGGTAGTAGTGAACTTGAAGACCTGCTTCAGACCACATCGAATATGGAGTGGGTTGGCCTTATAGAGCCACAGAATTTGTTGTTAACCAAGACTCGAGAGCTTATTGCTAACTACTTGAGTGATTATCACACCCTGCCGATCGACAATAACCGCTTACTCAACTCGTTAGGTCATGCTTACGGCATGGCCAATATTCGTAATGCTCTGTGCGAGCCTAAACAGGATTCCCTTCACGGTTATCAGATGATCGCTGTGAGCCCGCAGATGTTTCGGATATTTGAAAAGATAGAACGGATCGCAGCGGTTGATGCCTCGGTGATGGTCAGTGGTGAGAGCGGTACCGGAAAAGAGTTGGTGGCGCGTGCCATTCATAATAAATCCAGACGTGCAGCAGGGCCGTTTGTTGCGGTGAACTGTGGTTCTATCCACGCGTCTCTTATCCAAACTGAATTGTTTGGGCATGAAAAAGGCGCATTTAGCGGAGCTCATAAGCGTAGCATTGGCAGAATTGAATCTGCAGATGGCGGCACCCTGTTTCTGGATGAAATTGGAGATCTGCCGCTGGAGTTACAGGTTAATCTGCTGCGCTTCTTACAGGAAAAAACGATAAGCCGTGTGGGGGGAAATGAGCAGATTCCCGTTGAGGTTCGCGTTATTACCGCCAGTCATATAGATCTAGAGGAAGCGGTTAAAAATGGAGCCTTCCGAGAAGACCTTTACTATCGCCTTCATGTGCTGGCATTAGCGCTCCCCAGTTTACGCGCCAGGCGGGAGGATATTGAACCCCTGGCACAGTACTTCCTTGGTCAGTTTGAATCGGAGTCTAGCCATAAAATTCGGGGATTCAGTCGACAAGCGATCAAGCGAATGAACGCTCATGATTGGCCAGGCAATGTTCGTGAATTGATTAATCGTGTAGAGCGGGCCGTGGTGATGTGCGATGGGTCGTTGATCACCCCTGAGGATATGGAATTTAGCCCCAAAGGTAGTGATACCCAAGTTCATACTTTGGCACAGATGAGAGCAGAGTCCGACCGCAGCGCTATCAAGCATGCGCTGCTAAAAAGTAGTCATAACGTGACCGAAGCGGCTCGACTGCTGGGCGTCTCTCGCGTCACGTTATATCGGTTGATTGACAAATTTGAAATCGGTGAAAAAGATCATAGAACGCCATAACTATAAGATTCTTCAATGATGCCGGATCAGTCCGTGATCGGTTTAAACCACTTTATAAGGTATCTATGCCAGCGCTTATCAATGTTCGCGATACATTTGATAAGCAACCTGCTTGATAAGTGTTGTGTGGGGTGAAGGTCCGCCTCATTTATAGATCAGCATTGAAAAGGAGTTTTCTATCATGACCTTGAGAGCGAGAACCAGTATGACTGGTTCAGTAGTATTGCTGTTTTCTTTGACGGGGCATGTTGCCGCCGAGACCATTGATGAAAAAATAAAGTTGCTGGAACAGGCTCTTAGTCAGCAGCAAGCGAGAATCGAAGAGCAAGAAAGAAAATTAATCGAGCAGGCCACCATTATCTCTGGGCAGAAAACCGCGCTAGAGAGTCAACTCTTGGGGCTGGAGGTGTTGCGCCAAGAGGTGATGATGGATAGTCGCGGGGCGGGCGCCGTACCTCCAACTCCACAGATTGATAAACCGGCGACACAGACGATATTACTAGCAGACAATCATACCGATGAGGCGCAAAAGAAACAGCCTGTCGGTAAGGCGCCTGCTAAAGCGCAGCAAGAACGTCCGGTTATTGTAGAGTTGGCCGATATCGGTGGTGTGCTGACCCCTAAGGGGAAACTGGTGCTTGAGCCTGCATTTCAATATACCCATTCATCGGTAAACCGAGTCACTTTCCGCGGCATCGAGATTCTCAGTTCCTTAGGTATCGGTGTGCTTGAAGCGGTTGATACAGACCGGGATTCGGTGGTTGCATCGTTAACCGGACGACTGGGACTGACCAACCGTATGGAGATGGAGTTCAAGGTCCCCTACGTTTGGCGCCGCGATACAGAGAGTGCGGATATTCCCCAGCTTGAAGAAACTGACATCTCATCGACGTTGGATGGTGATGGTGTGGGTGATTTAGAGATCGCCCTGCATTACCAGATGAACAATGGTAACGATGGTTGGCCGTTCTTTATTCTTAACGGTCGTTTGAAACTGGCCAACGGTAAAGGGCCGTTTGACATTGATCGTGATGAAGATGGGATTGGTCAAGAGCTGGCAACAGGTAGCGGATTCTACTCGTTTGAACCCAGTATTACTGGGCTTTATCCGTCTGCGCCAGCCGTATTTTTTGGTAATGTCGGCTATCTATTCAACATTAAAGACGATGTCGATGCGATGATTGGGGAAGGTTCTACAGCGGGCGCGCAGACTATCGGAACGGTTGACCCAGGTGATGCCTTTCGGATCAGTTTCGGTATGGCTTATTCCATTAATGAAACCGCATCTTTCACTCTGGGATTCAAGAATGATTGGATTCAGGCGACCGAAACCGAAATTAATGGCAGTAC
>JBALWS010000084.1:4448-20056 GCA_036960405.1 Halopseudomonas sp. | reverse complement strand
ATCGCCACCACACTGAATTCAGGACGCTGCCGCTCGAGTTCAAGCCAGCGCTCGGTCAGCGCATGGAGTCGCTGCTGTTCTAGCTGCCAAAAATAGCTCCCCATCCAGTCCGGAACACGATGGCGGTAAGGTGCGATGGCCTGTTCGATTGCTGCCGTGATCAGTTGCTGTAGGGCGTCCGGTGCGATCGCCAATAGCGCTTGATGCGAGTGTAGCTGTTGCCAGAGCTGTTCCAGAATGGCGTGCAACAGATTGCCCCGGTCCGCAGGGCTCAGACCTGTTTGCGGAGTATCGAGCGGTTTGGCTCCGAGTCGGTGGATCGCAAAGGCGCTGAAGGGGCAGAGGGCTTGGTTGGTCAAGATGGAGCTGCCACCGCGAAGTTGTTCGCGCTCGGTTTGTCCGATAGCGGGCGCTTGAGCGGTGTTGATCCGTTCTAGCGGCGCGGTTGATTGCAGGGTTGCCGGATGGGGCAGTGAATCGGCTTGGTTGAATCGGCGCTGGGGGCTGAGTTGCAGCTCATCGATAGATACTTCGGGGTGCTCGCAAATCAGCGCGCTGGGGCGCAGCATTTGATCATCTTGGCGTAACGGGTAGCTGAAGACGACCTGCTCGGCACTGTTGGTAAACAGCTGCGTCAGTTCGCGAGCGAAACGTAGTTCGCGGTCTGCCGAGGCATGCGGCATCTGCATCGCTTGTTGATAGGCTGCCGGTAACAGCGGGTTAAGCTCGGGTGGGGCAGGCCAGCGTTCGTCGTTTAATCCCATTACCCACAGATGGCTAAAGCGCAGCCCTGCTGCTTCCAGAGGGCCGAGAATCTGTACCGCCGAATCCGGGGTTTGCGGCTGAAATGCGGTGCTTTGGGTTTCGCTGCGCAGCAGTTTTAGCGCCTCGCTGAATGATTGATCGACTAATAGCGCGTCGAAGCGATTTAGCCCCGCCAGTACTTCGTACCATTGTTTGATTTGCTGGTATTCCAAACTACTGGCCTGGCGTTCGCCGGGCCAGCCTAACTGCGACAGCAAGTTGACAATCCATGGCCCCCAGTTGCTCAGTGGGCGTCGTCCCAGTCGTTGCGATTTTTGTAGCTGTTGCAAACATTGCTCTAATTGTGGGCAGCAGGATAAACCCTGTTCAGCAGCGTCTTGCCGGCGGGCGGTTAAGCGCGAGAGTTGCTGTTGAATCTGGCTTAGTTTGAGTTCCGCTAAGCCGAGTCGACGTAGCTGCTGTTCGAGTTCGACGCGAGCTTCGAGTTCTGTGTTCAACCCTCCGAAAAAGGGGCTATAAAGCAGCAAGGGAAGCTCGTCGAGCGGCAGCGGGCGGCTGGCTAGACGCAGCAGTACGAAGGCGGTATCGATGACAGGGCAATCGGCTAACGGTGTGCCGATCGACATGTTGAATAGCGGTGCGTCAACGGCTTGCTGTTGGAACAGGCGCTTGGGTTCGAGTACTTGGCGGAAGCTTCGTTCGTGCAGCTCACGCCTGGAGCTGAGTTGCGGGTCGATGATCGCGACCGAAGCACCGGGAATGCGCTGTAAAACTTGCCTCGCCCATTGGCCCGCTTGCTGCACTTCGTGCTCGGCAGTATCGCAGGCTACGCGTTGGCAATGGCCGCGTGGGAGATCGCTCTGCAGCGAGTGTTGTTGTTCAAAAGCTGCCGCTAACAAGGCTTGGTACAGCGGTGCAATATCCTGAAACCCGACCAGCCAGACCTGCGGCAGTTTGACTAATACGCCTTGATGGAACGCGTCGATAAGGCGACCTACCGCATCGCAGAAGGTGATCGCCTGCAGTTCCTGGCAGCGGCTGCGAAAGCTGTTGTGCCACAGTTCAAGGCAAAAATGTTCATCTAGATAAGGCAGTAGTTGCTCGGATTGCGGGTGTTGTTGCCAAAGCTGCAGTGCCTTAAGGGCTTGTTGGGCGTGGCGCGCCGCTCCTGCGGGCTGTAGCCATTGTTGGGTGTCAGGGTCTTGCTCGAGGCTTTGTTGCCACAGTTGTAGCTCTTGCTGAGGATCGAGCAGCAGTGCGAGCCCTAGCGGGTTGTTGCTGTCTTGAAGTTGTTGCCATAACTGGCGAATCCAGCCTTCGAGTGAAAATACCGCCGCAGTTGGCCAGGTCTTTGCGCCCTGTTGTTGCTGGTCGAGTGCGTGGCTATCGAGGATGTAGCGACTTAAACGACGATTGGGGGTCAGTATCGTCTGCTGTTGTTGTAGGGCTTGGTGTAAGGGGGCAATAGAAAGCAGAGCGGCCATGTTGATGTCCAGGGCGGGATTCAGGCCGTATCATAACAGCATCTTTGATTAATATTAGCGGTTTAACCCTGGTGGATGAGGCTGTTATAATCGGCTGTTTTGCGGTTTTGTAATGTTTGTATTAGGGAATGCTTGATATGCGTAACGGTTTGTTCTTGTTAGTTTTGTTTGTTTCTGGAATGGCGAATGGTGCTGATTATCATATTAGCGACAAGGTGGCAGTATTCATGCACACCGGTCCGAGTAATCAGTATCGCATCAAATCCAACCTACCCAGCGGCACCATGCTCGATGTGTTAGCAAAAGATGCCAGCACGGGCTACGTCAAAGTGCGGTTGGAGAAGGGTACCGAAGGTTGGGTTGAAGGCAAGTATGTCGATAAAGGACAGAGTCTGGCTCAGCGACTGCCGGTGCTGGAGAAAGCCCTAGCTCGGAGTCGTCAGCTTACCGACGAGCAAAGCGAAGCCCTGGTAGGGTTAGAGTCGGATCTGACTAATGCTAATAACCAGCAAGCGCAGTATACCGCCGAGGTGTCTCAGTTACAGAATGAGGTTGAACGGCTCAAGCTGGAGATCGGTTCGATGGACGAAACCAATCTAATGGGTTGGTTCATCCGCGGTGGTGCGTTAGCGCTGGGTGGTTTGATCATCGGTCTGATCGTTCCGCACCTGCCTAAACGTCGCCAGCGCAATAACGATTGGTTCTGATTGTGCAATAGGCTGAACCTTCCGGCTAAATCGTCGGTCTACAGAGTTCGACCTCTCTTTTTTGACAACGCTAAGGAACTTTGTGTTGATGTCAGTGATTTCACCGTCCCCCCGTTTGTTGATGTGGCTGTTTAGTGTATGGCTACTGTCGTTAGTTAGCGGACTGACGCACGCGTCGGTGTTCGATAAGCTGATTGCCAATAATGATGGTCCTTTGCAGGTCGAGCAGGCGTATCAGCTTAGTTCCAATCCAATAGCTGAAGGCGTGTATCGTCTGCACTGGCTGATTGAATCGGATTACTACCTCTATCGCGATAAGATCAAACTCAAGCCGAGTGACGGGATTGAGTTGATTGAGGCGCGGTATCCTGAATCGACTCAGAAGCAGGACCCGTTATTTGGCGATGTCGAGGTTTATTATCATGAGGTAGAGCTACTGGTTCGGTTGCAATCGACAGCGGGTACCACCTTTGATGGCACGCTAGGGGTTGAATATCAGGGGTGCTGGGATGGTGGTATCTGCTATCCACCGGTCAAAACGTCGTTGCCGTTAACCCAGATTCCGCCGCAGGCTGCTGTATTCCCTGAACCGGCTACGGCCGCACCACTACAGTCGACCACAGGTTTCCAGCTATCGTTGACAGATCCAGGCCAGGTTGTGGCGCAGTTAGCCAGTGGTAATCTATTGCTAACTCTGGCGTTGTTCTTTGTTGCGGGGTTGGCGTTATCGCTTACTCCTTGTGTGTTTCCGATGGTGCCTATTTTAGCGGGTGTGATTGCCGGGCAGGGAGAGCAGGTCACCACCCGTAAAGCCTTTATGCTTTCGCTGGTATATGTCTTGTCGATGAGTCTGACCTACACCGTACTGGGTGTGCTGGCCGGTCTGTTTGGTGAAAATCTGCAAGCTAGCTTCCAAAATCCATGGATCATTGGGCTGTTTAGCGGTTTGTTTGTGGTGTTGTCGTTGGCGATGTTTGGGCTTTATGAATTGCAGATTCCGGCATCGGTTCAAAATGCGCTAAATCGTGCTAGTCGAAGTCAGCAGGGTGGTCATCTGCTGGGTGTTGGTATTATGGGTTTTCTCTCTGCATTGATTGTCGGTCCCTGTGTTGCTGCTCCCTTGGCTGGAGCGCTGGTGTATATCGGCCAGACCGGAGATCCAGTGCTGGGCGGTTTGGCGTTGTTTGTGTTGAGCCTGGGGATGGGGCTGCCGCTCATTTTGGTCGGCTGTTCGGCGGGTAAGCTGTTACCCAAAGCGGGCGCCTGGATGAATATGGTGAAGCAGGTGTTTGGGGTCGCGCTATTGTTGCTGGCCGTTTGGATGCTTGATCGTATTGTTGCCGCCCAGGTCACCCAGATCCTGCTGGCAGTGGTATTAATTGGCAGCGCTGTGTTTATGCATGCCTTGGATCGGCTTGAGCAGGCTGCTAGTGCAGTGCTTCGTTTAGGCAAAGCGCTGGGTGTGTTGCTGCTGGTCTACGGTGTGATGCTGTTGATCGCGGCGGGAACCGGCTCTGGAACCTTGCTGCAACCCCTTAAAGGCTTTAACGGGGCACAGAGCGCATCGGCTGCCGCATCGGTGACCTTTACCAAGGTGACTTCTTTGCAGCAGCTCGAGCCCTTGTTAGAACAAGCACAGCGGCAGCAGAGTCCGGTAATGCTCGACTTTTATGCAGACTGGTGTGTGTCCTGTAAAGAGCTGGAGGTTTATACCTTTGCTGATAGCGGGGTGGCCGACAGGTTGCTCGGTTTTGTGACCATTAAAGTTGATGTCACAGCAAACGATGAAGCCGCCAAGGCTTTGTACCAACGCTACGGTATCGTCGGTCCACCGGCCTTGGTTTTTTATGATCGTGCCGGAGCGTTGCAAGCTGGTTCGATGTTGGTGGGGGTGCCCGAACCCGAAGCCTTTGTAGAGCATTTGAGCACAATTAATTGATCCGGATAAGCGTCTTTGGTTGATTTATATCAGTACGTTTGCCTACGGGTTAGGGGTAATATCTAGCTTTATTGCTGCTGTTTGTGTCGAATAGTGAGAGGGGTCAGGATGAATTTCAGTATGACCGAGATGATTGCCCTGCAGGATGTAAGGGTTTGCGAGCGAACGGCTGTTAAAGAGATAACACCCACCAAGTTTTATGCATTATCGAGCTGTATGTTGGCCTCTTTCGGGGTCTATCTAATTACGCTGCTGTTTTCCAGGGTGTCGCTCAGTGCGTCCGGTTTACGAACCTCTGATCTGGTTATTCAGGCCAACTTCGCTATTTTTATTCTGATCGCATTGGCCGTGTTGGTTTTTCCTTGGATGAAGATGCAGCGCTATCAGATCAGG
Organism: Halopseudomonas sp.; assembly: GCA_036960405.1. Classification (GTDB taxonomy): domain Bacteria; phylum Pseudomonadota; class Gammaproteobacteria; order Pseudomonadales; family Balneatricaceae; genus Motiliproteus. The sequence goes on along the minus strand of JBALWS010000084.1, from coordinate 14,768 downwards.
ATAAAAGGTGAGAACACCCGGCTGTTTCACTATCAGGAAGCGATAGTGGTGATGTTTGGTATTTTGTTTGTCAACATACCGTTGATGTTTCTGGCTCACTCGGTGGCGATGTACGAGATGATCGCTCATGCGCAAACCTTGAACGCCGAAGTGCTCAGCTACATGCAGTCATCGTACTTTTTCCATATGCCAACGTTGGAGGATGTACTCGTTTGCGGCCTTTTTGGGGCGGTGCTGCTGGTCATTAAAGTCTGGGTTTTCATGCGTGTTGCGCGCCGCTTTATACAGAACAAGCGTTTTCGTAATGTCGTTAGGTAGAGGTCGCTGCTAGATAGCGCAAAAAAAAAGAGACCCATTAAGGTCTCTTTTTTGTTGGGCCTATCGCTCTAGCGTAAATAGTTTTTGCTTATCGCTTTAAAACTATCGGTCCCGGATTTCTCCATCCACTCGAAGGCTACCATCTCGCGGCTGACAACCTGTATTTTCAGGTGTTGTAACCGAGCAATGGCCAGTTGTTTGTCGGCATCACTTCGAGATGATATTAAATCACCTACCACAAATACCTCGAATCCTTGCTTCTTTAAACCGATAGCGGTCTGTAATACGCAGACGTGCGCTTCCATACCGCAGATGACGATCTGTTTGCGTTGAGCCTGCTGGATGCGCTCCAGGCAGTTGCTATCGGAAGCGCAGGAAAAATGCAGCTTGTCGATCACCTGCTCGGGCGTTACCAGTTTAGACAGTTCGGCTACGGTGTTTCCCAGGCCTTGGGGGTATTGTTCCGATACTAAGACTGTTACGTCCAGTAATGCGGCTATCTCCATTAGCCAGCGTGTTTGCGAAACCAGTTGTTCGGGTTGGCAAACCGCAGGCACCAGCTTTTCCTGGATATCAACGACAAGCAGTAAGCTGTTGGTAGGCGATATCAGCATAGGGTGCTCCTGTTTCAAATTTCGGAGTGTTAGCCTTTGGCGTCGACCATCAGCGTGGCGCTACCGCTAGCAACTGTTTTTCCGGCAACGGTACAAACGGTGCTTAACACCACGCGGCGGCGTTCGGTGTTGATCTCAGTGATCGTAGCGGTGGCGGTGAGGGTGTCGCCAATTTTGACCGGCGCTTTGAATCTAAGGCTTTGATCGATATAGATGGCGCCAGGTCCAGGTAGTTTGGTGCCGAGTACGGCAGAGATCAAGCCTGCGCTGAACATGCCGTGGACGATGCGCTCTTTGAACATGGTTTGAGCCGCATACTCAGCATTGATATGGACCGGGTTGTTGTCGCCGGTGATGCCGGCGAAGGTGTAGACATCTGACTCGGAGATCGTCTTGGCGCATGAAGCGGCCATGCCTTCTTCTAAATCCTCGATGTAGTAGCCGTGCAGATCGTTCATTGTCTTTCCTTATAACTAAATGAAATTCCAAGGCCGCTAGGGTAGCCTATGACCGGTAACAGGCCAAACCCAACTGCATTATTTGCCAGAAAAAAACAGCAATGGGGTAGTATTTAGGTATGAGCATGATCAATTTTAATTTTAAGACTGCTGATCAGTCTAGGGGTTGCTTTGAAACTGATTATTTTTGACTGGGACGGCACCCTGATCGATTCTGCCGAGCGGATTATCAACTGCATGCAGCAAGCTTCGGTTGATGTCGCGTTACCAGTGCCCAGTGCTGAGGCGGTGCGCGATATCATCGGGCTGGGATTGCCCGAAGTGTTTGAGCGGTTGTTTGGTGGCTTGAGCCAGGATCAGCAAGAGCAGATGCGGGCGCGCTATAGCTATTACTACATCGAGCAGGATGATACTCCGACCGATTTTTTCCCCGGTGTGCGAGAAGGCTTGGCGCGATTGCGTCAGCGTGGTTATCGCTTGGCGGTGGCAACCGGTAAGAGCCGCATGGGGTTGGACCGTGTCTTTACAGAGACGGGGTTGGGCGAAGCGTTTGACCACAGCCGCTGTGCCGATGAGACTCGCTCGAAGCCGCACCCGCTGATGCTTGAACAGTTGCTGTCTGAGAGTGGTTTTAGTGTCGATGAGGCGGTGATGGTCGGTGATACCGAGTATGATTTGGCCATGGCGGTCGAGGCGGGAATGACCTCCGTCGGTGTATCTTACGGCGCCCATCACCCTAGTCGGCTGCTGCAGCATTCGCCGCGACTGATTATCGACCATTTTAGCGAACTCGAGCACTGGCTCGAGAGTCTATCTTAATACTTTAAACCGATTCGAATAGGATGTTTGTGTGAGTGACAATCTTTGGGGTTCAGAGCCTCAGCCGAATAAAGCAGAAGAGCCCGCTACTGATCCCAACCAAGTGCCAGGAGTGAACTCCAAAGAGTGGCGTCTGATTGAAAAGATGGTTAGCGGTCTGTCGGTCGAACATCGTCGATCACGTCGCTGGGGAATATTTTTCAAATCACTGACCTTTATCTATTTGTTTGCGCTGCTTTATATGGTGGTGGATAGCAACTGGTCGGAGCAGGTAGTCAGCGATGAGCCGCACACTGCATTGGTTGATATTAGCGGCGCGATTGCTGCCGATACTGAGGCCAATGCCGACAGTATCGTTCACGGCTTGCGCGAAGCGTTTGAGGATGACAACACCCGTGGTGTCATCCTGCGGATTAATAGTCCCGGCGGCAGTCCGGTGCAGTCGGGATATGTCTACGATGAGATCAAGCGACTGCAGCAGCTCTATCCGGACACCAAGGTTTACAGTGTGATCGGTGATATCGGAGCCTCGGGTGGGTATTACATTGCCGCGGCTGCCGATGAGATCTATGCCGATAAGGCAAGTTTAGTGGGCTCGATCGGAGTTATTTCATCTAGCTTTGGTTTTGTTGGGGTGCTGGAAAAGCTGGGGGTTGAACGTCGTTTGATGACCGCCGGTGAGCACAAGGCATTTCTTGATCCGTTTACGCCTTTAAAGCAAAGCGAAGAGGAGTTCTGGAAAGGCGTACTCAATACGACCCATCAGCAGTTTATCGACCAGGTGAAAAAGGGACGCGGTGATCGACTCAAAACTTCTGACGAGTTGTTCAGTGGTCTGATCTGGAGTGGAGAGCAGGCGCTTGAGTTGGGTTTGATCGATGGGCTGGGTAGTGCTGGTTATGTCGCGCGTGAAGTGATCGGCGAAGAAAATATCGTCAACTTTACTTTGTCGCGATCCCCTTGGGAGAAATTTGCCGAGCGGATGGGGGTAACCTTTGCCAAGACTATTTCAACCGAACTGGGGCTCAGTGCACCGATTGTGCGGTAGTGGTTTAGGGGACCTCAACGCCTTGGCGTTGCAGTAGTTCTATCAGGCGAATCAGCGGCAGTCCTACCAGGGTGTTGGGATCGTCGCCTTCGAGTCGTTTGAACAGGCTGATCCCTAGCCCCTCCGATTTGAAACTGCCTGCGCATTGGTAAGGTTGTTCGTGACGCAGGTAGCGTTCGATTTGGACAGCGTTGAGTTGTCTAAAGTGGACTCTGAAGGGTTCGCATAGCACCTGCAAATCGCTGTTTGCGGTGTTGTGCAGGCATAAACCGGTATAAAAGGTGATGGTCTGGTTGCTCGATGCCAGTAATTGGGCTGTTGCTTTGGCGTGGTTGTGCGGCTTGCCAATGATCTGATCGTTGAGTACCGCCACCTGATCAGAGCCGATGATTAAAGCGCCAGAGTGTTCGCTGGCAATGGCTTCGGCTTTTGCTTGCGCCAGACGTTGTACCAGTTCTTCGGCTGTCTCGTTTTCGAAGGCTGTTTCGTCGATGTTGGGCGCCTGGCAGATAAAAGGAAGATTTAACTTTTCGAGCAATGATTTTCTAAATGGCGAGGTTGATGCGAGTACTAGCTGGGTCATATCTACTATCCGGGCTTGGGTCGGGGCTGGGGCGAGCCCTATGATAATCTTTTTTATCGATGATCTCTTTACACTAACGGCCTAGATCCCTATTATGGCGCGCTTATGTCGAAGGCCCCATTACCATACACTGTTGACCCCAGGCGAGCTGCCGATCAAGGACGTATTCTTGAGGGTGAAATTCAGCTCGAAAAATTGGAAAGACTGTGTAGCTATCTAGTTGATAGCGAAGGAACTGTTGATGTTGATCTGACGTTTGGCGTAGACGAAGAACGTGTCCGCTATATTAAAGGTCATGCTGAAACAACGGTGAGAATGCTTTGTCAGCGTTGTCTGGAGCCGGTGACACTAGAGCTTGAAGCCGAGATGAATCTGGGTATCGTCGCTGATGATGAAGCCGCCAAGCAGCTTCCCCGTTACTACGATCCTAATATTATCAAAGAGCCGAAGCAGGATCTGTATCAACTGGTTGAAGAAGAGCTGATACTGACGCTGCCGTTGATCGCTCAGCACGAGAATTGCGTCGTTAAAACTGAGTATGGCGAAGTTGCCCCTCAGCTTAGCGATAGCGAAAAGGAAAACCCGTTTAACGTATTGGTCCAACTTAAGACCAAAAAACATTAGTTTAGGAGCTGCTTAGTCATGGCTGTCCAAAAGAGTAAAGTTACACGTTCACGTCGTGGTCAGCGTCGTTCACATGATGCATTGACCGCTACCACACTGTCTACGGACAGCACTACCGGTGAAATTCATCGTCGTCACCATGTGACCGAAGATGGCTTCTACCGTGGTCGTCAGGTTGTCGCTAAAGACGCTGACTAACCATTGGTCACTCGCTGCACCCTTGCAGTCGATGTGATGAGCGGGGACCTCGGTCCCCGTGTAGCGGTTCCTGCCGCGTTAGAGTTTTGCCTTGCTCACCCCGATACCCAATTGATTCTTGTGGGCGATTCTGCTCAGATCGAATCTTTGCTGCCTGATAGCTATTCCGGACAGATCTCAATCGAAGCTACTTCGTCAGTTGTTATCATGGCCGACAAACCCTCGTTCGCGTTGCGTAAACGCAAAGGCTCATCGATGTATCGCGCCGTTAAATTGGTCGCTGAAGAGCGTGCTGATGCTTGTGTGTGTGCAGGTAATACCGGTGCCTTGATGGCCATGGGACATTATTTGTTACATATGCATCCCGGGATTGATCGACCCGCCATAGCGACGGCGATTCCAGCGCGTACCGGTCATTGTTATATGCTCGATCTGGGGGCTAATGTCGATTGCAGTGCCGAGCATCTGTTCCAGTTTGCGTTAATGGGGTCTGCGCTGGCTGAAGCGTTGGATGGGTTGAACGCGCCTCGTGTTGCGCTGCTCAATGTGGGTGAAGAAGAGATAAAGGGAAATGAGCAGGTTAAACTTGCCTCGCGTTTGTTGCAGGAGCACACCGCGTTAAATTACATCGGCTATATCGAAGGTAATGATATCTTTAGTGGTAAGGCTGATGTGGTGGTCTGCGATGGCTTTGTTGGCAATGTGGCGCTAAAGAGTAGCGAAGGCTTGGCTCGTTTCATCTCTCAGCAGTTGCAGCAGTCTTTTAATAGTAGTGGCTATCGCAAATTGATCGGGCTTTTGGCTAGGCCGGTTTTGAATCAACTGAAGCAGCAACTCGACCCTTCTCGGCGAAATGGCGCCAGCCTGCTGGGGTTGCAGGGCATTGTGGTTAAAAGCCACGGTTCGGCCACACAGGAATGTTTTGGTCATGCGATCGCTCAGGCTAGAACCGAAGTGCTGCGTGATGTGCCGGGGCTTATCAACAATAAGCTTGCTCAAATGTTGTAACGGATATTGTGTTTGCAGATGCCTTCGCTGACCGAATTAGGTAAGATTGGCCTCTGATAATAAACAGCAGGGCGGCCTGCTGTTTTTGTTTATAAGATGAGGATCTCATGAATCAAACCTTAGCTTTCGTCTTTCCTGGCCAGGGCTCGCAACAGATTGCAATGCTGTCGGAGTTGGCTCAGCAATACCCATTGATCGAACAAGTTTTTGCCGAAGCCAGTGCCGCTTTGGGTTACGATCTGTGGTCTTTGACTCAGGACGGGCCTGAAGCAGATCTTAATAGTACCGACAAAACTCAGCCTGCCTTGTTGACCGCAGGGGTTGCCATCTGGCGATTGTGGCAGCAGCAGGGTGGGGAGCAGCCCGGCTGGTTGGCCGGTCATAGCTTGGGTGAATACACCGCGCTGGTATGTGCAGGAGTCATGACGCTAGAAGAGGGCGTCAAGTTGGTAGAAAAACGAGGCAAATTTATGCAGTCAGCGGTCCCGGCTGGTCAGGGTGCGATGGCAGCAATTCTTGGGTTGGATGACACTAAGATCGAACAGGCCTGCGCTGATGCGGCGCAAGGTTCGGTGGTTTCTGCGGTCAATTACAACTCTCCTGGTCAGGTCGTTATCGCTGGCGAGGCAGAGGCCGTAGCGCGTGCAATCGAGCTGTGCAAAGAGGCTGGAGCCAAACGTGCGATGTCTCTACCGGTTAGTGTGCCGTCGCATTGCGCATTAATGGAGCCCGCTGCCAAGCAGTTGGCTGCTGAGTTGGAGCAGATTGAATTTAAGCCACCGCAAATCGCTGTTGTTCAAAACGTCAAAGCGACCGTGGCGGATTCGGCTGATGCGATCAAGCAAAATCTGGTTGCTCAGCTTTATAGCCCAGTGCTTTGGACCGATACGGTTAATGCGATGGCAGAGCAGGGTGTCGAGACTTTGTTAGAGTGCGGTCCTGGCAAGGTGTTGTCGGGACTTAATAAGCGTATTCAACGCAGCCTGTCGGTTGCAGCGATCAATGAAGTGGCAGGGCTGGATAAGGCGCTAGGGCGTTAAGAATCTGGTTTTCGTTAAATAGCGGAGCGTTAAATGAGTATTGAAGGAAAGGTTGCGTTAGTTACTGGTGCTACTCGAGGAATTGGTAAAGCGATTTCGTTGGAACTGGGTCGCCAGGGTGTTGTGGATGTCGGTACAGCGACCAGTGAAGGCGGCGCGCAGGCGATCAGTCAGAATTTGGCCGATGCCGGTGTTAGTGGAAAAGGAGTAGTGCTAGATGTCGCCTCTCAAGAGTCAGTCGATGCTGTGTTGGCCGAGATTCAGGGTGAGTTTGGTGCGATAACTATCGTTGTGAATAATGCCGGTATCACTCGTGATAACATCTTGATGCGAATGAAGGCTGACGAGTGGGATTCGGTCGTTAATACCAACATGACGTCGATCTACCGGGTAGCCAAGGGCTGCTTGCGCGGTATGACCAAGGCGCGCTGGGGTCGGATTATCAATGTTAGTTCGGTGGTGGCTTCCATGGGTAATGCAGGGCAAACTAACTACGCAGCAGCAAAAGCGGGTGTAGAAGGTTTTAGTCGAGCATTGGCCCGAGAGGTGGCTTCGCGTAATATTACCGTCAATTCTGTTGCCCCCGGTTTTATCGATACCGACATGACCAGCGGTTTGGCAGAAGAGCATAAGGAAAAGCTCAAGAGCCAGATTCCTTTGAATCGACTTGGAGCGCCTGAAGAGGTCGCTGCAGTTGTTGGATTTTTAGCCAGCGAGGCCGGTGGCTATGTCACGGGCGACACGATTCACGTCAATGGTGGCATGTACATGTGATATTTCCCTTTGGGGAATTGTTTTTTTTCAGAATATGTTGATAATGTCCCCATCATCCAGCCTATGGCGGAAGAGGTGACCTATTTAACTCGGTAATGTTGGAATTTCAGAATTATTTTACAACATCGCTGAATAAGTCGTTCATAACAAGCAGGAAACACTATGAGTACTATTGAAGAGCGCGTAAAAAAGATTGTTGCAGAGCAACTGGGCGTAAAAGAAGAAGAAGTAACCAACGAAGCCTCTTTTGTTGAAGATCTCGGCGCTGACTCTCTCGACACTGTTGAGCTTGTTATGGCTCTGGAAGAGGAATTTGAAACTGAAATTCCTGATGAAGAAGCTGAGAAGATCACTACCGTTAAACTAGCAATTGCTTACGTTGAATCTAACCAGTAATTCGGTTTACTAAGCTGTTCCAAAAAGCCGCTACTATGGTTTCATAGAGCGGCTTTTTATTTGGTCACGAAAAAAGATTAAATGGAGGTTGGGATGTCTCGGAGAAGAGTTGTTGTTACCGGTATGGGGATGTTGACCCCGGCTGGAGGCACAGTCAAAGAGACGTGGGGGAATATCGTTAACGGTAACAGTGGTATCGGACCTATCGAGCATTTCGATGTGTCGGCATATAGCACTACCTTTGGCGGCTCGGTTAAAGGCTTTGATGCGACTGAGTACATGAACCCCAAAGATGCTCGCAAGATGGATCTGTTCATCCAATATGGGATGGCTGCAGGTATTCAGGCGATCGAAGATTCGGGGCTCGAGGTCACAGAAGCCAATGCGGACCGGATCGGACTGGCAGTGGGATCGGGTATCGGTGGTTTGCCGATGATCGAAAAAAATCACTCGCTGCTCGAAAGCAACGGCCCACGTAAAATATCTCCCTTCTTCGTGCCCGGCAGTATCATCAATATGATCGCTGGCAATCTGTCGATCCGTTACGGATTCAAAGGCCCTAACATCGCTATCGTGACGGCCTGTACCACCGGGACTCATAATATTGGCTCGGCCGCCCGAATGATCGCCTACGGCGATGCTGATGCGATGGTCGCTGGTGGCGCTGAGATGGCAACGACGCCTTTGGGTTTGGGTGGCTTTGCTGCGGCCCGAGCGCTGTCCAAGCGTAACGATAATCCGCAAGCGGCGAGTCGTCCCTGGGATCGTGACCGTGACGGTTTTGTACTCAGTGATGGTGCAGGGGTCATGGTGCTCGAGGAATACGAGCATGCCAAAAAACGTGGCGCCGAGATCTATGCGGAGTTGGTTGGCTTTGGTATGAGTGGCGATGCCTATCATATGACATTGCCGCCCGAAGACGGTCGGGGTGCAGCAGCATCGATGACCAATGCGATCAAAGATGGTGGTCTTAACCCGGATCAGGTCGATTATATTAATGCTCACGGTACCTCGACTCCAGCGGGTGATATCGCTGAATCGAATGCGGCCAAGCAGGTTTTGGGGGCTGCTGCTGATCAGGTACGGATGAGCTCGACCAAATCTATGATCGGGCACTTGTTGGGTGCTGCTGGCGCCGTGGAGGCGATCTTCAGCGTACTGGCGATTCGAGACCAGGTGGCCCCGCCTACCATCAATCTTGATAACCCTTCCGATGGCTGCGACCTTAACTATGTTGCGCATACTGCTCAAGAAGCCAATATCGACGTCGCGATGTCGAATTCGTTTGGCTTTGGCGGTACCAACGGTACTTTGGTATTCAAACGTCTCTCTTAAGGCATACGGGTCGGCATTGCTGGCCCGTTGTTAACTTCTGATGAATCATTCCCTGGTTAACGGTCACCCCGACTCCCACATCAGTTTGTTCGATCGTGGCTTTAGCTACGGAGATGGTGTGTTTGAAACGCTGCTTGTCGAGGCTGGAAAGCCGCTGCTGTTACAACGTCATTTACGACGCCTCAGAAAGGGCCTAAAACGGCTTGGTATTGAGATAGATCAATTGTTTAGGGAGTGTTTGAAAAGTGAAATCGAACAATTGTGTCTGGGGCAGCAGCGAGCGATTCTGAAGATTGTCGTGACCCGGGGTGAGGGAGGGCGCGGCTATCGTGCCGCTGCGGAGCTGCAGCCAAATCGAATGCTGATAGTCTCTGCTGCAGCTGATTATCCCTCGTATTGGTATCAACAAGGCTGTGAGCTTTATCTGTGCCATACGCGCTTGGGGATAAACCCGTTGCTGGCGGGTATCAAGCATTTGAATCGATTGGAGCAGGTGCTGGCCCGCAGTGAGTGGCAGGATCAATATCCTGAGGGGTTGGTCTGTGATATCCATGACCGTCTGATCGAAGGGACGATGAGCAATCTGTTCTTAGTTCGAGGTCAGCAATTGTTGACCCCGTTAATAGACAACTGCGGTGTGGCGGGGGTTGTCCGTTCGGTCATTATCGATTGGGCAGAACGCAACTCGATTAACGTGCTTGAGCAGAATTTGACCGTTGATGATCTCTTCAGTGCCGACGGAGCTTTTTTAACCAATACCGGTTTTGGTATCCTGCCTATCCGCGCATGTGATGAGCGTGCTATAGCGCTCTCTTCTATGACGCAATCGGCCAGTCAATGGCTAGCGGAGGCACGACAATGCGAGTGGTAAGGCATCTACTGATCGGCGCATTGCTGATCGGTCTGGTCATCGCGGCGGCGGCTTATGTTGGGCAGACCCAGGTTGCCCAGTTAGGCACCCAGCCCCTGCTGCTCGATGAGCCTAAGGAGTTGCTGGTTAAGCCCGGTAGTAGTTTTCGATCCCTGATCGAACAGCTGGACACGCAGGGCATCATCGATCAACCTTTTTTGCTCCGACTCTACGCTCGCCAGCACAAACTGGCGC
>JBALWS010000084.1:0-4438 GCA_036960405.1 Halopseudomonas sp. | reverse complement strand
TCTGCTTGAGCCCGGTTTGAGCCATGATGGGTTACTGCAGATGTTGGTTCAGGGGCGGGTTCGCTCGTATCAGGTCACGCTGGTTGAGGGCCAAACCGTTGCGGAGCTGGTTGCTGTGCTTCAGGCGCATCCACAGCTTGAGGCTACGCTGCAGCAAACGGATCCTGAGCATATTGCCAAAATATTGGGTATTGCTGGTTCTGCCGAAGGCTGGATCTATCCCGATACCTATCAATTCACCCGTGGCACTACCGACAAGCAGGTGCTCAAGCGTGCTTACCAAGCGATGCAGCAACTGCTCGAGCAGGAATGGGCTGAACGGGCCGCTAAACTACCGCTCAAAAACGCTTACGACGCGTTGATCCTGGCTTCTATCGTCGAGAAGGAAACGGGAGCCGCGTTTGAGCGCCCCGCCATCGCCGGTGTTTTTACCCGGCGACTGCAGAAGGGGATGCGCCTGCAAACCGATCCGACTGTGATTTACGGAATGGGCGAGCGTTATAACGGCAATATCACCCGTGCCGACCTGAAACGTCAGACACCGTATAATACTTACCGGATTAAAGGCTTGCCGCCCACACCGATCGCTAACCCTGGACGGGCGGCGATCCATGCCGCACTCAACCCCGAGGCCGGCAAAGCGCTATATTTCGTGGCCAAGGGTGATGGCAGTCACCAGTTTTCTGCAACACTGTCCGAGCACAATCGTGCCGTGACTCGCTTTCAGCGCCATAAGCGTCGCCAGAACTACCGTTCCGCTCCTGCCGAACGGGCTCAGGCCTCTTCGTCGTCCACCAGTAAGAGTGATAGTTGATGTCAGTTAACGGGATGTTTATCACCATCGAAGGTGGTGAAGGCGTGGGTAAAAGCACCAATATCGAGCACCTTCGCGGTTTGCTTCGTGACCAGCGTATCGATTTTATTGAAACGCGTGAGCCGGGTGGAACACCGCTGGCTGAAGAGCTGCGGGCTACTTTGTTGGCTGAGCGCGATGAACCGGTCAGTAGCGATTGTGAATTGCTGCTGATGTTTGCCGCCCGGGCTCAGCATCTAGCACAGCAGATTGTGCCGGCGTTGGAGGCGGGTAAATGGGTGCTTTGTGATCGTTTTACCGATGCTACCTTTGCTTATCAGGGCGGAGGGCGGCAGCTCGATTGGGAGCGAATAGGCCAGCTTGAACAGCTAGTACAAGGCGATCTACGCCCCGATTTAACCCTGCTGCTCGACGTACCGGTCGAAGTTGGGATGGCGCGTGCGCGTCAACGAGGCGAACTCGACCGTTTCGAACAAGAGCAGCTAGGTTTCTTTGAGCGAGTACGGGCGGCCTATTTGCGCCGCGCCGAAGGGGAGCCAGAGCGGTTTAGAATCATCGATGCATCGCAGCCGTTGCCACGGGTGCAGCAGCAGATCGGACAAGTGATGCAGGAGTTCTTCAATCGTGGATGCTGAACCTGTTTCCCAACTTGAGTCGGTGCTGCCCTGGCAGCATCCGCTGTGGCAGCGTTTGATCGATCAGCATCAGCAGCAACGGTTGCCGCATGCATTGCTGTTGTGTGGCGAGCCAGGGCTGGGAAAGGCGCAGTTCGCCAAAGCCTTAGGGCAGTATCTGTTGTGCAAACAACCGCTGCTCAAGGATGGGCTGCTGGTGAGCTGTGGTAGCTGCAAAGGTTGTCTGCTCAATACCCAAGGTACTCATCCCGATCTGGTTGAAATCGCTGCTGAAGGTATCGGTAAGCCGATAAAGGTGGATCAGATTCGAGCGCTTGTCTCAACTATTACCAACTCCTCCCAGCAGGGCGGTTATCGGGTGGTGGTGTTGGGTCCCGCCGAAGATATGAATATCAATGCGGCCAACGCACTGCTTAAAGTACTTGAGGAGCCGGGTGATCGGACACTGTTTGCCGTGTATAGCCATCTTCCAGGGCGGATTGTTGCTACGGTTCGCAGTCGTTGCCAGGCGGTTCACATCGATCTGCCCGAGCCAGCACAGGCCGCGGAGTGGTTGGCACAACAAACTGGTTTTGAAGGTGATGCGAACGAGTTGCTGAGTCTGGCAGGTGGAGCGCCGCTGGCGGCACTTGAGCAAGCGCTCAACGGCAGTGCTGAACAGCGAAAGAGCTTGTACCAGGCGCTGAAATTGATGGTGACGGGTGAGGGCAGTAGTAGCCAGGCCGCCGAAAAGCTGGTTAAAGCTCGGACCTTGGATCTGCTCGATTGGTGGCTAACGCTGATCAACGACATGATTCGTTATCAATCGACCCAAGACCCGGCTCGAATTAACAGTAAAACCGCCCAAAAAATGATTATCGCGCTGAGTCAGCGTCTTTCAGCGCAGCAGATGTTTGAATTCGCTGATAGAATACAGCAATATCGACACTATCTAATGAGTCGTAATAATCCCAACGAACGGTTGTTGCTAGAAGATTTGCTGATCGATTGGGGTAATTTGTTTCAGCTTCGATAAATATCCAAGCTAGTGTAGAGAGTAACCGATGTCAGCCAGCCCTCGTGCCAGCCACGGAATTCTTTCCCTGACAATCAAATCGAAAGACGAGCTCTATCGTAGCTATATGCCGTATATCACCAATGGCGGCGTATTCGTATCGACCCAGCGGGACTACCAGTTGGGCGAAGAGGTCTTCATGTTGTTGGATCTGATGGAAGAGCCCGATAAGATCCCGGTCAGTGGCAAGGTGATCTGGGTAACCCCTCGCGGTGCTCAGGGTGGTAAGCAGGCAGGGATTGGGATCCAGCTTAGTGCGGATGACAATACTATCGTCGGAAAAATTGAAACCTACCTGGCTGGTGCATTAGGTACCGGACGTCTGACTCATACTATGTAAGTTTTCGGCTCTGAAACTCCTCAGCGTCTCCTCCTATCTTTGTTATCGTAGCTTCGCTCATGCTTACTGATTCGCATTGTCATCTCGATCGTTTAGACCTTAAGCCGTACGACGGCCAGCTCCAGCCTGTTATCGATCGAGCCCGCCAGCAAGGCGTGAATCGGTTGCTCTGTGTTGGCACCGATTTGGCGCGTTGGCAATCGATGTTGGAGCTGGTTGAGCCCTTTCCAGAGGTGACGGTATCGGTTGGCGTGCATCCGTTGAGTGATGAGATCGGACAGTTTCAGCCGGCGCAGCTGATCAAGGCCGCCAACCATCCACGACTGGTCGCTATCGGCGAAACCGGTCTGGATTATCACTACGGCCCGGACGCTTCGGCAGACCAGCAGCGCTGTTTTGAGCAGCATTTGGAAGTGGCACAGCAGCTCAACAAGCCGGTCATCGTCCACACCCGGGCAGCTCAAGACGACACTTTGCGTATCTTGCGCCAGGGATTGTCCAATACTGGCGGCGTGTTGCACTGTTTTACCGAAAATTGGGAGATGGCCGAGCAAGCGCTGGAGCTTGGCATGTATATCTCGTTTTCGGGGATTATTACTTTCCGCAATGCTGCAGCACTGCGAGAAGTGGTCAGCCGGGTGCCGCTGGATCGTATTCTGGTTGAAACCGATGCGCCGTATCTGACGCCCGTGCCGCACCGAGGCCAGGCTAATGAGCCTTGCTATGTAAAAGAGGTCGCCGAGTGTGTCGCTCAGATCAAACAGCTAAGCTTAGAGCAGGTGGCTGAGGCGACCAGTGCCAATTTTGAACGGTTGTTTGGCATCGTTTAGAACGGTATTACGACTGCCGTTAGGCGTCGTTATTGAAGAACTGTCAGACGCCTTCAGGTGTTTGTTAAACAAGCTCAACGTAACAGCGAGGCGTGTTAATGTCCCTTAGCTATATCGAACCCCTGTATCGCCCCCCCAGTGAAGCCCGCTCGCTAATTATCCAGGTCACCAATGGTTGTAGTTTCAACCATTGTTCTTTTTGCGATATGTATACCGCCGAGCAGAAAAAGTTTCGGCCCAAGCCCGAAGCCGAGCTGCTGAGTGATATCAATCAGTTCGCCACCCAATTCCCCGACACACGACGGATATTCTTGGCTGATGGGGATGCGATGGTGTTGTCGTTCAAGCGCCTGATGACAATTCTGGATGCGCTGCGGCAGGCTTTTCCCCTGCTGCAAAGGGTCGCTGCCTACTGTTTGCCGAGAAATCTGAACAACAAGACCGATCAACAGTTGGCGCAGCTCTATCAGGCCGGTTTGCAACTAGTCTATGTCGGGGCCGAGTCGGGTGATGATGTGGTGCTCAAAAAAGTGGTCAAGGGTGAAACCTTTGACTCGACCGTGACCGCGCTTAACCGCCTCGCCGATGCCGGTATCCGACGTTCGGTGATGATCCTCAATGGCCTTGGCGGAACGCGTTACAGCGAACAGCACGCGCTGAATTCGGCGCGCCTGGCTAATGCCACCCAACCCGAATATTTGTCTACCTTGGTAGTTGGCCTGCCGAAGGGCGAGGCGCGCTTTCGTGAAGCGTTCGGCGATGACT
>JBALWS010000083.1:0-20189 GCA_036960405.1 Halopseudomonas sp. | reverse complement strand
GAGCTAGATACTGACCGCGAGTATAGCCTCGTAGGGTGACCGATGAATAACCACTCGAGGGCGCATTGTTGGTCCAACGTCCCTCCGCTCTCATCGCCAGAACATGGCCATTTCCGTGCAGCCGATAAGCCGCATATTTACCGTTATACGCATCAAAGCTGACATCGCCACCGAAGCTTTTACGATAGGCCACGTTATTAAATTCAAAGTTCACGCCCTCAGACGCCGAGTTTTGGTTATCTCGGCTGTCGTAGGCAACAGCCAGGCCCAAGCCGTTCGAATCAAAACCGGTAAGCCCCAACTGCTCCAGTATTTCACCGGATAACATATCATCACCAGAGATTGCGTAGTTGGTCGAGATAAGCTGTGGTCCTAAATACCATTGCCCCGTCACCCGGTGGTAATAGCGCAGCGCCATGATATTAAGGTAATCGGTCGACTGTACAGGCAAGCCACTACCGAGAAAGTCAGAATATTCGTTACGAATCTTACCGTTTATCAACACACCCGATAGGCGTTGGTTATCATCATCAAAATAGCTTCGGCCAAACGCACCATAAATATAAGAATCGGTATTACTATAAGAACCGATTAGACCAAACATCGAAGACGGCGAGGACTCGTCAAAGCGGTGAATATAAGCCCCCATTGCACCGATAGAAGTTCCCACCTTAGGGTCACTACTCAACGTTGGCATCGCAAGCCAAGGCGATTCATCCGCCTGTTGTTCAAGCTGGGCATTAACGCTGGTCGAATAACTCAGGGCCAAGCCATGAACGAACAGCAAACAACCAATTTTGATGCTTGTTTTATTGCTCAACTAAATTTCCACAGTTCAAATACTTAAGCGGCTGTTGCAGCCAAACGATCAGCGAGCAAACAATATAGCATCATTACAAGGAGGGAGAACCGACGCTGAGCGGAGATAACACCATGGGCCGATCCAGTACGCTAACGTATTTACCACGCCCCAACAGGAGTTGCCGCCAAGGCATGCTAGCTAAGATACAACGACAGCAAAGTGCGACCATGCAGGAATGGCTTAGCCCCCTGCAAGGTCGCAGCCGGTGGTATTTTTCGATCTAGAACTGTTGATCGGCAGATAGCAGCAATACGCCGTTAGCCGACTTCCGCTGATGCCCCGGATTGGTCTGGTAGATAAATGAGGCTTTCACCCCAGTATCACGCCCTTTAGCCAGTTGGTAAAACAGCTCGTAATCGATCTGCCTGGCTGATGCCGCCAGATCAAGACTCTTCGTTTCACGGTTAAACTGGTTGCCCTCATAGCCGGTCGACAGCACCAACGACATCTGCCCCCGCTCTACCCGCAGCGGCTGGCTGACAACGAGTCCCAACTGTTGCTGTTTATCGAGCTGGTGGCTAAGCCCCAATGCAAAGCTCGAGCTGACTAAGTTCGAAACCTGATTGATTAAAGAGCCCACTTTAACCTCTGGCCGAGTCTGACCTAGATAGGCAGCAGCCGAAATATGCGTCGCCTGACTTAACCGGTAGACACCTTGGATGCCGGTGTAACCGAAAGGCGTACTATCATCCAGCGCTAGAGCACCGTCAAACTCAGCACCCAAGACCCCCTGCTGCTCGGCGCCATAGCCCAGCTGCAGCGATAGATCCAAAGCGTCACTGGCTTGTAGCGTAAGGCTAATAATAGCTAGCTGACTATCGGGCTGATTGTCATCTTCACGATCGCCTTGTGGTGCCAACGCAGTAAGCCCCCAACGCAACGCGCCGTGTTGGACGCTGAAATCAGCCCCCCATAGCGCTTGCTCGGCACTAATATAAGGCGTGAGAAACGCAGCAAAAGAGTGACTGGCTCGAACGCTATGGCTAATTGGCTGAGTGACAAATTGCTGTAACCGGTCGGTGAGTCCCAGTCGGACTTGAGCCTGTGATGTTTGATAGCGATAGACCATACCCGTTAGGTCTTGCGTATTGCTTAGCCCTTCGCTGCCATCCAACGCTACCTGCAGACTAGAATGGGTAGTCAGCGGTAGCTGGTATGAATCAACCTGGGTATCTAAACGAGCGACCGCTCGCTCTAGATCAAACTGATAATTAGATTTCGCTAAATCGCCAAGCTCGATAAAAAATCCAGCGCCTTGAATATCAGCCACGGCTAACGAGGTGCTCTGTAACTCTCGGTTCAAACTGCCACCAAAGGCTGCCGATGACTCTAGCCGCAGGCTGGATAAAGGAAGCGCTGCCACCCCACCCTGAGTACTTACGATAGGGTTAACCACCGATAGCGGCCCCAGCGGATCGGTAGCCTTATCCAGGTCGACCAGTCCCTGACCATAGGTCGTCGTATTGGCGTAGATGCCGCTTTTGTTGGCTGTTAAGAACAACCGGTCGACCACCAGATCATTACTCAAGGTCGGAAAACGTTGCTTTAAAACGGCTAACGCACCGGTCACCACCGGTGCGGCCATAGATGTTCCGGCCATCAACGCATAGCCACCATTGTTATACGCCGACTTGATCAACTGGTCATCATCGCCGCCCGGTGCAACCAAACACCAGTTGGCAGCCATTCCACAAGGCTGCGAATAACTGGCCAAGAGGCCATCCGCACCCACCGAACCAACCGCAACCCAGTGATCGGCTAATTCAGGAAACAATACGGGTAACCCGGCAAACACTGCTGGCTGGCTAGGGTAGGTCTCCCGATCATTACCGTTGGAAAAAACCATCACCGTATCGGCGGTTGCGGCATCTCGATACGCTTGTAATAACAAAGCATCAGTTGACAGTATGTCGGAGGCAGACACCACATTGATTGGAACGTTAAGCCCCCAAGAATTATTGACAAAAGCACTACCTTGAGCGACGGCAAAGTCAACTCCACGAGCCATCTGAACGTCAGTGGCGGATAATCGATCAAACACGTCGCCCATACGAATACCGACTAACTGGGCTCCTGGAGCCACGCCGGTGACATCGGTCGCATCGCGTTTGGCAGCAATAATCCCCGCCACATGGGTACCGTGACCATCAGAATCGCCTGAAGCTGCTGCTCCCGACGCGCCGTTAAACACATTGTACAGGTCCAAAAACTGACCATTAAGCTCGGTATGGGTAGAAAGAAATCCGGTATCCATCACCCCAACGATCACACCGCTGCCATCATAACCTCGGTCATGCGCCTGCTCGGTACCGATCAGCGAATGACCATAATCCGCACTGTAACTAGCCGTTACCGCAAAACTGGGCACCACAAACGGCGTCGAGCTATCGCCACCACCGCTCCCGCCGCCTGCGGCAACAGCAACACCTGCAACCACACCTGCACCAATCAACACCTTTGGCCAAAGCGGCGCGGGGTTGAATGCCAATGAACCCTCATCGACATTGATTCGGCCGTTGATAACCAAAGAGCGAATCATCGATTCAACTTCATTAAGCCGTTCGAGACTGACCTTGCCGATCACCTCGGTGTGCACAGAAATCAGCTTATGCGGGGATTGCTCTAATAACCCCTCGGCAACATCCGCCACATCCTCACCGTTATCGGCCAGCAGCAACTCGAGATCACCAGGCTCTAGCGTGTTGCTATAGAGCGGATTACGTCCCGCGTAGATAAGATGAGTTTTGATGTTATCGGGGTCTTGATGGATCTGGTCAACCAGATCCATCACCAAGCTTTCGAGTTGAATGCTCTGCTGAGATAAAGGTGCTGCACTACTTCCGTCAGCGGCTGCTACAACATAACTAGGCTCTAATAGAACCAGACTGGCCACCAACATGGCGTGCGATAAGAGCGATTTCTTCGCTTGCATCCCTTCCCCCTCGTAAAATTCATCCACCGAGATTCGGTATCAACTGCGTATTCCCTTAGGGACAGCGGTTTATAAGCGGCTTGATAAGGAGTCGTGCGAACAGATCGTCAGCCAGAACAGGCTTTAAACCGGAGTTCACCGATCGAACTCCCTTTCGAGTCAGTTAAGATGGCAAAACTACCGGATTTGACACTATTTATCAATATAACTTATTGATAAATATAACTATCAATAAATAACTTATCGCATTTAACGTCGGGTCTGACTAATCCATTCAAACGGTGAGGGCTGGCATTATTCTGCGAGTCTGATGGCAACTCCAATAGGGGCCTATTCGAGTGTGCGGTATGTTTGACTATGCTTGGATAAAGAATCCAAAGGGCAACAACATGAAAGCAAGAACTGGCACTCTTGAGTGGCTGCTGATCATATTATTAACGTTCTCCGGTGCGGTGCTCGGTGACGAAGAGGCTGATCAAACCACCCGCCTCAAAAGGTTGGCGGGGTTCGACGGACGAATAGTGGTTCTCGAGGCCGATCAAAAGCAAGGCGTTTGGGCTTTGACTAGCTCAGGGCAGCTGTACCACTGCCAGATTAAGGAGCAAGATAAACGGCACAGGGTGATCTGTAATGATCGTGATGGACGGGTTATCGACGGGTACTGAGAGCAGATACATACAGCTAGCTCTTAATAAGCTAGCTGACGCATCCCTTCTAGGCGCTGTGGGCCACCCACTGCTATGCCCCTTCTATCAGAGTAGGCATTGACTGCAGTGCGATTGGACAAATGCCGAGACAGCAACTGCTGACTCACCTGAGGTTTTAAATAACCCACCGATAATAGGTGTTCAAGCCCCATAAAGTGGCTTTCTGCCGGTATTTTAACATCCTGTAAAATTTCGTAATTAAAGCCCTGAGTACGGTGTAAACGCTGATATAACCGAGCTCGGTTCATCCCTGCAACGTTGAACGCATAGCTGCAATCTAACTGTTCGGCCTGGCGTAGTACCGTTAGCGCCATCACACGAAGCACCTCGGCAGTGCGGTATTCCGGCAGCAGCGCTAAGCGTGTCCACTGGCTATAGGATTCACCATTACCAATAATTTCTGGAAAGATCTCTGGCACCGTGAAGCCATTAATTTCTAACGGTAATCTTGTCGGCGATTGAGGGGTACTAATCGATAATCGTACGCCACCAATACAGCGGTCCTGATCCAGTGCAAGTAATAGGTAGCCGCTGCGATCAAATTCATCTTCAGAGCCATCGAAACTTCGGAGACCTAGCTCTTTACGGAAACAATCTTGGCGAATTTGGTAATACTGCTCCAGCCAAATTTTGCGCTGCAAAATGGAATGCATGCTCTGTGTCGTTTCCGATTCGCGGATGCAACAACCTGTATGGTGAATAAGCTCTAAACTCACTGACACTGTACGACCTCGCTGTTTTTAATCGGTTAAATACCTCTTCAACCCAGGAGGTCAGAAGAGGCGCTATATTCCTGTTCGAAGGGGTTGTAGCAATAACCAATCCACAACATAACGAGCACAACAAAAACAACCAGTTAGACGTATGTATTTAAATAAAACAGGCCGTAACAGTGAAGCAGGTCTCTATACTGTCTCAGATTAGAGACACTAAACCGCCGAATGACAGCTAGCCGTATATAATCAACCAGTTAGACTGTCGCAAATATGATACAAGGTTAAAATCAAGCCGATTTTGATCGGTGGGAAGAAGGCTTACTGCGCCATCTGTAGCGTTGCGGCAAAAAGACCTTCGATAGATTGTTCGTCAGATCCCAAACCAACCCTAGCAGCTGACATTTATCAATATGACTATTGGTCAAACGATGCTGCAATGTATCACCCTTGCGACATCCAAAAGGGTTATGCCGATGGCTTAAACTGCTCTGCCTTAAGTTCATGCCGCTGCAGCAACTTATAAAAATCGGTACGGTTGCGCTGCGCCAGTTCAGCAGCCTTGGATACGTTACCCTCGGTCAGCCGCATCATTTTGACCAAATACTCGCGTTCAAACTGATGCCGCGCCTCGTTAAACGACGGCAGATAACCCGATTCTTGCGCTAACGCCTGACGCACCAAAGCTGCAGGAATAATTTTGGTCGTCGACAGTGCCGCCGTTTGCTGGACGACATTCTCTAACTGGCGAATATTTCCCGGCCAGGCCGCCCCAACCAGTAAGTTAATCGCATCGGGGGACAAGGCAGTAACCAGTCCGGCTACCCCCTTACTGGTCTGACGTAAAAAGTGATTGGCCAGCAGCGGAATATCTTCGGCCCGGTCGTCCAAATCGGGCAATTTGAGGTTCACCACATTTAGCCGATAGTAAAGATCTTGCCGAAACTGGCCCTCGGCCATTTCTTTATCCAGATTACGATGGGTGGCAGAGATGACTCGAACATCGACCGGATAGCTCTTGGTCCCCCCCACCGGGCGCACCTGACGCTCCTGCAACACACGCAACAGTTTAACCTGCAACGATTGTGGCATATCGCCCACCTCATCGAGGAACAGCGTTCCCTGGTCGGCGGCGCGAAATAACCCTTGATGCTCGCTAACGGCACCGGTAAAGGCCCCCTTAACATGGCCGAACAGTTCTGACTCCAATAAGGGCTCGGGCAAGGCGCTGCAGTTGATCGCGATGAAAGGTTTGTTGATGCGATGACTAGCCCGGTGGATCGCCTGCGCTAACAGTTCCTTTCCGCTACCGCTACTGCCAGAAATCAATACGCTGACGTCAGAATCGGCCAGTTGATAGGCCTTGGCAAGCAACTGCTCCATCACCTCACTGCGCGATAGTATCGCTTCACGCCACTCGCCATCGACGCGAGACTGGCTCGATCGACGAGACAAACTCAGCGCTTTATCAATCTGGCTCAACAGCTCTTTTTTATCGATCGGTTTGGTCAAAAAACCAAATACGCCCTGCTGCGTGGCGGCTACCGCTTCGGGGATTGACCCCTGCGCGGTGAGAATGATGACCGGTAAGCCAGGGAAATAATGCTGGACCTGCTCAAACAACTCCATCCCATCCATGGTGTCCATCCGGAGATCGCTAATCACCAGGTCGATCTCTTGGCTACGCAGCACTTGCAACGCCTGCTGGCCATTAGCCGCAGTAGCTACTTGATACTTTTCAGCTTCGAGCCGTAATACCAGCAGCCGTAACAGGCTGGGATCATCATCAACGACAAGTAAACTCGGCGGTTTATCACTCATTTTTTCGGTGTCCCGGCCGGCTCACTGGTGAGAGCACGACGAATACTCATATTTTCCTCAAGATTGGTCAGTGCCTCAATCTTTTCGGATAATTCGATCACCTGTTGCTGGCTTAGTTGCAGTGCCGCCGCCGTCGTATGCAGCGTTTCGATGCGTTCCTCCAACGCTCCAAGCAGCCTTGCTTGACGGGCATCGGCATTGATCATCGACTGATTATGAAACTGTAACAGCTGGGCCAGTTGCAGCTGTTCAGCCGATAACTCTGGCCTGGCAGCGAGTTGCTGCAAACTATCGCGAGCACGAATCCACCCTAACCGGTCCTTGAGCTGTTGATTAAGCAATGCATAGCGAAACAACAGTTCCGGCTGCTTGGTTTTGTTGCCGCTAAATTGTTGTAACTCGGCCTGCGTCTGCTCCTCGCTCAGCTGCATCGTACTTCTGACCCGTTGCAGCCAATCATGCACTGGCGGCTCTGGATGAGTAACCACAGGGGCAGGCTGCGCTATCGGGTTTACCGAAGCGGGTGTTAAAGACTGGCAGCCAATCATGAATGACAGCGTCAGACTTAAGATAAAGGTTCTCACGAGTCCACCTCAAGTAACGGTAATTGCAGACGAAAACATACTGGCAGTGAAGCACTGGGTACCAGTTGCAAAGTGCCACGATGAACCAGAACACTCTCTCTGGCAACACTCAGGCCGATCCCTGATCCTTTAATCGCCCCATCACGTCGGTTACGTCCCTGGTAGAAGGGTTGGAATATTTTCTCGGCATCATCGTCGGCTATCGCTTGGCCACTGTTACTGACATCACAAACCAACATATTATCCAGCTGACGCCAGCTTATTTTCACCTCGCCGCCCAAGGGGCAGTAGCTGATCGCATTGGATAACAGGTTATCCAGCACCGTACGCAGTTTTGCCGGGTCGGCCAACCAGCTTAATGCTTTACCATCGCAACTGAGCCGAATCGTTTTACGCCCAATCGTAATCGAGTAGCTGTCGAGAAGCTCTAGCCATAGCGCTTGAATATCCACCTCTTCGATCTTGAGTTGACGGTGATGTAAGACCTGGTTGTAATCGAGTAGATTTTCTATCAAGCGCTGCAGTTCACTGCTGTTTTGTTGAATAATAGAAACGATCTCAAGTTGACGGCTATCAAGGTTACCAACTACCCCTTCAGCCATCAGGTCGGCCCCTTCGCGCAAGCTTGCCAGTGGGGTTTTGAGTTCGTGCGACATATGCCGTAAAAACTGCTGCTTTTGTTCTTCCAGCTCGTGTAACTGCTCGCGCAACCACTCTAGGCGTTGACCCAATAGCTGCATCTCTTGGGGACCGCTGATACGAATTCGTCGGCTCAGATCACCACTCCCAAGCAGCCCTATCTCACGTTCTAATTGGCGTACAGGGCGGTTGATCCAATAGGTAAAGAACAACACCGCGATTAACGTTAACAGTGCCAGCAAAGACACCATCAATAATAAGGACTGTTTGATTTCGAGTGCGTCGTGATCTTGTTGATCCTGCTGCTCATCGACGTACAGTTGACTGGCCCGGCGAAATGCCAGCGATAAGGTACTGATTTGATCAAACAGTCCCTGAATCGCTTGGTTATCGAAGCGGTCGGTCGAGGCTTGCATCGCAACCTGTAAATGTCCAAGCGTTTCACGCAGGGCAAGCAGATGAAAAGCCCGCTCTTGGTCGACCAACACCTCGAGTTCATCCACCAGCATCACGACGCGTTGGTAGCCCTGTTCGAACAGTGCCAGAAAATTTTCTTCTCCGAGTGCCTGGTATTGACCCGCTTTACGTTCCAAGTCGAAGAGATCCGATTGCAGTACCTGCGTGGTACGGGTCAGGGTGACAAGATTTTGTGTCATGCGGCTGTTGTTCAAAGAGAGCCGATCGAAGGCTTGGACCGTGTAGAAAATAGCCACACATAACGGTGCTACCACGGTAAAAAAGCCGATCAACATCAATTGCAGCAAAGATCGAGGTCGCCAGAACATAATACCAACATCGGTTGTACAGTACGGCTTGATCTGTATGGATTTGAATTAGTTTACGGTGTCGAGATAACAGAGGCTAACGCTATCTGTATTACCGGTATTACTCAGCGGTGAGGGCATCTGAATACCCCACTCGGTTTTTGCCGTCACTCTTTGCTTGGTAAAGCGCCCTATCAGCGCGCAACATCACCTCTTCGAGCGTTTTGTCATCACCGTTGACCGTGGCAACACCTAGGCTGAGGGTGACCTTGACCTCGCTGTTAGCCAGAGCAATAGGCGTCGCTTCTACCGCAGTACAGATCCGCTGGGCAACCGCACTGACCTCAGAAGAATCAGCCTCGGGCAGAATCACCAAAAACTCCTCACCACCGTAACGGCCAACAATACTATAGCGGCGCATCTGCTGGTTGATCCGAAAAGCTACCATACGCAACACTTCATCACCATCGAGGTGGCCATATCGATCATTAATCTGTTTAAAGTCATCCAGGTCCGCCATGATCACACTAAAGGGAACGCGATGGGCATGCTCGAGCTGACGGATATAGCGGGAGAACTCATTTTCACCCAGGCGAATGATCTCTCTATGATTAAGCAAGCCGGTCAAACCGTCGGAAGTGGCTAATTGCTGCAGTTTGTTTTGCACTAGAACCAAACGTGAAACGGCGGTTCTGAGGAACCAGTAGGCGATCGAAAAAACCGTCACGAGAATGCCCGCCAGGATGGATATCGACGACAACACTCCTGCTAGGATCTCATCCTGAAACAACACCGTATCCTGATAAATTTCAAAACTACCCACGACCTGGTTCTGCTCATTACGAATTGGCACATAGGTTTCGACCACATCAACATCAAAGCGCATCTCATTGCCCAGGTCATACACCTCGTCTTTGGTCTGTATCTGGGAATCATTACCACCAGATAGAGCAACCGCAAGCCGGGCATTATTACTATTATTTTGGCCGATGATGGCAGGATCCGTGCTGTAGATAATCAAGCCGGCAGGGGAAAAAACTTTGATTTTGAGGATGTTGTACGGTGTTAAAAACGTTCTTAATGAGCTATCCAAGCCTACCCATTGTGCCGAATCCAAAACCAGCTGGGCACCTTTTGTCTGAGCCTGCTCGAAGTTGAGCAACCGATCTCTTTCCAGCGCGATAATAGATTGGCTGATACTGACCGCTTGCACTTCAGCGTGAGAGATGACGAAGCGTTGGTATACCCAGGAGATACCGGTCCATGACAGAGCGAGAATCAACAACGTAGAGATCGCCGCCACTTTATGCAACAACCGAAGTAGATCCTGAGGATCCCTAGACGTGACAACTGTAGTATTTTCCATAAGAAACATCGCTATGGAACTACATCCTTGCAGTTACAACCTACCCCACAATCCCTGCGGTCATTGTTATAACACCTTAAACCAATAAAGAGCTATCGGCCAGAAATGATAATTATCCGTTATCTCTAGTGACAAGCTGACTCAACGTGGCTCGCTAACTCCACTCCACCGGAACCGACAGCAGATAGCCGACCCCATAAACCGTTTTAATCAATTTTGGCTTCTTGGGATCATCTTCCAACTTTTTCCGTATCCGCGACATACGCACATCGATACTTCGCTCGAAAGGGATCGAGTCGCGCCCCATCAGATCTCCCATCAACCGGTCGCGATTAAGGATCTGCTGCGGAGCTCCTAGTAGTAGCATCAACAGTTCAGATTCAGCCGAGCTGAGCCGATCCTGACGGCCGTCCTGATGACTTAGCGTTAGGGTCGATTGGTCAAAACGCCACTCTCCGAACTGGGCCACTTTCTGCAACGAATTGGTATCGACTTGGCCTATCTTATCCAACCGCCGGAGCAAACTATTGACCCTGGCCACCAGTTCGCGCGGATCGAAGGGTTTGATCATGTAATCATCAGCACCCAATTCGAGCCCGAGCACTCGATCCGGTAAACTCCCCCGACCGGTAAGGATCATCACCCCGACACGATATTTTTCACACAGTTCTCGAACCAGCGCTAAGCCATCCATATCGGGTAAGCCAAGATCGACAATACATAGCGCCGGAGCAAGGCGCTTAATCGCTTGAGTCGCTTGCGCCCCGGTACGAAAATTAGCCGTTTCATAGCCGTAGCGTTCGAGTTCGGCACACACCAGATCGGCGATATCGCGCTCGTCTTCAATAACGTAGATCAACTTATTATTAGTCGCGTTAACGCTCACGTTAGTGATCACCTCCGTGGATGGCTGATTGGTTGGGATCAGCGGCCGATCCGTCCTGTTGTTTATCATTATCAGTTGCGAGCTGTCGCAGCAAGGCTTGGCGCAGTGTATCGCGTTTAAACGGTTTACGTAGCGTCAAATAATGAGGCTGATCGGCGTCGCGAGTTTGCTGATCGAAGGCGTAGCCGGTAATCAAGACGATCCGCGCATCGGGTCGAGATTGACCCACCCGGTCGGCCAGTTCATAACCATCCAGGCCACCCGGCATCATAATATCCGATACCAACGCGTACAGTTCGGTCAGGCTATCTAACAGCATTACCGCTTCATCACCATCACTGGCTTCAACCACCGCAAACCCCATCGCCACGAGTTGCTCCAGAATCACCGCCCGAACATCGGCATCATCTTCAACCAGTAGGATCAGCTTACCCTCACCCGAAGCGATCAATTCATGGCCCGTATCCAGACTCTCATCAATGACCTCATTGGCGACACACGCCGGTAACAGCAGGGTCACACAGGCGCCTTGCTCGGGAGCACTATCGATACGGATATAGCCCTGAGACTGCTTAACAAAACCATACACCATGCTTAGCCCCAAGCCGGAACTGGCCCCGCTTTTGGTGGTAAAGAACGGTTCGAAAGCACGATTCAAACTGGCCACTTCAAAACCTTTACCGCTATCGCAGACCGACACCTCCAGATAGTCACCCGGAACCACCATTTCATCATATTCCACCGGTACATCTATCCTGCGCTCGGTCACTCCAAACTTGAGCGAACCGCCTTTAGGCATCGCATCACGTGCATTGAGAGCAAGATTAAATAGCGCGTTCTCCAGCTGACTTTGGTCTACATAAGCGATCGTGCACTGCTGCTTATCGGCGTTGAGTTGGATATCGATATTGCTGGGTAGCGATCCTTGCAGCAGCGCCAACGAATCTCGGAACAGCAGCGCAACATCGACCCGCGTTGGCGATAACGATTGGTTACGGGAGAACGCCAATAGTCGGTTAGTGATATCAGCACCCCGCCGCCCTGCACGAATCGCCGGCTCAAGATACTTCGACAGTCCCTCTACCTCTTGGTAGCGATCGGTGGCGGTAATCAAATTACCGATCACCACCGTCAGCAAGTTATTAAAATCGTGCGCCAAGCCCCCGGCTAACTGACCGACTGCACTCATCCGCTGCGCTTCGGTCAGCTTGTGCTCGGCTTCTTTTTCGGCGGTGACATCGAGACTCAGATTCAACACCGCCTTTACTTGACCGTCCTCACCAAATTCAGGAATCAATTTACGCTTGGTCACCACCTCGCGTCCATCGTGCATAAAACGGTATTCAAAATCACACTCTTCACCCGCCATGGTGCGCTCAAAATGCGGCATCAGGGCATGGTACATATCGGTGCTCATCACCTCCCGTAACGAACGCCCAACCAAGGCGCGTTTGGGTTGATTAAACATCTGCGCATAACGGCGGTTAACGAATCGGTAACGTTGATCGGCGCCGACATAGGCGATCTGTGCGGGCAGCTCATCAAGAATCATCCGCTGACGCTGTTCAGTAGCAGCCAGTTCTTGAGTGCGTTTTTGAACCTGCTGATCGAGCGTTTGAATATTGTGACTCAACTGCTTAACCATGGTGTCAAAGGTACGCCCGAGCACACCGAGTTCATCATCGGTATCGATGCCGCTTTGGGCACTCAGATCACCACTACTAACCCGCTTGGCCGTCTCAGCCAAGCGCCGAATCGGTGCCGCGATCTGCGACACAAACAGTAGTGCTACCAAAACCGCCATCAACAGCACCACGCTGGTGATGGTCATGATCCGTTCGGTTAGCACCTCCGAGCTACGCTGCAGCTCTTCTTCGTAAACCGATGAGCCGATATACCAATCAAACCCTTTTAAATGGCGCACTAACGAGGTTTTCTGATGAATATAGTTGCCCTGGTCGGTAGGTTTATCCCAGGGGTAATGCCACTCTTTACCGGTATCGGCCACCGCGATCAGCTCTCTTGCAATCGAGCGTCCGGTATCGGGGTTAAGCTGGTCTAAGAAGTTGATCCCGTCCAAGTTTTCGTTGGGGTGGATCAACATATTGGCATCGGCATCGAAGATATACATGTAGCCGGTCTTGGCGATCTTGATCTCCTGCAACGCCACCCGCAGCTCGGCCATCGCCAGCTTTAGCCGCTTTTGCACCTCGGCTTCGATATCATCCAGATACAGGCCCGAGCCCACCACAAAGCGCCATTGGGGGAAGTCTTTGACATAGGAGATTTTATCGATCGCTTCGGATTGACCCAGGCGCTGCCATTGGTATTGGGTAAAACCATCACCCTCGGCACGCGCTTGGTCGACAATCTTGGGGATGATCGCTTCACCGGCATCGCTCTTGAGAGTGGTGGTATCAGCACCATGAAAACGACTATCGGGGTGCGACAGCAATATCGAATCGTAACCAGCAACCCAGATATAATCGTTATTACCGTAAGTAAACTTACGCAACCCTTCAAACAACTGTCGCCGAGCCTCGACCTCGCTGATCTCTCCCCGCTCTACTCTGGCAAACGTCTCTTCAATATAAGCCGTCGCCAACGCCACCACACTTTGTAACTGCTGCTTACGCGAATCCAACGCCTGCAGCCGATAGCCTTCGAGGCTGAAATGAATTTTTTCGGCCAGTTGATAGACGTTATTTAACACCGTACGACTGGCATTTCGCTCAATCCCATAGACAGTACTTTTGATTAACGGTACCGAATAGAAATAGATTGCTAACGCAAACAGGACGATGATCGACACCGTCGCCAGGAAAAACCGCCGCAGTAATTTTGATCCTAACATCATCATTTTATTCTTCTTTTTTTTCTTCTTTAAAATAACAGGTCGATTTTAATCCTAACTATATTCCGCTAAATTCATTCTACG
This sequence comes from Halopseudomonas sp., assembly GCA_036960405.1. GTDB lineage: Bacteria > Pseudomonadota > Gammaproteobacteria > Pseudomonadales > Balneatricaceae > Motiliproteus. The sequence continues at coordinate 5,977 of JBALWS010000083.1, read as the reverse complement.
GCAAAGCCCGCAAGCAAAAACCCCTCGATAAACGAAATCTTACCACTGTTACATTTCGTTAGATTTCAGACCTATTTGGGCAACACTCATAGCGTTTAATGGCTACAAGGAGTTAAACGCCAGCGCTTAGCTCCGGACCAGAAAACAAAAACAACACCCGAGGTGGCACTGCTAACTACGGGTCAGACAGGTCAGGAACGTTGTCCATGAGCCGAGACATTATCCTCGAGACACGTAATCTCGTTAAAGAATTCAAAGGATTTACCGCGGTTGACGACGTCAACCTGCAGATCGAGCGCGGCAGTATCCATGCCCTGATCGGTCCAAACGGTGCGGGTAAAACCACCGTATTCAACCTTCTTACCAAATTTCTCATCCCGACACGGGGTCAGCTACTATTTAATGGCCAGGACATCACCAAGAAGAGTTCTGATGCCATTGCCCGGATGGGGATCATCCGTTCATTTCAGATTTCAGCCGTATTCCCACACCTATCGGTGATTGAAAACGTTCGCGTTGCACTACAGCGTAAGCGTAACGACAGTCTCTATTTCTGGCGTTCAGATAAATGCTTAGACAGCCTTAATGACAGTGCCATGGAACTGCTCGATTCGGTCGGCCTGGCACCGTTCGCCAATGCCCAAGCGGTCGACCTGCCCTACGGTCGCAAGCGCTCGCTCGAGATAGCCACAACGCTAGCTCTCGACCCTGAACTATTGCTACTCGATGAACCGACTCAAGGTATGGGCCACGAAGATGTTGGTGTGGTAGCCGAACTGATCAAGAAAGTCGGCAAAGACCGCACCATCCTGATGGTTGAGCACAACCTCAACGTGGTGGCGGACCTATCCGACACCATCACCGTACTCCAACGCGGCGCGGTGCTCACCGAAGGCGACTACAACACCGTTTCTGCCGACCCACAGGTTCGTGAAGCTTACATGGGTGTCGAAACCGACGATGAGCCCAAAGCGTCGCCCACTGTCGTCAATATTTCCGATTCTGATGCCAGCCAACAGGAGGCTAACGTATGAGCGCCGTGCAAAAGATTCAATCTAGCCGCGAAAAGCTGCGCGTCAGCGACCTACACGCCTATTACGGAGAATCGCATATTCTTCACGGCATCGACCTGTCGTTGAATCAAGGTGAACTGATCACGCTGCTGGGCCGTAACGGTTCCGGACGCAGTACCACGCTCAAAGCGATCATGAACATGGTCGGAAAACGCAGCGGTTCTATCGTCATCAACGGTCACGAAACCATCGATATGCCGAGCCATAAAATTGCTCATCTCGGGATGGGATTCTGCCCCGAAGAGCGCGGCATCTTTGCCAGCCTCAATGTCGAAGAAAACCTGATGCTTCCACCGGCGGTACGCTCGGATGGCATGTCGGTGGAAGAGATCTACGAGATGTTTCCCAACCTATCGGAACGGCGTAAAAGCCAAGGCACCCGCCTATCTGGCGGTGAGCAGCAGATGCTAGCGATGGCTCGAATCCTGCGCACCGGCGCCAACATCCTGCTGCTCGATGAGATCACCGAGGGTCTAGCTCCGGTCATCGTACAGAAACTGGCCGAAGTGCTGCTGCAACTCAAAGAGCGCGGCCTGACCATCATATTGGTCGAACAAAATTTCCGTTTCGCAGCGCCGATTGCTGACCGTCATTACCTGATGGAGCACGGCCATATCGTTGAGCAGATCCATGCCCACGAGCTGGAAGCTAAAACCGAACTGTTAAATACCTACCTGGGGGTTTAGCCATAACGGCGGCTCTCTAAGCAATCCAAGCAAACGCAATAACAGCAGTAAAAAAACAATAAAATTGGAGAACACAATGAACGTGATGCGCAAAACGTTACTGGCTTCGGCCCTGATCGCTGCAACGGGCGCGGCCCAAGCCAACCTTTCTGATGGCAAGTTAAAAATCGGTGTACTGGGCGACATGAGTGGCGTATACGCCGACATCAGTGGTCAAGGCAGTGTCGAAGCCGTAAAAATGGCTGTCGAAGATTTCGGTGGCAAGGTACTGGGCAAAAAGATCGAAGTCGTTTTTGCTGATGACCAGAACAAGCCCGATGTGGGTTCGGTTATCGCTCGGAAGTGGGTTGAAGAAGAGCAAGTAGATGTAATCAACGGCGCCGTAGCGAGTTCGGTAACTGGTGCGGTCACCAAGTTTATGACCTCACAAGAGAAGATCACCCTGATCGCTGCGTCTGCCAGCCACGCCTTTACTACTAAGGCTTGCTCACCTTTTAATGCTCACTGGACCTACGACGTGGTAGCTCTAGCCAATGGTACCGTTAAGCCAATGGTACAAGGCGGCAAGAAAAAGTGGTTCTTCGTCACCGCTGACTACGCTTTCGGCCATGCATTGGAAAAAGTCGCCACCGGTGTCATCAAGGCTAACGGCGGTGAAGTGGTAGGCGGTGTTCGTGCTCCTTTAGGCACCACTGACTTCTCTTCCTACATCCTTCAGGCACAATCTTCGGGTGCAGATGTTATTGCCTTGGCTAACGCCGGTACCGACATGGTCAACGCTCTGAAGACTGCTGCCGAATTCGGCGTTACTGAAACCACCGATGTGGCGGGACTGTTGGTATTTACTCCTAACGCTCAAGCTCTCGATCCAGAGATCGCTGGCGGCATGAAGCTGACCACTGGCTTCTACTGGGACATGGATGACGCGACCCGCGCTTGGTCCAAGCGTTATATGGCGCGTATGGATGGCAAGATCCCTGCGATGCCACATGCCGGTGCTTACTCTTCTACGATGCACTACCTCAAGGCTGTCGAAGCTGCAGGAACCGACGAGTCCAAAGCGGTTATGGCGAAGATGAAAGAGATGCCCGTTGAGGATTTCTTCTCTCGCAACGGATACCTGCGCAAAGATGGCCGTATGGTCCATGACATGCTGCAAGTTCGCATCAAGACTGCCGATGAGCGCGTAAGTGACAACGACATCTTCGCGATCGAAAAAGTCATCAAAGGCGATGACGCTTTCATGAAGATGGAAGACGGTGGCTGCGCGTTCGCGCTGGCTAAATAAGTCCGCAGCACCACGAGCTTAAACTAGCTCTCTTCTCTGCCCCTGATAGTGAGGGCAGAGAGGGATGAGGGGCACCGCACTGGCCGTATGGTTGAGCGGTGTTCCCTCCTCCCAACTTTCTCTCCCGAGAGAAGATTCAAATCTTGCAGAATAATTAAAGAAAGGAAGCGTTCAGCTTCCGTCTGAAAAAACCTTCAGGTGTGGTTATGGCGTCTCTTTTCGATATCAACCTTTTTGGGCTGTTCGGTCAACTCTTGATTGGACTGATCAACGGCTCCTTTTATGCATTGCTGGCCTTGGGCCTAGCGATCATCTTCGGGCTGCTAAAAATTATCAATTTCTCCCAAGGCGCGCTGTATATGCTCGGTGCTTTCGCTGCTTGGATGGGAATGAATTATCTAGGTATAGGTTACTGGTGGTCGCTGCTTCTGGTACCTATCGGCGTCGCGATCTTCGGTATTATTTTAGAACGCTTCCTGGTCCGCCCTATTGCTGGCGAAGACCACCTTTACAGCCTCTTGCTAACCTTTGGTATCGCCTTGGTATTACAAGGACTGTTCACTCACTGGTACGGTTCTTCTGGGATGTCTTACCCGATTCCCGCTGAGCTCAAAGGCGGCACCCGTTTACCGTTCATGTACCTGCCTAACTATCGAGCCTGGATCATTGTTTGTTCACTGGTAGTCTGTACTGCCACCTGGTACATGATTGAAAAAACCAAGCTCGGCGCTTACCTGCGTGCAGGTACCGAAAATCCGCAGCTGATGCAGGCGTTTGGCATCAACGTCCCGTTAATCGTCACCCTCACCTTTGGCTTTGGTGTCGGTCTGGCTGGGCTAGCAGGGGTACTCGCAGCACCTGTCTATTCGGTGTCTCCTGAGATGGGCTCGAGTATCTTAATTGTGGTGTTCGCCATCGTCGTCATCGGAGGCATGGGGTCAATCGGGGGAGCCATCCTCACCGGATTAGGAATGGGGGTTGTCGAAGGACTCACCAAGTACTTCTACCCAGAAGCGTCCAACACCGTCATCTTCTTAGTCATGGTGCTGGTGCTACTCATCAAGCCCGCCGGACTATTCGGTAAAGAAGCCTAATAGATCTACAGACTGCCCCGTTAACCCGCTCCATTTTAGAGCGGGTTAATCAGATAACCGCGTTAAGGTATATAACAATGAAAAACATGAAACTTAATTTGGTATTGCTGGGTTTGGCGCTGCTCGCCCCCTTTGCTCTCTACCCCGTATTCTTGATGAAGGTGCTCTGTTTCGCCCTGTTCGCATGCGCATTCAACCTACTGCTTGGCTTTGCCGGTTTACTCTCATTCGGCCACGCCGTATTTTTAGGCAGTGGCGCCTACGTCACCGGCTACCTGATGCTCAGCGTGGAAGGTCTCACCCCAGAAGTAGGGATTTTGGCTGGAGTAGTCGTCTCAGCAATCATAGGCTACATCTACGGAAAACTGGCGATCAAGCGTGAAGGGATCTACTTTGCGATGGTCACCCTGGCACTGGCCCAGCTGGCTTTCTTCTTTTTTCTGCAGGCCCCATTCACCGGCGGTGAAGACGGCATCCAGGGCATTCCACGCGGCCACCTATTCGGCCTGATCGACCTGAACGACAACCTCAACATGTACTACTTTGTTTTGGCGATCTTTATTGGTGGTTTTGCATTGATCTATCGTACTGTCCACAGCCCATTCGGACAGGTGATGAAGGCGATCCGTGAAAACGAACCACGTGCTATCTCGCTAGGCTATAAAGTCAATCAATACAAGCTGATAACCTTTGTTCTGTCCGCCACCCTGGCAGGACTTGCGGGTTCAACCAAAGCGCTGGTATTCCAGCTAGCCTCGCTGACCGATGTACACTGGTTCATGTCGGGCGAAGTGGTGTTGATGACCTTACTGGGCGGCATGGGAACGATCTGGGGACCGGTTCTCGGTGCTGGCACAATCGTCACCCTGCAAAACACCCTCGCATCTGGCCCACTCGGCAGTTACATCCACGTCATCATGGGTGTGGTATTTATCATCTGCGTACTGGCGTTCCGTAACGGCCTGGTGGGTGAGTTGCAGAAGCTGGTTAAGCGTAACTTCTAAACGGACCTGGAGAACGATGATGAGCCATTCAACTCAGCAAGATGCACCGACCGCGCTGGCGCTTCAGATCCCAGCACTCGAACAACTGGACGAGTCGACCCAACGCTACTTCAAAAAATGCCAGGAAAAGCTGGGCATGGTACCCAACGTACTGCGGGCGTATAGCCAAAACCCACAGCAACTGGAAAGCTTCTCCGGCTTCTACAACACGCTGATGTTTGGCGAGTCGGGCCTATCAACACTTGAGTGTGAGATGATTGCGGTGGTCGTTTCGTCGGTCAATCACTGTTACTACTGCCTGACCGCGCACGGCGCGGCGGTGCGCCAGTACAGCGAGGATCCGATTCTGGGTGAGCAGATGGTGATGAATTATCGTGCAGCTAATCTGAGCCAGCGTCATCGGGCGATGCTCGATTTTGCCGATAAACTGACCCGCCTGCCCGACCAGATCGTCGAAACCGATCGACAAGCGCTACGCGATGCCGGCTTCAGCGATGCCGACATCTGGGATATCGCCAACATCACCGGTTTCTACAACATGACCAATCGGGTCGCCAGCGCCACCGAGATGGCCCCCAACCCCGAGTATCACGCCCAATTTAGAACCGCCGCTAGCGAATCCAGTAACGGTTAGTTCCACAAACAACTGCAATATATAGAGCCTCTGAGGAATCGACCATGAGCCAACAACCCGCGTCCAAGACAGCCCGCACCCTCAGCTATACCAGCGCCACCAGTAGCACTCCATTGCTAGGCGAAACCATCGGCGATATGTTCGACCGTGTCGCAGCCCAGTACGCCAGCAATGATGCCTTGATCTCGCTACACCAGG
>JBALWS010000082.1:0-20244 GCA_036960405.1 Halopseudomonas sp. | reverse complement strand
TTGGCTGGGCTGGGTGGCGAGGTTTGGTGCTGCGGACTCGGCGCTCCTTTCCAGCTCCCGTAGCAGTTGGCTGGCCCGACTAAAGCCCAGCGTATCGCAGGCTCCGGCCAGTTTGTGGGCGATCTCGACGGTGTCGAACTGGTCCTGAGCCTCCAGGCTGTTCTGCAGGGCGGGCCAGAGTTCATCGTAAACTTCGCAGAAGCTTCGCATCAGCGCCTTTAATTTTTTGTCCCCCAGTAGTTGACGGTGAGCTGCTACGACCGCGTCGTCCAGCAGTGGAGCTGGGGTTGTTGGGGACGAGGAGGCGGGCGAGCGCGACCGATCCGTTGGTGCGCTGGCGTTGGCGACTACGTGCAGCAATTTGTCCTCTTTCACCGGTTTAGCAATCACTTGACTGAGCCCCGCTTCTAAGTATCGATGGATATCCTCAGGCCTGACGCTGGCGGTCAGTGCAGCGATCGGTGTGTTGCGGTTGATCGAGTCGGCGTCTTGTTTGATATGGCTGCTGATTTCCAGGCCGCTCAGGCCCGGTAGGTGCATGTCCATCAAAATCAGATCGAAGCGTTGCTGGCGGCTGAGAGCCAATGCCTGCTGACCATTATTGGCCACGGTGACGCGGTGCAGGTGCTGCTCCAATAGTCCGATAACGACCTGCTGATTGATCACCACATCTTCCACCAGCAGGATCTGCTGGGGCGGGGAAGCAAGGGCTGCAGGGGGACTGCTGATTTTGGGCGCCGCCTCGATGGTCAGAGGCAGCTCCAGCCAGAACAGGCTGCCGCTGCCGGGCGTGCTGGTTAGTCCTATCTCACCGTCGAGTGCTGTCGCCAACTCTTTGCTGATTGTCAGCCCCAGACCGGTGCCGCCAAAACGACGGGTGATGGTCTCGTCTGCCTGGCTGAAACGATCGAAGATATGCTGCTGTAACTCCGGCTTGATGCCGATGCCTGTGTCGCGAACCTCGAACAATAGGCGCTGCTTATGGTCTGATTTATCTAGCCTGCGGACAGTCAACTGGACCGAACCGTTGTCGGTGAATTTGATCGCATTGGCGAGCAAGTTGGTGAGGATCTGGCGCAGACTGCCGGCGGCGCCAAAGCAATCATCGGCCACTGTCGAGCCCTGCTGGTAGGTTAACTCGATGCCTTTGCGGTTGGCCTCGGGGGTCATTAGCGTGATCAGGTTGTTGAGCAGGAGCGGCAAACAAAAGTGTGAATCATCAGAGATATAAGCCCCCTCGACCAGACGACCGTATTGGAGAACGTGATTGAAGGTCTCAAGCAGGGCTTCGGTGGCGTCGTGAAGGACGGTCAGCTGGTTGCGTTGTTCGGTGCTGAGAGGGCTTTTTTCCAGCAGTTGAATCATTCCCAGCATGCCGTTCATGGGGGTGCGGATCTCATGGCTCATGGTGGAGAGAAATTGCGACTTGGCGCTACTAGCCTCCTCTGCAGCTTCCTTGGCGGTTTGCAGGCTCTGGGTGCGCCGCTCCACCATCTGCTGCAGCTGGTCACGATTGTAACGTAGCGCCTGCTGCTCCTCATCGCGGCGTTGAATATCCTGTTGGATTGCTTGGCGCATTTCGTTAAGGGCGGCGGCCAGTTGGTCCAACTCGTCGGGTTGCGAGGGACTACGTCGATCCAGATTCAAGCTTTGATCCAGTTCACCGGCACCGATCTGACGACTGTAATCGGCCATGGCTTCTAAGTGGCGGGTGATCTGGCGATAAAAGATCACCAGAATCACTAGCACGATGAGTAGCACCAGCAGGGTTTGGCTGAGCAGGGTACCAAGGCCGTTTTTCCATACGCGGTGATCGAGGGCTTGCAGGTCGAAGATCACCACTAGCTGACCCAGCTGACGAGGCTGACCGTTACTGATGGCGTGAATCAGATCAAAGCGCTGACGTTGGATGCGATGCTCTGGGTTGGGCTGCTGGCCTTTGGTGAGGGTTGATGCGGCTTCGGCGTCGGTGTATTGAAGTTGCAGCTGCATCACATCGGGTAGGCCCTGTATCCCTTTGAGCTGCAACTCAATCTGCGCGCGGTCCAGATCCCATACGCTCTTGGCTAGCGTGGCCAGGTAGCTGCTGTGGATCAACTCAACTTGCTGGTCGATCCCGCGCAGCTCGCGTCGATAATCGAAGATCAGTTGCAGGGCGGTGGAAACCAGGATGAAGACAAAGCTGCACGCGGTCACGTACAGCATCATACGAAAACCCAGTGGGTGATCCTTGGCATAGCGGGTCAAGCGGCGAAGTTTGTTGGTCAAACAGTTGGCCCTTAGGTTACGTATGTGTTTCAGGGGGAGGCGAGATAGTTATGACCTTGCTCGTTGGTCAAACGGTTGAGGGTGCCGTTTTGATGCATCTCTTCTAGGCGGCGATTGATATAGGGTAGATGTTGATCAAGGCCGCTATTACGACCGACGGCAAGATAATAAAATTCGGTAGTAACCACCCGGTCAAGCGACATGATGCGGTCATAAATCCCCAGTTTTTTGGCTTGTAGCTCACCACTGAGCCGTCCTAAGGGCATGAAGTCGATTCGGCCTAAAGCTAATTTTCCGAAGTTCTGCCGACCGCTTGATACGTACTCTATTGGATTGTTATTGAGGAGGTAGTCGTCGAATTCGTCACCAAAACTGTCGCCCAGCAACAATCCAACCGTTTTACCGCGAAGATCGTCCAGCTGGTTAAACACAAATGGCTTGTTGCGGTTTACAAAAAGGGTAACGTGATCTGCAATAACTGGCTGGCTGCTGTAGTGAAGATAGCGCTCTCGACTGGCAATTCGATAGGCGGCGACTACGATATCAGCGCTGCCCTGCTCAACCTCTCGCAAGCAACGTTTCCAATTGCTATCGGCTTTTAGCTCGACCTCGTAGCCCAGCTCGTTGAATAGGATACGGCTGACCTCTGGAGCTAGCCCCAATAGACGGTTGTCCTGTATCCAAGAAACAGGGGGATAGAAGGGGTGGCCGCAAGCTTTTAGCGTACGCGCTTGGATCACCTCTGCACAGAAGATCAGCGCGATAAACAGGTAGCACCGTTGCCACCCGCTGCTGCTCATGGCATATCCTGAGGACGTGGGGTGAACAGGTAACCGGCTCCGTGGACGGTGAGAATTAATTTAGGATTGGTCGGGTCGTCGCCCAGTTTACGTCGTAAACGGCCGATCAGGACATCGACGGTACGGTCGCTGGGTACCCATTCCCGGTCGCGGATCTGCTCCAGAATCTGCTCCCTGCTCATTACCTGTCCGGCGTGGTTAATCATGCAGTTAAGAAGCTGGAACTCGCCTTCGGTTAGCTGAGTGGCTTGCTGCTGTTCGTTGATCAGCTGGCGACGATCTAGGTTCAGTTTCCAGCGTTCAAACTGTTTAAAACTTTGGCTTAGCGCGTCTGTGGGTTTGGTGCTGTTGCAATGGCGAACCCGGCGCACCAGGTTTTTGGTGCGGGCTAGGATTTCTCTAGGATTGAACGGTTTGGTGACATATTCGTCGGCGCCGCATTCCAGTCCGATCAGGCGGTCCACTTCGTCCAGGCGTCCGGTAACCAGTATGATGCCTACCTCGCTATGCACACGCAGCTCTCGGGTCAGAGTCAGGCCATCTTTACCGGGTAGGCGGATATCCAACAGAATCACGTCGATCGCCTCACTACGCAATATCCCTTCCGCCTGTTCTGCGGTTTCTGCGCAGAAGGTTCGGTAGCCCTCCTCCTCGAAGTAACTGCTTAAGCAGTGTCGAGTGACTTTCTCGTCATCGACAACCAGAATTTTTGCATCGGTATACATCGTCGTGTGCCTTGTCGGGACCGATGGCGCGGCGGTCCTTTTTTTTATAGTGCCTATAACCTAGCCCTACGGCGCTACATATCGCAAGAGCTGTTTACATGCTGTTTACAGGTTTTGACAAGTTTGCACGATTGTATCGGCTAGCTGTGTGGTTGCGTCGCGATTGCCTAACCTCTGTCGCATACGACAAGCCGCTGTCGCAAATTAGTAGTATCGAGTCGCTGCTAGACAGTCTCGCTTTTGAATAGCTCCTTATTATGAACACCATGCAAGGGCTGGTGGCACGCAGAGCTTGGTGTTGCCAGGGGTTTCAATGATTTGGGTGTGACGACAACACCTGACGGGAGAATAAAAAATAATGTTTAACAAAAGCGACACTATCGAAAACTTTGATCAGGCACTTTGGAGCGCGATTCAGTCTGAGTCGGTTCGTCAAGAAGAGCATATTGAACTGATCGCGTCGGAGAATTACACCAGCCCTCGAGTGATGGAAGCTCAGGGTACCTTGCTGACCAATAAGTACGCAGAGGGTTATCCTGAGAAGCGCTACTACGGTGGTTGTGAGTACGTCGATGTGGTCGAGCAGTTGGCTATTGATCGCGCCAAAGAGCTCTTCGGAGCCGATTACGCTAACGTTCAGCCGCATTCTGGCTCGCAAGCTAACGCTGCGGTTTATATGGCGCTGGTTAAGCCCGGAGATACCGTATTGGGTATGAGTCTGGCCCACGGTGGTCACCTGACACACGGTTCGCATGTTAATTTCTCTGGCAAAATCTACAATGCGGTTCAATACGGTATCACCGAAGCAACCGGCGTGATCGATTACGATCAGGTTGAAGCGCTGGCGCGTGAGCATAAGCCTAAAATGATCGTGGCGGGCTTCTCTGCTTATTCGCAGATTGTCGATTGGGCACGTTTCCGTCAGATTGCTGACCAAGTGGGTGCATACCTGTTCGTCGATATGGCTCATGTTGCCGGTCTTGTGGCTGCCGGTCTGTATCCTAATCCGCTACCGTATGCGGACGTTGTGACGACTACGACTCACAAGACTCTGCGTGGTCCTCGTGGTGGTTTGATTCTGTGCAAGTCTAATCCTGGCTTTGAAGAGAAAGGACTAGAGAAAAAACTCAACTCCGCTGTTTTCCCGGGTGGCCAGGGCGGCCCGTTGATGCACGTGATTGCGGCTAAAGCGGTTGCCTTCAAAGAAGCGCTGTTGCCCGAATTTAAAACCTACCAGGCGCAAGTGATTAAAAATGCTCAGGCCATGGCCAAAGTGTTCATTGAACGTGGCTACGATGTGGTATCCGGTGGTACCGAGAATCACCTGTTTTTGCTGAGTCTGATCAAGCAAGGCCTGACCGGTAAGGATGCAGACGCCGCTTTGGGTCGAGCTTCGATCACAGTCAACAAAAACGCGGTACCTGGCGATCCACAGTCTCCTTTCGTGACCTCGGGGCTGCGTATCGGTTCTCCTGTGATCACCACTCGTGGTTTTCAGGAAGCTCAGTGTAGCGAGTTGGCCGGTTGGATCGCCGATATTCTCGACGCCATGCAGGCTGGTGATGCCGAAGCGGCTATCGCCGATGTGAAGGCCAAAGTCAGCAGTCTATGTGCTGACTTCCCAGTTTACAGTTAATCCGTTTTAAGCCTCGTTAATAACAATAAGAGCTCCGCGCAGGATTGTCATTCTGCGCGGGCAAAGCAGGTGCTTCACTATGGCGATCAGCCTATTCGATATGTTGAAGATAGGTATCGGTCCTTCTAGCTCCCACACTGTGGGGCCGATGAAGGCCGCTTATCTTTTTGCCACGGCCCTAAATGATGACGGGCTGTTGACGCAAGTTGTACGTGTCCAATCGCAACTTTTTGGTTCGCTTGGTGCAACCGGTAAAGGGCACGGCTCGGGTTCGGCAGTATTGCTGGGACTCGAGGGGGATCAGCCCGATATTGTTGATCCGTTAAAGATCCAACCTCGCTTCAGAGTGATCACCGGTACCGCTAGGCTGAACCTGGCTGGTGTACATCCGGTGGATTATGACGAATCCAGCGATCTGATTTATCACAAGAAAGAATCGCTGCCATACCATGCCAACGGTATGAGCTTTACCGCTTATGACGCCAATAAAAAAGTGCTCAGCCACCGAGTCTATTACTCCGTGGGTGGTGGTTTTGTGGTCGACGAAGAAGCGGCAGGCGCCGACAGAATCGTCGAAGATTTAAGTTTGCTGCCGTTTCCTTTTCTGTCTGGCGATGAGCTGCTGCGGATGTGCACCGACAGTGGACTCTCCATCGCTGAGGTGATGCTCAAGAATGAATTGATTTGGCGTACCGAAGATCAGGTTCGCGAGGGCATTGTTGATATTTGGAAAGTGATGCAGGAGTGCGTTCAAAACGGCATCAAAAATGAAGGCATTTTGCCCGGTGGCTTAAAAGTTAAGCGTCGTGCGGCATCGCTTTATCGCGATCTCAATAACCGTACCCGTATGGATATGATCACCCCGTCGCTGGGTGCGATGGATTGGGTCAATCTCTACGCGCTGGCGGTTAATGAAGAAAATGCTGCCGGCGGACGTATGGTGACGGCTCCGACCAACGGTGCCGCAGGCATCATCCCGGCAGTGCTGCACTACTACATCAACTTCTGCCCCAACTCCAGCGAGGAGGGGGTAGTTCGCTTCCTGCTGACGGCCTCCGCCATCGGCATTCTTTTCAAGCAGAACGCCTCGATCTCTGGGGCCGAAGTCGGCTGCCAAGGCGAGGTCGGGTCGGCTTGTGCAATGGCGGCTGCCGGGCTGGTTGAAGCTACCGGAGGCACGCCGGAGCAAGTGGAGAATGCCGCTGAAATTGGTATGGAACACAACTTGGGGCTGACCTGCGATCCGATCGGCGGGTTGGTGCAAGTGCCTTGTATCGAGCGCAACGCGATGGCTGCGTTGAAAGCGATCAATGCCGCCTCTCTGGCAATGCGCGGTGACGGTAATCACTTTGTGTCGTTAGACAAAGTGATCCGCACTATGCGCGATACCGGTCGCGACATGTTGGATAAATATAAAGAAACATCTCGGGGAGGACTGGCGGTCAACGTTATCGAATGTTGATCGGGTCCACCAGAACCAACGCCATGCCGAGGGCATGAATAAAAAGAGGGTTAACACGATGCAGAAATACTCGGGTTTCGGGCTGTTTAAACATGCCCTGAGTCACCACGAAAACTGGCAGCGCGCTTGGCGTAATCCTACGCCTAAAAAGAAATATGACGTCATCATCGTTGGTGGCGGTGGCCACGGCTTGGCGACCGCGTATTACTTGGCTAAAGAGCACAATATCACCAATATAGCGGTGCTAGAAAAGGGTTATCTGGGTGGTGGTAATACTGCCCGTAACACCACTATCGTTCGCTCCAACTACCTATGGGACGAAGCTGCGCATCTGTATGAACATGCGATGAAATTGTGGGAAGGGCTGTCGCAAGACCTGAACTACAACGTCATGTTCTCCCAACGCGGGGTGCTTAACCTAGGGCATACCTTGCAGGATATGCGCGATATCGAACGTCGGGTTAATGCCAACCGCCTCAATGGTATCGACGGTGAAGTGCTGGATACTCAGCAGGTATCGGAAATTGTTCCGATCATGGATTGTTCGAGCGATACGCGTTATCCCGTCATGGGTGCCTCCTGGCAGCCCCGCGCCGGTGTTGCACGTCATGATGCGGTTGCTTGGGGCTTTGCCCGTGCGGCAGACCAGCTGGGTGTGGACCTGATTCAGCAGTGTGAAGTGGTCGATATCTTGACCGAAGACGGCGCGGCTATCGGTGTCGAAACCAAGCAACACGGTACCATCAAGGCCGACCGTATCGGTTGTGTGGTGGCCGGTAACTCCAGTGTGCTGGCGAAGATGGCAGGCTTTAGCTTGCCGCTCGAGTCGCATCCGCTGCAGGCGTTGGTATCCGAACCGATCAAACCGATTCTCGATACCGTGGTGATGTCTAACCATGTACACGGTTACGTGTCCCAGTCTGACAAAGGTGACCTAGTTATCGGTGCCGGCATCGACGCCTACACCGGTTACGGCCAGCGAGGCTCGTATTCCACCGTCGAGCACACCATCCAGGCGATCGTCGAGCTGTTCCCTATATTCAGCCGGGTGCGGATGAACCGTCAGTGGGGCGGCATCGTTGACACCTGCCCAGACGCTTGTCCGATCATTTCGGATACGCCGGTTGAAAATCTGTTCTTCAACTGCGGTTGGGGAACCGGTGGTTTCAAGGCCACTCCGGGATCGGGCAACGTATTTGCTGCCACCTTGGCTAAAGGCGAGGCCCATGAGTTAGCCAAGCCATTTTCGATGTTCCGCTTCTATGATGGAACGCTAATTGACGAGCACGGTGCCGCAGGCGTGGCCCACTAACTGGAGGAGAAAACCGATGTTTTCTATCTACTGCCCTTACTGCGAAGAACACCGCGAAGAGGAAGAGTTCCACGCCAAAGGCCAGGCGCATATTCCGCGCCCTTTGGACCCCGATAACTGCAGCGACAAAGAGTGGGGAGAGTATGTCTACTTCAGGGATAACCCACGAGGGTTGCATCACGAGCTTTGGGTGCACGGCACCGGGTGTCGTAAGTTTTTCAACATCACCCGTGATACGCAGAGCTACGAGATCAAAGAGACATACAAAATAGGGACTCAGCCCCGTATTACAGCCATCCATAATCAGTGAGGCGCCTCTTATGCATCATAACAGCATGACACAACAAAACCGTCTCCAGACCGGCGGACGCATCAATCGCAGCCGGCCGCTATCGTTTAAGTACAACGGCACCAGTTATCCCGGTTTCGAAGGGGATACCCTGGCGTCGGCTTTGCTGGCCAACGGCGTAGACGTCGTCGGCCGGAGTTTTAAATACAGCCGTCCGCGCGGCATTATCGCTGCCGGTGCCGATGAACCGAATGCCGTGCTGCAGCTAGGCGCGACCGAGGCGACTCAGGTGCCTAACGTTCGCGCGACGCAGCAAGAACTGTTCGACGGACTCGTATCAACGTCGACCAACGGCTGGCCCAGCACCGACAACGACATGATGAGCTACATCGGCAAGGTCGGTGGGCGCATGATGCCGCCAGGTTTTTACTACAAAACCTTCATGTACCCGCAATCTTTGTGGGATACCTACGAGAAGTTTATTCGTAAGGCTGCAGGTTTAGGTCGCTCTCCGGTTGAGAATGATCCGGATATCTACGACCAGCTAAATCAGCACACCGATGTGATGGTTGTTGGCGCCGGTCCTGCTGGACTGTCTGCGGCACTCAGTGCTGGGCGAACCGGAGCTCGGGTGATCCTGGCCGACGAGCAAGCCGAATTTGGCGGCATGCTGCTGCACAGCGACGAAAAAATTAACGGCAAACCTGCAGCAGAGTGGGTGGCCTCGGTCACCAAAGAGCTGCGCGCCATGGACAATGTGATGCTGTTGCCACGCTCGACGGTAAACGGTTACCACGACCATAACTTCCTGACTATCCACGAGCGTCGAACCGACCATCTAGCTGACCTGGCTCCTAAAGGGCAGGTGCGTCAGCGGATGCATCGGGTGCGTGCTGGCTGGGTTGTTCTGGCAACGGGCGCGATCGAGCGGCCACTGGTTTACGGTAACAATGATGTTCCGGGTTGTATGTTGGCCTCGGCCGTATCGACCTATATCAAGCGTTATGCGGTGGTGCCAGGCAACGAGTTGGTGGTGATGACCACCAGCGATCGCGGTTATAAGTCGGCGTTTGATTGGCAGGATGCAGGCCGTAAGGTGGTTGCGATTGTCGATACCCGTGCCGAGCCTAGCGGTGCTTGCGTTGTTGAAGCGCAAAAACGCGGACTCAAGGTGATCAAAGGCTCTGCCGTGATCGAAGTCAAAGGCAGCAAGCGTGTCTCCGGTGCTGTGATCGCTTCTATCGATGCCAGCGGTAACAAAGTGACAGGCAATGTCCGTCGCCTGAGCTGTGATACGGTCGCCAGCGCGGGTGGCTGGAGTCCTGCTGTTCATCTTTCTTGCCATGCCGGCAGCCGTCCAGATTGGCGCGATGATATCCAAGCTTTCGTACCGGGCAAAACGGTCCAGAAACAGCTCACTGCGGGTGCGGTTAATGGCAGTTACAGCCTAGTGGTTTGTCTGGAAGAGGGTGCACGTCGGGGCGTTCTAGCCGCCGCCAACGCCGGCTTTGGCGATCAGTCCGATGAGCTGGTCGAGGTGGCGCTGGTGGATGAGGTGAAAGAGGGGCCAACGATGACGTTGTTCCATATTCCCCATACCAAGTCTACCAGCCGAGCACCGAAGCAGTTTGTCGATTATCAAACCGACGTGACGGCAGCGGGAATCGAGGTGGCGACGCGTGAAGGTTACGAGTCGATCGAGCACGTTAAGCGTTATACCGCGATGGGTTTTGGTACCGATCAGGGCAAGCTGGGTAACATCAACGGGATGGCGATTGCTGCTAAGTCGATGAATAAGACCATTCCTGAGACCGGCACGACCATCTTCCGGCCGAACTACACACCGATCACCTTCGGTGCGATCGCTGGGCGTAACTGTGGCGAGCTGTTTGACCCGAAACGATATAGCGCCATGCACCGCTGGCATCTGGAGAACGGTGCCAAGTTTGAGGATGTGGGCCAGTGGAAGCGTCCTTGGTATTTCCCCCAGCCGGGTGAGTCGATGCAGGACAGCCTCAACCGTGAGTGTAAAGCGGTTCGTGACAGTGCCGGCATCCTGGATGCTTCGACCCTGGGTAAGATCGACATTCAGGGTAAAGATGCCCGCGAGTTCCTGGGTCGGGTTTACAGTAACGCCTGGGCTAAACTGGGTGTAGGTAAGTGCCGCTACGGCTTGATGTGTGGCGAAGATGGCATGGTGTTCGACGACGGTGTTACCGCTTGTCTGGCCGACAATCACTTCGTTATGACCACCACCACAGGTGGCGCGGCACGGGTACTCGAGTGGCTGGAACTTTACCACCAGACCGAATGGCCTGAGATGGAGGTGTACTTCAATACCGTCACCGATCACTGGTCAACGTTGACGATCTCCGGTCCAAACAGCCGTAAGTTGTTGGCTGAGCTAACCGACGATATCGATCTGAGTAAAGACAGCTTCAAGTTTATGGATTGGAAAGCAGGCACCGTTGCTGGCGTTCCAGCGCGCGTGTTCCGCATCTCCTTCACCGGTGAGCTATCATTCGAGGTCAACGTCCAAGCTAACTACGGTATGTACGTGTGGGAGAAGGTGTTTGAGGTAGGCGCTAAGTACAACTTAACGCCATACGGCACCGAGACCATGCACGTTCTGCGTGCCGAGAAAGGTTTTATCATCGCCGGTCAGGACACCGACGGTTCGGTCACCCCGATCGATCTCGGTATGAGCTGGTGTGTAGCGAACAAGAAACCGTTCAGCTACATCGGTAAGCGCGGTATGGCCCGTGAGGATTGTGTCAAAGAGAACCGCAAGCAGTTGGTCGGTTTGAAGACCAAGAATCCTCAGCTGGTGATTCCTGAAGGCTCGCAAGCGGTGGCCGATCCTAAACAGCCTATCCCGATGACGATGTTGGGGCACGTAACCTCGAGTTACTACAGCGCCTGTCTGAATCACAGTATTGCGATGGGCTTTGTCCGAGGAGGCCTCAGCCGAATGGGCGAGACCGTTTACTACCCGCAGCCTGATGGCAGTGTTATCGAAGCCGAGGTCTGCAGTCCGATCTTCCTGGATCCTGAAGGAGCGCGTCAAAATGTCTGAGTTATTGATGGCAGAGCAAGAAATACAAACCCCGCTTCACGCGCAGATGAATCAACTGCCGGGGGAGGGGCCTCGGGCTGAGAGCCCGCTCTATCATGCGGATCTCACGTCGATCGCCAATCATGGCCCGGTTGATGGCAGCGTTCATCTGCAGGAGCTGGCGCTGCTAGGGCACCTGGTATTGCGCGGTTCGCCGCAGAACGAATCTTTCGTCACGGGCTTTGCTCAAGTGATGGGCTTTGCATTGCCCGGTCCAATGCAGAGTGCTGAAACGGGTGATGCCTCGGTGCGTTGGATCGCTCCCGATGAGTGGCTGTTGATCGTTCCGGGTTCGGAAGCGTTCAGCCTGGAAAAGCGGCTGCGCGAAGTGATTAGCGGTCATTACTCGATCGCTAATGTTTCGGGTGGGCAGACGGTGTTGGTACTGGCCGGCCGAGACGCGGTCAACGTATTGAAAAAGAGCACCGGTTACGATCTGCACGATAGTAACTTCCCTGTTGGCAAAGTGGTCACCACGACCTTCGCCAAGGCTTCGGCGGTGATCCGTCGTATCGGTCCGCAGAAGTGGGAGCTGGTCGTGCGGCGTAGTTTCTCCGACTACCTGTGGCTGTGGCTGCAGGATGCCAGTGCCGAATACGGCCTGATTGTGCGGGGGTGATCGACCATCGCCCTGACCTATTGAGGTCGGGGCGGTTCTTCTTGGCGTGCGCTATGCCAATCAACCAGGAGAGAACCGATGAAAAGAAAAGATAACTTATGGATTTTTGCGGGTAACTGTCCAAGCTGTCTGGGAACGGTGGATGTCGTCACCCGTTTTCTGGCTGAAACGCGTAACTACGTGGGAGAGATCCAATCTTTTGATGATCAGGAGGTGAATCATTTCAGTATGCGGATCGAATTCCACCCTACGGATGAGAATTTCTCCCCGCAGACCTTTAACCAGCAGTTTGCAACGCGAGCCGCCGAGTTTGAGATGCAATGGCAGCTTACCGCTCCACACCATAAGCCGCGTGTAGCGATCATGGTGTCGAAGTACGACCACTGTCTCAATGACCTGCTTTACCATTATCGAACCGGTGAGCTGGATATTGAGATTCCGTTGATTATCTCTAACCATCCCGACCTGCAACATCTGGCCGATTGGCACGGCATTCCGTACCACCATCTACCGATAACGCCCGGCTCGAAGCCCGAGCAAGAAGCGCAGGTGTGGGAGTTGATCGAACAGCACGATTGCGAACTGGTCATTCTTGCTCGCTACATGCAGGTGTTGTCCGACAAACTGTGCGATCAGTTGAGTGGCCGAGCGATCAATATTCATCACTCTTTGTTGCCCGGATTCAAGGGGGCTAAGCCGTATCACCAAGCTTGGAGCAAAGGGGTCAAGTTAGTTGGAGCAACGGCTCACTACGTCAACAGCGACCTTGACGAAGGACCGATTATTACCCAGGGCGTCCAAGCGGTTGATCACAGCCATTACCCTGAAGATTTGGTGGCCAAAGGCCAGCATGTTGAATCCTTAACACTCACTCGTGCGGTGCGTTACCACATCGAAAAACGAGTGTTTTTGCATGGTAACCGTACGGTCGTTTTTCCCGACTGATCAGAACTACCCTCTTCTCCCCCTTGCTCTGCCAGGGGGAGTTTTTTCGTTGCAGGCCAATTATTCTGCTTGCCCATGTTGCTAGGCTGCAATGCTCGACTGAGTAGTAAGCGGTAGTGGGTGCCAACCGACAACGAAGGCGCACCACCATGCTCTGTGTTTCGCGCTTTGCCTGTTGGCATCACTGGGCGGGGTTCGGCTTTGAAAGCAATGGCTGGATTTTTTGCGGGCAAAAAAAGACGGTAGGGGAGAGCCTGCCGTCAACCTCTTACGAGGAATCTGTAACGGGGAGTGTCCTAAGCTACGCTGGTGTCGACCGAGTGAAAAAGACCAAGTTGTGCGCTATGAAAACGCAGGTGATCTTCTATAAAGCTGGCGATGAAGTAATAGCTATGGTCGTAGCCGCTGCGGTAGCGCAGCGCCAATGGGTAATCGCTGGCCTCTGCTGCGGCTTGCAGCGTTTCGGGCTTTAGTTGTTCTAATAAAAAATCGTCTGCAGAGCCTTGGTCGACAAGGGCCGGCACTTTTGCGCTGGTTTGCTGCATCAGCAAGCTAGCATCGTAATCGCGCCAGTCATCCGGGTTAGCGCCTAAATAAGCGCTCAGTGCCTTTTGTCCCCAAGGGCAATTTGTGGGGTTACAAATGGGACTGAAGGCCGACACAGACTGGTAACGATCGGGGTTGCGCAGGGCGATGGTGAGCGCGCCGTGGCCGCCCATCGAGTGACCGCTGATGGCGCGCTGCTCGGATACCGGGAACAGTGACTCAACAAGTTGCGGCAGTTCTTTGACCACATAGTCGTACATGCGGTAGTGACGATTCCAGGGCGGCTGGGTCGCATTGACATAAAAACCGGCACCCAAACCGAGATCGTAGGCACCATCGGGCGCATCGGCCACCTCTTCCCCTCTGGGGCTGGTGTCGGGTGCGACGATGGCGATGCCTAGCTCCGCCGCGATGCGGTGGGCACCCGCTTTTTGCATAAAGTTTTCATCGCTGCAGGTTAATCCTGATAGCCAGTACAGCACCGGGACTTTGTTGCTGCTCGATGCCAACGGCGGCAGGTAGATGGCAAAGCGCATGCTGCAGCCCAGCGTCTCTGAAACATGACGATACTGCTTGTGCCAGCCACCGAAGCTTTTGTGGCTGCTTAAGTTCTCAATACTCATAATGAAGGTTCCACTCGGTCACCTCGCTAGCGCTGTGCGGAGGCGAGGTAACTGCCAATTACTTATCGAAATGGATCACACTGCGGATGCTTTTACCCTGGTGCATCAGCTCAAAGGCCTTATTGATATCGGCCAGTCCCAGCGTGTGGGTGATGAAATCGTCGAGTTTGAACTCGCCATCCATGTAGCGCTGAACAATGCCGGGTAGTTCGGAGCGACCTTTGACGCCACCGAAGGCGGTACCGCGCCAGACGCGACCGGTCACCAGTTGGAAGGGACGGGTGCTGATCTCCTGTCCGGCTCCGGCGACACCGATGATCACCGATTCGCCCCAACCTTTGTGGCAACACTCCAGGGCTGAGCGCATCAGGTTGACGTTGCCGATACATTCAAACGAGTAGTCCACACCGCCGTCGGTTAGCTCGACAATCACATCTTGAATCGGCTGATCGTAGTCGTTCGGGTTGATGCAATCGGTGGCGCCGAGTTTGCGGGCCAGATCGAACTTGCTTTCGTTAATATCGATGACGATGATGCGGCCCGCTTTGGCCATGGTGGCGCCGATGACCGCCGACAGGCCGATGCCGCCGAGGCCGAAGATCGCGACGCTATCGCCTTGCTCGACCTTGGCGGTATTCATCACCGCTCCCATACCGGTGGTCACGCCGCAACCGAGCAGGCAGACCTCTTCAAGCGGCGCCTCCTTGGTTACTTTTGCCAACGAAATTTCCGGCAGTACGGTGTATTCAGAGAACGTCGAACACCCCATGTAGTGGTAGATCGGCTGGCCATCTTTGGAGAATCGAGTGGTGCCGTCGGGCATCAACCCTTTGCCTTGGGTTTCGCGGATCTTTTGGCACAGGTTGGTCTTGCCAGACTTGCAGAATTTGCACTCACCACATTCGGGCGTATACAGCGGGATCACGTGATCGCCCACCTGCACGCTGGTGACGCCTTCGCCGAGTGCTTCAACAATACCGCCGCCTTCGTGACCCAGCACGCAGGGAAAGATTCCTTCAGGGTCATCACCGGAAAGAGTAAAGGCATCGGTATGGCAGACGCCGCTGGCGACAATGCGCACCAGCACTTCGCCTGCCTGCGGTGGCATCACATCGATCTCTTCAATAACCAGTGGTTGGCCGGGGCCCCAAGCGACGGCTGCCTTTGATTTGATCATGATAGTTCTCCATTCGATGCAGTTATTTTCAATGGATTTATTGTATTGCATTGTTGTTCGTTGATAATCGGTGTTTTTTACAAATCATTTTTTCACTGGTGTAACAATGGCAGTCTGGGAAGGGGTTAGCGAATTTGTTGCGGTGGTTGAAGCGCAAAGTTTTACTGCGGCTGCCAAACGACTGGATTCCTCGGTAGCTAATGTCAGTCGACGGGTCACAACGCTGGAAAATCGTTTGGGAGCCAAGCTGTTCCAGCGCACCACCCGAAAGGTGTCGGTGACCGAAGAGGGACGGCTGTATTACCGCCACTGCCGGCAAGTACTCGATAGTTTAGAGGAAGCGGACAGGGCGATCACTAATCTGCAGAGCAAGCCGATTGGCAAGTTACGGATGACAGCTCCGGTGGCTTATGGAGAGCAATATATTGCCCCGTTGGTGAACGAGTTCTTAATCAGTCATAAAGCGCTCGAGATAGAACTGCGTTTGACCAACCAGCAAGTTGATCTGATCGAAGAAGGGTTTGACCTAGCCATCCGTCTGGGCGATCTGAAACAGTCCCGCTTGGTGGCAAAGAGGTTGGCCAGCCGGGTGCACTACGTATGTGCTTCGCCTACCTATAGTGCCCGTTGTGGGGAGCCGCATACGCTGCCAGAACTGGAGGAGCATAATTGCCTGCTGGGTACGCTGGACTATTGGCGCTTTAGCGAAGCGGGTACGGTCAGGAGTATACGGGTCAAAGGCTCGCTGCGTTGTAACAGCGGCCCCGCACTGGTGGATGCCGCCTTGAAAGGGCTTGGGCTGGTTCAGTTACCCGACTACTATGTCGCCGATTATGTCGCCAGCGGAGAGCTGGTGACGGTCCTCGATCCCTTCCAGCGCCAGCCGGAAGGGATCTGGGCGTTATACCCTCAAAATCGTCACCTGTCACCGCGTGTTCGGCAGTTGGTCGATTTTTTGGCTGAGCGGCTGCCGGCCGTCTGAGTGGTCTAAGGGCGAGGCGCGTAAGCAAAGATATCCGACTGCAGGTTGGCGCTCGGCAGTCCGGCTTGTTCGAGCGCATCTAAAGTCTGGAATACCCGTTGCGGAGAACCGCAGGCGTATACCTGACAATGCTCAAGCTGTTCCAGCTCGGCGGAAACAGCTGCTTCCCAACTGTCACCGGCTTGCCAGTCGAGTGGGCGATAGTGCAAGTCTGCGCAGTCTGAACACCAGCTTTCGACCAATGACTCCAGGTAGCGCTGCTCAGCGTGGTCAGTGCCCCAAAACAGATAGGTAGGTTGCTTGTTAGGCTGTGCTTTTAGGTCGCTCAGATGCTGTTCCATTAACGCTTTAATCTGAGCAAAGCCGGTGCCCGCCGCTAGAAACACCTGCGCCCCGGCAGCGGATTTTAATTGCACGCTACCTTGGGCGGGTTTGACCGCTATTTCACCCTGATGGCGCAGTTGCTGAATGATGCTGTGACCGGTCTGGCTGTCTTGTCGTAGCTCAATATGCAGTTCTAAATAGCGAATCTCCGGGGTGTAACCGGCGATGGAGTAGGGGCGAGAAGAACCATCGGCTAACACCAGTTCAATATACTGACCCGCTTGATGGCGAGGGAATTCTTGCGGAACAACCAGCTGCACACACATCACCGAGCTACTGAGTCGAGACAGTTCGACTGCCTGGCAGCTATAGCTAGCCGGTGGCAATGGCTCGCATAGCGCTAGATTATTTACCTCTATCGTGGCTGGCATGTTCATAGCGACCTCCCATTGGTGCTGCGCCGGGTGACCCTCGGATTGAGGGTTTGGAGTTTGTTAGGTTACGGATCTCGGCCGTTGGCTGGTTGTCTGGCAGCGCCAGTTTTTGATCTGAATACGACGTGTTGGAGCGTGGTTGTATGGCTTTTGTTGTTTTTAGTGTTTTCATTTAGTTTTCGTTGCTAGTGTGGTTTTTTATTTTATATTTGTGCGGTTAAGTCGAATAATTGGCGTAATTTTTTGCCGTATTGTGGAGTATGATTATATAGCGAAGTAGCCGCACCAAGAGGTTCCAAGCGCAGCTTGAGCACATCAAATAGTTAACGCTACCGAGGCAGTCAGCATGGCAAATAGTTGGGTTAGAACCGCTATCCAAAAAATTGAGGCCGATCAACATCGTTCCTCCGATACCCATCTGATTAAACTGTGTGTTCCGGGTCTGGACGGCGTTGATCTGTATCTCAAAGATGAGAGTACTCATCCAACCGGTAGCCTCAAGCATCGGCTCGCCTGCTCGTTGTTTCTTTATGCGTTATGCAATGGAAAGGTGAAAGAGAACACCACCGTTGTCGAGGCGTCGTCGGGCAGTACCGCTGTGTCTGAGGCTTACTTTGCTCGAATGATCGGGGTGCCTTTTATCGCGGTAATACCTTGCAACACGGCGCCTAAGAAAATCCAACAGATCGAGCTTTACGGCGGTCGCTGCCATTTTGTCGATTGCGCAACCAAAATGCATGGTGAGTCAAAGGCGCTGGCCGAGTCGCTTGATGGCTATTTCATGGATCAGTTTGCCTACGCAGAGCGAGCTACCGATTGGCGGGGTAACAACAATATCGCCGAGAGTATCTATAAGCAGATGGAGTTTGAGCGCTACCCGGTACCGCATACCCTGGTCATGAGCGCCGGTACTGGCGGCACTTCGGCAACGTTGGGTCGGTATATACGCTACAAAGGCTACGACACCCAGCTGCTGGTGGTGGACCCCGAAAACTCGGCGTTTTACCCCAGCTATACAAACCAAGATCCAAGTGTCACCTCTAAATTCAATAGTCGTATTGAAGGGATTGGCCGACCGCAGGTGGAAGCATCGTTTCAACCCGATGTGATCGACAGGATGATGGTCGTGCCTGATGCCGCCAGTATCGCTACCATCTATTGGCTTGAAAATCTCACCGGGAAAAGAGCCGGCGGGTCGACCGGAACCAACCTTTGGGGAGCGCTAAAGGTGGCTCAGGAGATGAAGGATAAAAATCAGACCGGCTCGGTGGTGACACTGATGTGCGATAGCGGTGAACGCTATGCCGATACCTATTACAACCGCGGCTGGGTTGATGAGCATATCGGTTCGATCGAACCCTATATCGATGTGTTGAATTGTTTAGCTGAAACGGACTCTTAACCTATTTATTCAAGCCTCCGGTTGGAGGCTGTAAGGTCCTACCCAAGTTTTGTGGACACTTCTAAAATTGATGTAGAGATCTGCTATCTGCGGCGATCTTGTTACGGACTGAACAGTGTTCGGTGCTGAGTTTTATACCCTCACATCATTTTGAGCCCTTAGCTTACCGTCAGTTTTACCCGTATTAACAACCCCTTTTGATTCAATAATCATGATTTTACATTCAGTCTTAGCGGTAGGCTCATGCTCAGTCCCTTTAGCAACCAAGAACATTTCACCTGATTCCAATGTGACGATGCCATCACGAAATTCAATGTTAAGAGAGCCTTCAATAACAATGAAAACTTCATCAGTATCAGGGTGCTCATGCCAAACAGTTTAGAGAAAAGGTTTAGCAACAGACTGCTAAATTGATCAGAGTTCTGTAGGCAGCCCTACTGCTTTTTAGGCTGCTGAATTTCGTGGTTTATCTAATGTTATACGCTTCATCTGCTCAACTAGCAGTCCATTTCACTATACTGCCATCATTTGAATAATCTGTTGTTCTCGATATCAGCAAAGAAGGCCACAGAGCGCCTTTTTAGCTCTTGTTGTGGTTTCCGGGCAGACGTTCTAAAGTTCGCGGTACACCGCGTACGATGACAAGTCGCCGCCAATGAAGTAAAGAGTGTTGCTATGACAACGGATGTCCCCGCGCAAACTAAACGCTTCCGTCTGAACGGTAGCCAATTGCGGCTGCGTTACATTATCGCGCTGACGTTGATTGCAGTGCTGACGATCAGTTCCCAGATTATCATTCAACTTTCTTTCGAAAGTCAGGGTTATGACTCTCGGGTGGTCAATATTGCCGGCCGGCAGCGAATGCTTAGCCAAAAAATCGCCAAGGCTAGCAGTGTCATTAACAACGCAGAAAATCCCGACCAACTCAATGCGGCCCGCGAGGAACTCAATGCCGCTGTGACTCTATGGGACCGCTCCCATCACGGTCTACAGCACGGTGATGTCGCGCTGGGCCTGCCTGGCGACAATAGCGCAGAGGTCAAGGCGCTCTTTGCCAATATCGCCGAAACCAAGCAGCAAATCTCTACTGCTAGCGCAACACTTCTTGACCCATCGGCAGATCCCCGCAGCGTCGCCCTGGCGCAGGTACAGATAAGAGAAAACGAACTGAATTTTTTGACCGGCATGAACCTAGTGGTTTTTCGCTACGAGCTCGAAGCCAACGAAAAAGTCGACTTTATCAGACGGCTAGAACTTATATTACTCGGTATCACTCTGCTCGTTTTGGTACTTGAAGCACTACTGATCTTTGCCCCCGCGGCCCGTCGCATCACCGCAGATATGAAAGCACTACTGCAGCGCGAAGAAGACCTTGAGAAACTGTTTTCGGTCAGCCCTACCGCCATGTTGCTGGTCAATCCGGAGACACTGTCAATCATTCGCGTAAACCAGAAAGCTCACGACACATTGCTCCTCGAGTTTTCTGCAGGTGAGACCTGTTTCAAAGAGTTCATGGATATCAATCACCCGCCTAATCTCCAGTTTCTAAGCAGGCTGGAAGAGGCCAGCAGCGTCAATGAATACG
>JBALWS010000230.1:0-2454 GCA_036960405.1 Halopseudomonas sp. | reverse complement strand
AACCTCCTCTTACCGATCCACTCAAAGTGTCGCACTTATTATCTGAATCCCCGCTTCCTTAAACTTAACCTATTTGTTTCGATCAAAGGTGACAAGATCACCAACAAGTGATCCAATCCATTGATTGTGATTGAGTTTTTACTGAAGTGCAAAGCAGTATCGCTTCGCAAAATCAGGCTGCCTAAATTGATGCCTAGTTCGAGTATTAACCTCTCCCCTCACCCCCAACTAACACCCGGTCGACAAACTTCTTCAACAAGCCATTCGATTCCGGCGTCTCCACCGCGTTATCCAGCACCTGTTGCAGGTGGCCGTCGCCATCGGTGTACTTCTCTTTAAACAGTGTTAACCGTTCGATCAACACCCGCCTATCCACCTCCGGGTGAAACTGCGTGGTCCAGAACGGCGCCGAATCGACCTTGAAAGCGTGATTACAGGCGTCGGTGTAGGCCAGCGCAGTACAGCCATCGGGCACGGCAACGGCGCGTTCGCGGTGTACCGCTACCGCCATAAATCCCTCGCTGGTGTCGCGGTAGAGCGGGTCGGCGTCGGCAGCACCAGTAAGGCTGATCGGCAGGGTACCCATCTCGAAGTCTTGCTCATCGCGGACAATCTCGGTGCCGAGCGCCTTGGCTGCCAGCTGATGACCAAAGCAGGAGGCAAACACCGGCATGCGAATATCAATACAGTGACGCAGCAGCGCTTGGGCTGAAAGCACAAAGGGATAACGTTCGGGTTCCATTACGCTGGCTTCGCTGGAGCCGCCGACGTAGACGGCGTCAAAGCCTTGCAGCACCTCGGGGCCAAACTCGGGGGTATCAAACAGGTTGAGGACGCTGAACTGGTCGGGCGATAACTCGCTAAAACAGGCGAAACTGTCGAGTTCTTCGCGGCGGGTAGCGGCCTCTTCACGAATCTGCAGCAGCAAGATGCGCAGCTCGGAACGGGCAGGGTTGGTTTGGTTGGGCATAGCAGGTCTCCATCAACTGGCTGCGATCATACCGCAGCCAGCAACCCTGCTCCAAGCGCTGACGCATCGCCTTACACTGGGTTATTGCAGACCGTAGCGCTCGAGCAGCTTCTTGGTCTCGCCCTGTTGCTGCAACGACTGCAACTGCTGGTTGAAGCGATCCAGCCACTCTTTCGATACTGTCTTGGCATTGAAGCCGACAAAGTAATCCAGCTTGCGGTGCATCACCGCATAGTCGATCCCGCTTAACTGCAACTGACGGATGATCGAGCGACCGACCTCGCGATTGGAGTAAACTGCGTCGACACGACCGACCGACAACAGCCGAAACGCGGTTTCGCTATCGGTGACATCGATAATCTCAAACTGGTGTCCCTGCCGCTGAAGTGATTCGAGGCTATTCAGCGTATTGGAGGCCCCCAGCGCCGCCACCTTATAATCGACCAAGGATTCAACATCGATCTGGTGTAGCGGATCGTCACCTTGAACAAAAAAACCGTATTCGGTGGTCAGAAGCGGCACACTGAAGCGCAGCCATTTGCTCCGTTCGGCATTCCAGCCGATGACGTACATAGCATCGGCTTCGTCCAACTGGACCAGTTTCTGGCTGCGCTCCCAGGGTAGCAGTTGATGCTGACAGCTCTGGGCCAGTGCTTGGCAGACCTTGTCGATCAAGGCTCGGGCAGGCCCGGCCACCTGACCCTGTTCGATATAACTAAATGGAGGAAAGTGCTGGGTGACAAACCGAACCGGTGCCGAGCCTGAGTTTGTGCTATCGGCAGCATGGAGCACGCCCACATTGAACAGCACACAGAAGATCAGGACCTGTCGCAACAACCCTTTCATAACACCTCCCCTGTGACCGGTTAGCGTTTAGCTAACGCCTTTATCCTTCAAGAATGCCGCCAACTTGCGGTCTGTCACCAAGATATGATTTTTCAGCCAGTTGGTGAGAAATTCAACAAATGCGCGTGACTCAATGGGATCATCGGCGAGCAGACGCACATCGAACTCAAACAGGTCGGCAGCAGTATCGCTATGCACCGCTTTATGCTCTTCATAGTCGGGGTAGCCGTGCTCGCGCATCAACGCTTCTTCGGATGAAAAGTGCTCCATCGCATAATCGAGCAACTTATTAAGGATATAGAGAAACTCATCTTTGCTATCGCCCCGCTCTAACGCATCCCAGGTGTCGTTGATGTAGCCGACAAAACGACCATGCTGCTCATCGATCTCGGTAATACCTACCTTCAATGAGTCATCAAATACAAAAATACTCATGCAGCTGTTCCCTTGACTTGGTCATTCAAATTCAATATTTCGACAATCCTCTTCAGATTACATCCGTTTGGGCAACTTCGGCCACATCAGCGGTAATAATTTATCTAATTCGGGATGTTCGGGCCGAGTAATCATCTCAGCCACACTATAGCTTTTCTGCGTGGTATCACGATAAACGGGCCGCTTTAATGGTCTTCCTTGTG
>JBALWS010000081.1:0-20535 GCA_036960405.1 Halopseudomonas sp. | reverse complement strand
GATCAATCTCGGACAGAGTGCTCATCTTGATGGGATTACCGGCGGTACGCACCGGACGCTCATTTTCCCCTTTCACCTTGACGATCATGTTGCGGGCGAGAAGTTGCGGGTGGGTGAAGAGTCGATCGATGGTGTTGATCGGTGCGCAGGGCACCCCAGCTTCATTGAGGGCGTCGATCCAATGCTGCATCGGCTCGGTTTGGGTTATCGCCTCGACCTCCTTGACCAATTGTTTACGATTTTGAACCCGTTGATCATTGGTAAGAAATTCTGCTTTCAGCGCTAGGTGCGGCGACCCTAAGGCGTCGGCCATCAGCAGGAACAATGTGTCATTGCCCGCGCAGATCACGAACTTACCGTCACCGGCCATAAAGGTTTCAAATGGAGCCAGGGAGGGGTGATTATCGCCGGTCCGCGTCGGCACGGTCCCTTCCACGTCGTAACGAGCCAGTGCCGTTTCCATCAAAGCCGCTTGGCAGTCAAGCATGCCGATGTCGACTCGAGAGCCCTGCGCATCACGGCTTCGACTGTAGAGTGCCGCCAGAATACCCACCGCGCCGAAGAGAGCCGCCCCTAAGTCACCAAAACTTGTTCCAACACGGGCGGGCTCCTCATCGGGCCAACCGGTCAGGCTCATGACCCCGCCCATCGCCTGTACCACCATATCGTAGCCCGGCAATTCACTGAACGGACCACTGTGGCCGAAGCCTGAGATGGAGGTATAAACAATATGGGGATGGGTTTTGGCAAGCCGCTCGGGTCCGTAGCCGAGACGCTCCATGACGCCGGGGCGGAAGTTCTCGACCACCACATCACAACTGTCTAAAAGGCGCTCTAACAACTCCCGGTCACGGGGCGATTTGATATCAAGCGAAATACTTTCCTTGCCTCGGTTGAAGCACATGAAATAAGCAGAGTCCGTTCCCACGAAAGGCCCGAATGCACGGGTGTCATCGCCAGTGCCAAACCTTTCAACCTTGATTACCCGTGCGCCGAGATCCGCCAACACCATGGTGCAATAAGGGCCTGCAAGCACGCGGGAGAAGTCCAGTACGGTTATTCCAGCCAAAGGGCCCGGCTTGACATCTGTTTCACTTGATTGGTCCATAAATGTTAGTCCGAAAGTTAGTTAGTGGGTCTCTAGTAACGATACAAAGAGTATCGATACTGGAATAACGAAAAGAATCAAGCAGTCCTTTAAAACAATACAAATTGGATCGGTATGAGGGTAAAAATAGATTTTTTTGTCTATTTCTCTCGGTTGATCCATATAAGTCAATCCCAAGGTCAGTCGCTATCTCTTAAAACGATACAAAACGTATCATATTTGAGTATGTGATAAAAATCAATCAATTTGTCATACAAATAGATTTAGCCCGAAATAGGACGAATGACGAGGGATAAGGGGGTGATGAAAAAGGTTAGGGTGGGCAAGCTATAGACAACAAATATGGGTGCCTAAAAACCAGTTAAGCGCCCTTGATAGACTTGTTATCCAAGACCACCAAGAGTGATGGATGCCAGGCGAATTGGTGGCGACGGTAGTCGCGCAGCAATAGAAGCAGGCAACGATGATACCTATCGTTACTGAAGATAGAGATCAAGAAATGATCTCCGAAATAAGTACGCACTAATGTCAGCAATGTCTTAGTGTTCTGCGATACCGGCCCGCAAGGTGCCCAAAGCGACTTCCTGTAATTACCGCTTCCGACAGGTTCACTTTGCCGAGGAAACGCACCTTTGATCAAGGTCAAACTCTATGTGGTTAGCTACGCAGAGGCCTTTGTATAGGCAGGGTTAATTGTTACCTTTTAATAGCAGTATCCATATAAAAATAAAAATAGGACTAAAAGATGACCCTCCTAACGAAATTGCCCATCACCATTATTGCTGTTGGTTTTGCTTCGATTGTATACCTCGATCAGAGTCACTCAACCTTCGGCGCCTTAGTTAGCAGCTGCCATGAGAAAGGCGGCTTTGAGCAAGAGATAAGCACTAGAGGCGTAGAAGGGGTAGGCTGTCAGATCCCCGATAGCGCTAAAGCCTATAGAATCACCTCTAGCAAAACAGCTAAGTCTGCTCAAAAAACACAGCAGATCGCATTGAACGGATTTGACTCTGTTTACCAAGAGACGGCTCGCACACTATAAAGAGACGATTGTATATGCTGAGCAGGTGACGTTCGGCGAGCTTGGTAATACCTGGTTTCCGCCCTAGCCGCAAAGTAACCGCGCTTTGCATAGGGGGCGCTACTCTAGGCCAACCACCGTGTAGTCGCTGCGCACGCCTGCGATATCCAACACCACCTCATCGTCCAACTGCTTGCCCAACAGCGCTAACCCCAACGGAGCTGCAGCAGTGACCACGGTGACGTCGCCGCGATCAACAGTGCCTGTAAGACCACCACCTTGCGCCGCCAGCAGTACGATTTTCTCGTCACCCGCATCGCTCTCCAGCACCACCAACGCCCCCAGTGCGATCGTATCGTTGGCACCAAATGTCGGCGGTTGCCATTGCCGCCAAGCTGCAATCTCCAGCTGCGCCTGCTGCACCCGTACCGACAGGCCGTGAGCCAGATAAGCCGCTTCGAGACCGAGGGTATCGTATTTATTTTCGGCCTTGCTCTCGCTGTGAGTAGCCGACTGGTATGCCTGTTCGCTGGCATGCAACAGGGTGTTCAGCTGCTGCACCAGTTGATCGGCAATTTGATCGATTAGATGGGCTTTGGTCATGGCGCTAACCATACCAGCAAAGGCGGCAGATCGCTGAGCGGAAGACTCTCTTCTGGCAGTTATATCGCTACGAGACCCCTACCTCGCCAACCTGTACCGCGTCGGTCATACCCCAGACACAAGTGTCTTCGCCACTACTAATTATCAGAAGAACATTACTGGCCGCCAACAGCGGGACGAGCCTTGATCCTACAGTAGTCGTCGGTGCTGTAATCGGCCTCCACCAGATAACGGGCGGTGGGCACCAGCATATATTCACTGGCACCGACTGCGCGCTGGCCATAAACCCAGTCGTAGGTATAACCCAACCGCGTCCAAGGCGCGCCATCCGGGCTGTAGGACTGGACCTTGAGTCCGTCAAAAAACGCCACATAATCGGCCACGCCCTCGACCGTCGGCGGATGGTCGCGGTCGAGTTGCAGGTTGCACGAGGTATCGTCGGTTTCCGGGTCGGGGCAGGGCCGAAACAGATCCTGCGGCTGCACCCATAGCTCGACAAAACGTTGATAACGCCGGTTAGGATCTAGCCCTAAATACTGTTTCAACCGGAACGCGGCCGAAAACTGATCGTCTACAGTCAGGTTGCGGCAAAACTCCTGTACCTGGGGAGCGAGTGTGACCCAGATGCGGGGTTGGCCCTCGGGTGTGGTGCCTCCGACCTTACCCTGATAGAAGCGCCGGTAACTATCCTCGTTCATCCAAGCGACTACCTTGACCCAATGGCCTTCGGCATCGTCGCGCCACAGCAGCTTGGAATTGGCAGGAGACAGGGCAAACAACTGATGTGAAACCGCCTGCGGTAGAACCCTGGCAGCTTCATCGATGGTCTGCTGAAATAGTGTCTGGCGCGGCGTATCGGCAGCTTCTAAGATCGCTCCACTAGGCTTGGTCAACTGCAGATAGAGAAGCACCGTGAGTGCAAGCAGGTTAAGGCACAATACCAGCAGCAGTAATCTGCGTCCGCGGTATGGTTGTTCACGATTGGGACTAGCCATCAGGCGACATCGGCTTGCGTTTGTTCGGGGTCGGCATCGGTTTGCCAGTGCCCCTGACGATTCCGTACCGCTTGGACTTTGAGCTGAACCGCTGCACTATTCCGACCAATGGCCATACGGTAGAGCGCCGGTTGGGGTTCGGGTCGCTGGCCAAATAGTCCGCTGATAAACCAGCCCAGCCGAGTCCACCAGCCGGGCCGATACAACTCCAAACTCAGGGTCAGTTCCAACTGCTGCATGCCCAGATTACTCAGTCGACCGAAGCTCTCAGCCAGGTCGACACTATCGATTGACGAAGCCGCTCCCGAACGTTGCAGACTGTCGCCAAACTGCCGCCATGCGGCACCCTGCATCAGCTGAAAATTCGCATCGGCCGATACCGCATCGGCCAACATCGAATCGAGCAGTTGATCCATCGTGAACCAGCTTCGTGTTGGATCGATACTGAGTTGACGATCATTGCGCACGGCTAACCTCAGGCAGGTTTGGGCGCCTGGATGGCGCTGGTCATCAACGACAGCACCCGAGCGAGGCCTTCGGGCATCTCAGACTCGCTGGCGTTAACGGTGATATCAAGCTGGCCGCTGCGATTAAGCGTTGATTCACGTGACCCTTTACTCGACGCCGAGCCTTTGATCGAAGCACTGACCCAAGGGCTCAATGCCTTACCGCTAGCAACCGAGGTCGAGATACTG
Source organism: Halopseudomonas sp. (assembly GCA_036960405.1). Lineage (GTDB taxonomy): Bacteria > Pseudomonadota > Gammaproteobacteria > Pseudomonadales > Balneatricaceae > Motiliproteus. The sequence continues at coordinate 16,113 of JBALWS010000081.1, read as the reverse complement.
GCCTGAGTCTCCTTGGCATCACGATAGGTCTGGCTGATTTCGAACGTGAAGTGGATGCTGAGTGAGTCGATCCGCAGGTGCGGGACCGGCACCATCGCTAGCAGCGGTGCGTTGACCGCTATCGATTTGCTCTTACCGTCTTCGCCCACCTGATCGACACTGAACTCTACCGTCAGCGGCTTCTTGGTGGTCGGGTCGATCATGCTCTGAATAAAACTCTTAGTACTCTCGGCCGCCACCCGCTGGGCGTTAACGGCAGCCACCAATGGGCTCGATATCAAGAAATCCAGCGGCAGCGCCTGAAACTCGGCACCTATCAAACTTTTCGCATTATCAGCCATGTTACTGCTCCTTGTCGGTGGGGGCGTTACGCCTCGGGAGATGGTCCACTACTGCCACTGCTTTCGGCCTGATCATCGGTGTCGGACGCAGGGTCATCGATCTGCCCCATCTGCGTCAGCGAGGTAAGCAGTTTGCTCAACCCGGCTGGCATGGGAATCGATTTCACATTGATACTGATCTTGATCGAGGATTGCGCCTCGTTATGACGCTCGCTTTCACCCTGGCTGGGCGGAGCGATGACGCCTTGAATATTGACCGGCTTGTCTACCAGGAACCAAGGCCGGTCAGCGCTGGCCTGCTCCTCGGTGGCAACACTCGAGCGCATCTGCCGGGACTTGGCGATCTTGCGTACCGACATCTCCAAGTCAAAGCTGGCCGAGTCAATCGCCAACGGCGCGATAGGCACCAGCGCCAGTGCCGGGATACTAACCCATTGCTCGCCACCTTCGCCGTCTAGGTACTTGAATTTCAGGCTGTAAGGCTGACCATCGCTATTAGGATCGGTCTCGTCAGGGTAGCCCAGTTGTAGAATCAGATTAAGAAAGGAGCGAGCCGAATGGACCTGAGCTTTAAGGATCGAATCGAGCGGCGCCAGTAGCGCCTGCTCGAGCGAAATATCGGTATCGGCGGCGCGTCCATCGCCGGTACCTTGGATCGGTGGCCCCGCAGGTGGTTGGGTGCCATCGCCACTACCCTGTTGATCTGAATCTGCCAATTCCCGACCTCCATGCTCAGATAAGCTCTATCCAGCAGTCTAGCAGTCACAGGCAGGGTTTCCAGATAGATTCAAACATTCGTTTAAATCGACAGAGAAAATTTATACCTTTATTTCCCGCAGCTTAGCGCTCCAATTCCGCCAAGCGCAACGCTGCGGGAGTGCCACATTAGGCCCGCACACGCACTACGGTCGCCGCCACCATCCGGGTCAGACTGGTCAGATCAAACACCGGTAGCCCGAATCGTTGATGCAACTGGGGGGCGAAATGGGACAGGTCGGTGCATTCAAGCACCAGCGCCCCCACCTCGGGATTGGCCTGCAGCATCGCCGCCACCACACTGGTTAGTTCCTGTTCGAACTGTTCCATATCCAGGTCATTGCTTTCGCCTTTGAGGATCACCGCATTGAACTGGGGCTGATCCTGCATCCCTGCTACGACAATCGGTTCATCGGCGATACCGACCCCCACAAGGTGGTCATGGCTTAGTGCATCACTATTCGCCACCACCACACCTACCTTCTGATCCGATGCCAGCATCCGACTGACCAGCGGTACCTGGATCAAGCTGGACATAAAGACCGGTATTTTGACCACGTCTGCAATCGCCTTCTGGTGCAGCGCCAAAAATCCGCAGCTGCCGGTGATCGCTTTTACGCCTTCACGCTCCAGCTCCTGTGCCGCTTCGATGAATGGCTTCAGTAACTCAGGATCGCGTTCACGGATCAGCCGGTCGATCGTCGCGCCCTTAACGGTTTTATACAGCACTGGAAAATCAAAGCACGCAGGATGTTTGATATGGCCATCCGGCTTGGGAAAGTAGGACTCCAGCGAGATAACACCCATGGTGAGCCCGCAGATATTGATACCACCTTTGATAATCATTTAAATACCCTATCAGCTAAAACGTGCGGCGGAGAACGGCTTCAGCTCAACCGACGATGCCTGCCCTTGGACACATTCTGTAATCAGCTTGCCGGTTATTGCAGCGAAGGTCAGCCCCAGATGGCCATGACCAAAGCCCACTTTCACCCGTGGGTGGTGCTCCAGCGGACCGATGACCGGTAGCGTATCCGGTGTCGATGGACGGCTGCCCACCCAGGTAGACTTGATCGACGGATTGCTGCCCAGCATCACCTTGGCGTGTTGCAGCATCGCATCAGCACGTTTTGGATCAAGCGGCGCATCAGCAGATGCAAATTCAGCAGTACCCGCCAGTCGCACGCCACCTTCCATCGGGGTGAGGAAGATCGACTTATCCAGCCAGCCCACCGGCCGGGTCAGTGATTTCGCGCCTATATCCAGCGTCAGATGGTAGCCACGTTCGCTGACCAGAGGCATCTTTACCCCCAGTTGCATCAGAATCTCTTTCGATGCGATGCCGGTGCAAACCACCACCTGATCATAGGTGGCGGTACTGTCGCTCAGACGCAGCTTCACTTCATTATCGCTAGGCAGTACAGCCTGCACTGCATCCTGCAAGATCTCCCCGCCGTTGTTGGCGAAGTGGCGGGCGTAACGTCGGCTCAGCTCAACCGGACTGACCGTGAAACGAGTCTCGGGATAAAAAACGCCACCGGCATGAAAACCTGCTAGATCCGGCTCCAACTCGCGAACCTGGCCGGCATCCAGGAACTCAAGCTTTACACCTTGCTCTCTACGCTCCTGCAGATCACCACTTTGCGCGGTGGCAAAACCTTCCTCTGTTGCAAACAGTCCCAAACAGCCCTCAGATTTGATCAGATCCTGCGCATTGGTCAGATTCATCAATTCCTGATCAGCCTCCCGGGCGTGTTCCTGTAGAGACTTCATCGCCGCCTTGCCCTGGGCGTATTTCGCCGGAAAACAGGCTTTGAAGAATTCCCAGCCGTAAGGTACCAGAGAGGGCAAATAGCTGCCCTGCATGGATAGCGGACTGGTTTTATCCAGCAGCATCCCCGGCATCTTGCACATCATCGAAAATTTGGTGAACGGCAAGCGGGCATAATCGGCGAACAGACCAGCATTGCCGAAGGATGTACCCATGCCCGGCGCCTCCTTATCGATCAACGTCACCTTGTAACCCGCTTGTTGCAGACAAAGTGCGGTCGCTAGGCCAACGACGCCACCGCCTATAATTCCAATATGTGAACTTTGCATACTCTCTACGTGGTGAGCCACCACGCCTCAAAAAATTAAGGTTTAGCTGCTACTACCTGAATCTCTACCAACAGTTCAGGCCGTGCCAGACGGGACTCCACACAGGCGCGAACCGGTGCGTTTTCGCTATCCACCCAGGCATCCCAGACTTCATTCATCTGAGCAAACTGGCGGATGTCGGAGACCCAGATATTGGCGCTGATCAGGTTGCTCTTATCGGTACCGGCATCAGCCAGCAGCGCATCGACCTGCGCCAGGATCTGGCGGGTCTGCCCAGCCATATCCTCGGATGGATCTTTCGCCACCTGGCCTGCGCTCCAGACCAGATTGGCGAAGCTCACCAGCTGACTCATACGTTGATTAGAATGTTGGCGTTGGATCATCGCTTACTCACTTATTATCAGTTGTGCTTCAGTTGGCTAGCGGAGCTGGCAACTCAAACCGGGTAAAGGTCTGCGGAACCGTTCTTCCCTGCCATTGGCTTTTGTATCCATACCGTTTCAGTGCGGCAGAAAAATAGGCAGCCTGAATCATTGATACAGTTAACTCACCGAACACGACCGGTTATGCGCGGTATGACTGGGAGAACAACTTGCATAGAACGTTTTTCAAAACAGATTGCCGCCGCAACAGATAAGAGAAGGGACTGAAATGCGAGGTATTAACGCCTGGCTTGTATAGCCATTGAATGGTCACAAACGATACCTACTTCGAGGTTCTTCTTTTATTGTTATATTCGGCCTGCTGTCTAAAACGATTCAGGACGAGCCTTGTATGTAGTCATTATTTGCCTCAATAAACATAATGCCAAATCGAAAATACTTAGCATGTCATCAGATTTACTTATGCTTATTGTTTTACGGGCAGGACTCGGATTAACCCCGAGTGCACACTGAGGCTTACCGTTAACCGAACAAGTCTTCTGCCCGACATAGAACCTAACCGGTAGATAAGAAGAGCAATGGTCGAGTCACCCACAAGGTGATCGATTTCCCGTTTTCCCGCCTCGACTAAAACACGGCCCTTTCGCGTTATCTCTTACTGATCGGCATCGCCACCCTGGCAAACCCAGCAGCGGGCCATCACCAACTACTTTGGCACCGCAACAGACTTAGCAGTCCTCTTTTTGCACCTCGACACCGTCTCCGGTGAAGGACGTACCCGACACAGAAACATAAGAAAAACTTATGTAATCAAAGTTTTTTTAGAATATTTTTCTATTATGAGTTTGTTTACACTGAATGCATCAACTGCCAGCGGCATCGACAGTTCGGTTGTCTCAACAGCTTTAACTGCCAGCCACAGAGAGGTTCCAGCGATTCGCTGAAACCGATAAAAATAAGAAACATTCAGGTAGTGCACTATGGATAGAAGAAAAATAGACGTCGTCTTATCGGCGCTTTTGATCATCGTTTCCGTGATCATCCTCACCAACGACAATCTCGTAGAAGGTGGCGCTGAAAGCGATCTGGGGTCGATGTTTTTGCCTCGTGTCGTAGCCGCTCTGATCATCCTCTTTGCTGCAACCATCGCTATCCAGTCGCTCAGAAAACTCGCCCAAGACACCAAGCCTGAAGGCCAGGAACTGATCATCACCGACGGTTTCTCCGGAATCTTCATCTATATAGGGATCTTCATCGCCTATTGGCTCAGCGTGCCTTATGTCGGCTTTCTGGTGGCAACCCCCTTTATTATGCTCGCCGTCGCGGTGCTTCTCGGCGGCCGTAACTGGGTTCCCATCATTACTACGTCTGTTATCACCCCCGTACTGATCTATTACGGATCTAGAGAGTTTCTGCGGGTCTACCTACCAACTTGGACTCTGTAAGGGGAGATAATCAGATGTTTGACAATATAATCAGCGGTTTCTCCTCGATCCTGGCAGTGGGCCCAATTCTGGGTATTATTGCCGGCGTCGTTATCGGTATCATTTTTGGCGCCATTCCGGGCATCTCGGCCATCATGGCGATCGCCATCATCCTGCCGATGACCTTTTATGTTGATCCGATCATCGGTATCACCATGTTGTTGGCCGTCTATAAAGCCGGTATTTACGGCGGCTCGATCTCGGCTATCCTGATCAATACGCCAGGGGCTGCGGCATCCTTCCTGACCGCACTGGATGGCCATGCGCTGACCAAGGCCGGTAAAGCTGGCAAGGCGCTGGATATGTCGCTGTTTGCATCGGTCTCCGGTGAGATGCTGGCAACGCTGGTACTGATTCTGGTCGCGGCACCGATCTCTCTGATCTCACTGCAGGCCGGTCCAATCGAGAAAGTGTTCCTGCTGCTGTTTGCCTTTACCGTCATCGGCTCCATGGCCGGTGAGTCTCTTCCGCGCGGTCTGCTTTCCTGCTGTCTGGGTATGCTGTTTGCCATGGTGGGTATGTCAACCATCACCGGTGCCTCGCGCTTCACCTTTGGTTATACCGAATTGATGGGCGGTTTTACCTTTACCCCGATGCTGATCGGTATCTTGGTGATGCCCGAGGTGTTCAATGTGATCCGTCGGCGCAAGGTTCCACACCACCAGATGACGATTACGCACTCGCCCAATCCTGCTGACAACCGCATTAGTTTCAAAGAGTTCCGTAGCGTGTTCGGCACCATCCTAAAATCCAGTGGTATCGGTACCTTTGTTGGTGCTCTGCCAGGTCTGGGTTCGAGTACCGCCGCGTTTATCGCCTACGGCGAAGCGAGACGTACTGCCAAGAAGCCAGAAGAATACGGCAAGGGTTCGGTCGAAGGCATTGCTGCGGCAGAATCCGCCAACAACGCGGTATGCGGCTCCAGCATGATCCCGATGCTGACCTTGAGTATTCCGGGTGACGATGTGGCCGCATTGCTGATGGGGGCGTTCCTGATCCACGGTCTGACCCCCGGCCCGATGATCTTCTTCGAACACACGGAAACCATCTACGCGATCTTTGCAGGCTTCCTGATCACCGATCTGTTCCTACTGGGTATCGCCCGCGCTGGCTTCAAGTTCTTCGTCAAGATGGCATCGCTGCGTCGCTATTACATCTTCCCCTGCGTGACTGTGTTTGCCTTCACCGGTGCCTTCACCGCGGGTCAGAACATGAACGACATCCTGGTGCTGATCGCCTTCACCGTGATGGGCTACGGTATGAAACTGGTTGGATTGAATCCGGCGGTATTTATCATCGGCTTTATCCTGACACCGTTCCTAGAGCAGAACCTGGATCAGGCAATGTCCATCGTTGGCACTGACTATCACCTGTTCTTTGCCTCACCGTTCTCCTGGGTGTTTATCGCACTGTCCGTGTTCTTTGTTTTCTCAAGCATGCGTGTCAGAAGAAAAGATTCGAAAACTCCAGCGCCAGTACAGGAAAAAACCGCCTGAGCAGAAAACATAAATCCTCCTTCACAGGATCGTAACCCAGTCGTTGCTATGCCCCTGATAAAGGCCACTTCCCCCTGTGAAGAGCCTGTGAAGACCGTTAAACCTAAATAAAAACAAACCGAAGGTCGTAACTATGAAAAGTTCTATGAAAAACCCTAAGAAAACACTGGCAACACTTACCGCAGCAATGGCCGTAGCCTTTGCTTCGGGTGCTGCACTGGCTGCATACCCAGAGAAACCGATCAACGTTATCGTGCCTTGGGGCGCTGGCGGTGACTCGGATCTGACCACTCGCATTTGGGCCGATGCAGTAGAAAAAGAGCTGGGTGTCCCGGTGGTTGTTATTAATAAGACCGGTGGCGGCGGCGTGGTTGGTACCTCATTCGTAGCGCGTGCTAAAAACGACGGCTACACGCTGATCAACGCGGGGCTAAGCAACATGCTAATAACCCCAAACTTCAGCAAAACACCGTACAACTTTGATAGCTTTAGTCCGGTTGTAAAATTTACCGCTGTACCACTGGCCGTTGTGGTGGCTGAAGACAGCCCATACAAGACTTTTGATGAGTTTGTTGCTGCAGCAAAAACTAAAAGGCTGACTCAAGGCTCCTGGGGTGCCTCCTCTTCAGGTACTATTCAGGCCAATATCATTGCCGAGCAGATGGGCTATAAAGTCAAATATGTCCATGCCAAAGGAGCCGCCGATTCGATGGTTTCAGTCGTGGGTGGCCACATTGATTCAGCGGTTTCCTTCCCGCCCGCATTTGGCCCGCATGTCAAAGCTGATCGAGCACGTGCGTTGGTCATGAACCAGAAGATGGATGCGTTCCCCGGCGTTCCAACGTACGCAGATTACGGCATCAAAGGCAACTTCGAAGGCTGGTCTGGTGTATTCGCGCCTAAGGGAGTACCTCAGGACGTGGTAGAAAAACTGACTGCTGCTACCGCCAAGGTGATGAAAGATCCTAAGGTGCTTAAGGCTTACCAGAATATCGGTGCAGTCGTAGACTATCGTCACGGCCCAGAGTGGATTACTGACATGAAGGTAACCTATAACATCATGAAAGATGCGGCTATCAAAGCGAAGAAGTAACCGCCGCAACTAACCATCAACGGCAACCCGACCCCTTCCGAGTATCGGGTTGCCGCTGAACATGACGCTAATAAATACTGCTCCTATTACCGTTCAACATCCTCAGTCGAAATTGACCACCGCGCCCACATCGGGCTCTCTGTCTGGGTTCATCAATCCCTTTCTGATCTGATATACACCAACGGACCTTACCCCTCTGAGGCAGCACTGCCTGTGCAGCTATCAAGTGTTGATATGGGTTATATTTCCGCTTATAACATAATTTAACGCTCAGCTTTTAAGACTATTTATCAGCAAAACTAATATCTAAAGGCAGGACAATGAACCTCAAACAGATGGAAGCTTTTCGTGCAGTAATGCTGACCGGTTCGGTTTCGCAGGCTGCCAAGCAGCTATTTAGAACCCAGCCCGCGGTAAGCATGATGCTCAGCTCTCTGGAACAGGATATCGGTTTTCTACTGTTCGAACGGCGCAAAAAGCGGCTCTACCCCACCCCCGAAGCGAACTACCTCTATACCGAGGTGGAGGCGATCTTCACCCGTATCAACGATGTCAGTCAGACTGTGCAGGATATCCAGAACAAGCAGTACGGCTTCCTGCGGATCGGCTGTATGCCCGGCCCCTCCACCTTCTTCATGCCCGACCTGGTGGCGGATTTTTTGGAGCAGCACCCCAAGATTCAGGCCTCGATGCAGACCCGGACCTCCGACTCGGTCAAGGAGTGGATCGCTTCGGCCCAGTACGATATCGGCCTAGCGGAAGTGACCGAGCGGGATCCAGCGATCGACAAAGAGGTGTTCGCGATGCCCTGCTTGTGCGCCTTGCCAGCAGCCCACCCGCTGGTCAGCCAAGCGGTGATTACGCCGGAACTGCTCGATGCTGAACCGATGATCACCCTACATCCGGATCACATGACCTTCCACGCGCTACAGCAGCTATTTGAAACCGAGGGCTACCGCATGAACGTGCGCCTGCAGACCCGCTTCTTTATACCGGCGCTACGATTCGTTGAAAGAGGACTCGGCGTCTGCGTGATGGATCCGATCTCGGTAGCCAGCTATTGCTCCTACGCACAACCTGGCAAGGTGGTCTTTCGCTACTTCGCGCCCGATATTTTGCTCAAATTTGGCATCCTCTACCCCGCCAACGCTCCCCGTTCGAAGATCACCCAGGAGTTCGCCGAACACTTACGGGAACGAATTAAAACCGTCGAGGAAAAACCGGACCAGCTGATAGCTTGGTCTGACAATCACTAGCGCCACACACAAAGATAGCCATTTCTAATCAGCTAGTTGCAATCAAAGAACTAGCTTTGACAGGCCCCCTTCGCTTGACCTTTTCCGGGTCCCCAACGGTCTCAAAAATCTAAGCTTTCCCAGTACCGAGATCTCGAGCATTTCGCCTGAGCGCTTTCTATCTCGGCTTTAAGGCCCATCACCTATGAAGGGAAAATAACCATTTCATTGACATGGATTAATGCTTCCCCGCCCTTCTGCTCAGTAAGATAGCCGCAACTCGACCAAAAAAAGGAATTCTGATGAAAACGATAAATCGGCTTCTAACGCTGTTGGCTTTGAGCTTTGTTTTGACCGCCTGCGGTGGTGGCGGAGAGACCGCTGCCGTTGCCCCGGCAACCTCAGGTGTCGCTATGCCAGCCACTGTCGGCGTCGTCAAATAAGGAAGGGATTACCATGAAAAAACTGCCTTTAGCTGCGGCCATAACCAGTGCCATGCTGTCATTTTCCGCTAGCGCCGCCTATACCGACGCAGGTACCGATTATACGACCACGACGGTAGATAGCCATATCGCCGACGAAGCATTTGAGCCATTAGAGATGGTCAACATGTTTCTCTGCATCATCAAGGCCACCGGCGCTGAGACACTCTGGGACCAGGATTACCGAGCGTTAGTCGATGATGATAAGTGTGAACAGCAATCTGGCGCAGGCGGCGGTGAGCAAAGAGAGAGCAGCGACCGCTCCACCTCCAGCCAAGTCGAATATGCCAATGTGGTAGTCAACTCAAGTCGAGCCGACAGCGCCAGCCCGCAGATCGTCAATGCACAGTACAGCATCGACGACGAAGACGGGCTAGAACGCTACCTGGTCCGCACCCAACTCGATAGCGCCCCAGGGGTGAACGCCCCCTTCGGCGAACTGCGTTTCACCTGGAAGGAAGCGGCCAATCCCGACGATAACAAGGGTGACCTGCGCATCTTCAACGAAGGTAGCACCAGCATTATCAAGATGATCGACCAATTCAATGACGGCGGCCCTGCCGTCTCCCAGAAGATGCGGATTCAGATAGATGATGCCGCAGGTACATCCGGTTCGGGCATCATCGAGGGTTGGGATTGGCAGTTTAGTCGCAGCATTACCTACCGGATCGCCTACGATAGCCAATACCTGCTTAAGAGCGACGGCATCAATCCAGACGAGTGTCAGGCCCGCCCCGAAACCATCGATCCTATCGAGAAGATCTGGGGTTATTCACTGTTCAACGAAACCAGCGGCGCGCTGCTCGATATTGAAGCCGGTTTTGGCTTCCGCTACTTCGACGCCCCTAGCGGGGAGACTCGCCACGGCTATATCGGCAACTGGGGCATGTGGACCGACAACGACGACAGCCCTACTACCATCACCCATGAAAGAACCGACGTCGAATATACCGTGGTCAACGCTCCCGGAAAGCTGATTCGTCAGCGTAAAGGACTGCGAAACCTAGCCAATGGCGAAACCTTCGAGGTGTTTGCCGAGACCTCTCCGGGCTCCGGCAACTGGCAGCCTACGCAAATAATCTGGGTCGCGGGTAGCTCACAGTTTGAAGGGGTGAACGGTAACGGTGACCCTGATGGCAACAATGCCAATATCGCGGTGGGCAGCTTCCTGTGGTCACCGAGCCTGCGTCAAGATATCAACTATCAGGGTGACACCGACTCCAACAGCATCCATGAAGTGGCCTTTAGCACCCAAGAGGTGGTCCATCCAACCGATGCGATCTTTAGCGGCGGTGAAGCAACGCTGACCTGTTTCGGCGATTGCCCCAAGCCCAACGTTACTAAGAGTGAAGCCCTGGCCTGGGACCTTTTCGATGGTAACCACCAAGACCCCGCGTCCGATCCAGGCACCGATTACACGCTGGATCCGGCCGATATGACGCTGCGAGTTGGCGGTGATCCCGTCTCGTTGGCGTTCAGTCGTAGCGAGCTAAATTCGGGCGAGGAGTTCTGGGGTTCCAGCGTCGGTGAATTCGTCCTACAAGTCGATGCGGCTAGTATTAGTGGCTGGGACGACCTCAACAGCGAAGGTACCGTGACTTACCGCTGGGAGTATGGTCTGGACTCCTGGAGCCAGCTGACTCTGGTAAAGGATGGCAACGGTGATTACTTCGAATTCGACAAACCGATCAGCCTGCAATACAGCCACACAACAAACCGTGATGGCAGTGCTGGCAACGGCAAGCTATACCTGCTGGATTATCAGGGAGCCCGCAATCTACACGGTATCCCTTGGACTGAGGTAGGCAGCGACTGGCAGCCCGAAGTGAACATCCCCGACGGTACTCAGTTAGTCCATACCGATGGCCAGGGCACTATTACCAACTACCGTGTGAAGGCGGTGGGGATTGAGAAGCGGATGGCCGATGCAAGCGGTCTATGCGGTAGCCTGACCCTGCCTAATCCGGCTAGTTTCCCGCTGCCGGATTTCGTCGATGCCGATGTCGCTAACGCGCTGGATCTGGTGGAGCCCACCACATTCTTCGACGCTTTGACCGTCTCAGACGAGCCCCGAGTCATTCACGGAGTGGTTCAGGACTAAACCTGGCTGAAGACAAAAAAACGCCCTTTACTGGGCGTTTTTCTTATTGGCCAAACGGCTCTAGCAGTGTAAAGCGGGGCTCACACCACCAAGACAAGCACTCCAGCCTTACACTGAAACCCTCACCGCCTAGCCGACCATGTGAGACAACGGGCTTACATTCAACACGTAACTTAAGCGGTCATCTCCTCACACTGCACCACCCGCCCCCGGCGCACCAAGGTGTCTTCATCCAGGCGATAAATACAATCGAGCAGGTGCATCTTGAAACTGCCCGGGCCACTACCCAGTTTGACCGCTTCTTCGGCTGCAACGCCAATCACCAGCAGAGCATGGACAGCCGCATCAAACGGGTTGTCGTTGACGGCCAAAAAACCACCGATAAGCGCCGATGAGGCACAGCCCATGGCCGACACTCGGGTTTGCAGCACATCACCGTTGGTCATCAATAGGGTTCGGGTCCCGTCGGTGATCAGGTCGGTCTCCCCTGACTGCACCACCACGGCACCGGTTTGGCGTGCCAGACGTTGCGGTGCATTGGGAGAGTCGTCATTTGCCAACGCGTGTATCTCGGCATAGTTACCACGGATCACCGCAGGCTTTTTATCCAGCAGCCCGATGGTGAAACTGCGGCGCGATGCCGAGGCATGGACCGATACCGGGTCGAGTATCCAAGGCTTGTTGTAGTCCGCCGCCGTATCGATTGCGGTGGTGATAGCCACCCGACGGACGCTATCCAGTGTGCCGGTATTAATCGACAGGCTATCTGCGCTGGCCACAAACTCGGCGATCTCTTCCACCCCCATCGTCATCGACGTCTGAGCGCCGACAGCGAGTAGGATATCGGCAGAAAAGTCCATCGCCACCGGGTTGGTGATGCATTGAACTCGGGGGCCCAAATGTCCGAGCAGTTTCAATGAGTGGGTGGCACTACTCGCTGCGGTTTTGATACCACCGCTGGTGCTCTCGGGGGGTATGATCTTAAAGGAACTAGACATCGTCGATCTCCATAATTTTCAGACATCAATAAAAATCTTTACGCCTTCGGAGTAATACTGCTTCCTTGGCCGTTATTGGTAGCCTCTGCTTAAGCATCGACTTCCATATCAACGCTCAATCGTTTCAGGCTAAGCGGTGGCAGCTCACGGGCAGCCAAGGCTAACCGCGGCCTATTTCTGATACCGGTTTTGCGATATAGGGCGCTGACATGACGCTTAACCGTGCTTTCACACAAATTTAACTCGGTACTTATCTGCCTGTTGTTTAATCCATTTTTCAGTAAACCAAGCACGGCCTGCTCTTTCTTTGATAAAGATTCCAATGCTGAAGCCAAAGGATTTGATAGGTCAGGTTTGTCGTTAAACCTTGGCCCCTGAAACCAATAATGCCCCTTCAGTAGAGAGCCAATAGCATGACGCAACGTCACCAGAGCAACGGTCTTGCTCACCTCTCCTCGCACACCTGCAGACATAACCTCATCGAAACCCTGATCACGTGCCTTATCGGTGGTGAGCAGCACCGGAAAATCCGCCTCTTTCAGCAACTGTTTAAGGCGTGATAAAGACCCAAACCCAGGTAGACGACTGTCCAACACCAGCAGGTCAATCTGATTCGGCTTGGCTAGCTCAGCGGCCATATCATCAAAATGATTCACCTCAACACAGCCCGCACCAGTTGGGGTCAGCGCAATTTTGATCCCCTCTCGATACAGCGGCGAGTGATCGGCCAACAACACTCTAGGAAAACACTCATTGACCTGTGTGTCGCAGCCCATTATCAAGCCAGCTCGCGGGTCAACCGGTCACGCTCTTCGTCGCTGTACTGAACTCGACCAATAGGCACCAGATCGTTGATAGCGGTACGAATCTGATCGCTATCTTCGGCGCTAAACCCGCCGCACAATTCGATCAACTGGACCTCTCGGGTGAGCATCTCTTGAGCCGCCAGAATCGCCTCATCGACCGAGCCAACTCCAGCCACCATCATTTGAAACTGCTCGCTCTTAATATGGGCGTGATGCTTGATCACCTCTAGGTCAGCAGCCTTAACGATATAACCGTAACGTTGCAGTGCCATAGTCCATCTCCACAGGTATTTTTGTTTGGATCCATTAAAACCCGGCTGCAGAGAAGGGTTTAGTGCCAGCGAAAGGGTTGCTCTAGAGCCAAGATCGGTGCGTTCCAGCCGCGCGATCGTTCAGCCCGGTTAGCCCGGCGATTCACGGCTCCATTTGAAAACGTCCTACATGAGGGAAAAGCTCATCACACTTTTTTATGACGGGTAGCTATCGCCCAACAGCGGTCACTAGACAGGAGGTGGAAAAAGACTGAAGAGGGCCGCTACCGACACAAAGAGGCCTCTGGAGATCGCCTTATCAGCGTTCACTTGTATCGTTAGCCTCCTATACTACTGACTTGCACTGTTTGCTGTGAAGGTGCAACCAGAGGCTTTACTGATGTGCATTGGTAGGTTTTGCTATCTCCTCTTTTTTCTAGCCTTGTTGCTGCCGCTTGAGTCAGTTGCCGATGAGCCTGTTTCATGCCCTGAAACGCTAGCTGTTATTCAGGATGACACGCTAGTAGCTGTCACCCTTGAGGCGTTTAAAAAACTCTACCTTCAACTGGGCTGCAGCCCTAAACTGTCCGAGCTTCCGGGGCGACGTGGAGTGGTATATTTTAATAAGCACCTCGTTGATGGAGAGTTTTTTCGCCTATCGCGGGTCGAGGCGAGTTATACCCGTGCGTTTGTCCGTTCTGCCACCCCACTTTTTCAGTTATCAAACTCACTTTGGCTACATCCTGACCCGACAGTGCGCGAGCGTTATCCTATCGGTTATATCTTGGGGGTTATCTGGCAAGAGCAGTATATGAAAGATAGGGATGGGGCAAGCTTTGCTAGTGCCATTGAAATGTTCAATGCATATCGAAGAGGGCATATCGCCGGCTTTCTAGCTAGCGACAATTCGGTCACCACCTTGGTGGCCAAGGGCGACCTGCTACCTGCTCCCATCTTAGAAAAAAACCTTCTTAGGGCGCCTGTTTACCATTATCTAGGTTCAGAACACACAGAATTTATGGCAAAGGTGTCGGAATTGTTGGCTCAAGAAAATCCGTTTGAACCAGCCAGCTTGCCTGGGAAAAACTAAAGGATTAATAGCGTTAGCTGATCGGCCTACTCCAAAACGAGTTTGGGCCCCCTTCCTTGGCCCGCAAAAAATCTAAAAAAAACCGCCCCTAGAGGGCGGCAAAGAAAAACCGGTAACGCAGGAGAGGTATCCGACCGGTGCTCTCAAACTGGTGTAGTGCTATCTGTCTTGGCCTACAGGACTATTGCGCCGCAACCACCGACAGCTCAACCAATACATCGGGTCGGGCCATCCGCGCTTCGACGCAGGCTCGGGCAGGCTTTTCACCCTCGGCAACCCAGCCGTCCCAAACCGTATTCATCGCGGTGAAGTCTTTCATATCGCGGATGTAGATCGTCACCGACAGGATTCGATCACGGTGGCTGCCCGCTTCTGCCAGCAAGGCATCGACCTGATTCAGGCAGCGCTGGGTCTGCTCGGCCGTATCCCAGGCCGCATCGCTAGCGGTCTGACCGCACAGATAAACCGTGCCGTTATGTTTCACAATTTTACTCATGCGATCGTTAGAGCCGATACGTTCGATGCTCATGGGGCGATTCTCCTGTTAAATATCTCGGTAAAGTAATAATAAAAATGGTGTGTCTATCAGAGTACCTTGCGCTCAAAACGGTCGATTCGAAACGCATCCAGTGCAAACGCCGACTTGCCTCGTACAATCAGCTCGGCCATCAGCTGGCCGACGATCGGCCCCATCTGAAAGCCATGGGCGGAAAAATCGAAGGCATGGAGTCATTGGCGGCCTGCGGACGGATGTGACTAACCTTCAGCGTGGTCGCTTCGGCGATACGGGTTAGGGAGATCAGCAACCGTTAATAGCCAAAGAAGCGCGGCAGACTTTGTGACAGGTCGCCCCAGAAAGACGTCAGGAACACCACCGACAGGTAACCGGTTCGGCGTTCTTTCGCATCAACAACCAGTTCGAAAGTTAACAGCTCGGGTTTGAGTGCTAGCCATAAACCAGCCGGGGTAGCCATAACACCACATCGGGGAACAGGATACAGATCGACAGCCCCACCATCTGCAGAAACAGAAACGGCAACGAAGAGCGATAGATCTGCGCCATGGTGACCTCCGGCGGCGCGACGCTCTTGAGGTAGAACAACGCATAACCGAACGGAGGGCTCAGAAACGACATCTGCATATTGACCATATAGACCACCCCAAACCACAGTGGCAGCTCGCCCGGGGCTACGCCCGGCAAGCCGAACAGGCCGTCAAAACTCATGGTTTTCATCAGCGGCACGAAGATCGGCACCGCCAACAGCAAGATCCCGACCCAGTCCAGAAACATCCCCAGCACCACCAAGATCACCATCATGATCAGCAGGATACCGTAAGGGCCAAAACCCGTCGCCAGCAAGGTGTCGTTGACGAAGGCCTGACCGCCGTTGACCACGTAAAAACCGACAAACAGGGTGGCGCCAAAGATGATCCACAGCACCATGCCGGTGACTTTGAGCGTCGTCAGCGCCGCTTCGCGCAGGTTCTGCCAACTCA
>JBALWS010000002.1:0-112983 GCA_036960405.1 Halopseudomonas sp. | reverse complement strand
GCGTGACTCAGCTGTTTGCCGGCGATAAAGGGCGCAAATTCGGTGATCTGACTTAAGGCCTGGACTCGCTGTTTGAGTCGATTGCTGACCTGTTCGATCTGTTCGTCACTGGCCTGAGCACCAAAAAAAGCAGCGGGTAATAACGTCCGGGCTTCGGCATCGATATACAGGTCGATAAATTGGTGAACCTGCTGAGCCTTGGCACCCCGTTCGGGATCGAGCGGATACAGCCTTGGGCTGGGTTTGAACAGCTCCAGATAAAACAGAATCGCTTGAGACTCGCAGATAAACAGATCGCCGTGCTGCAGGTAGGGTATTTTTCCCATCGGGCTATGAATGATGAACTCTTTTTCTTGCGAAGGTGGTGCGTGGACCTCGTCAAAGTCGATCTGTTTTTCCAGCAACGCCAGTTTAACGATGTTGTAGTAGTTGCTTAGCGGGATTCCGAATAGTTTCATCTGCATCTCCTTATGGTCACTTTTTGCTGAAAAGTGACCATAGTTTGGCCGATATTATCGGTTTTACAAGGATGTTGGTGTGTTGCTCCGGTGGCTCAAACCGAGGGGAGTTCGGGCAGTAATTGAACTTTGGCGGGTGCGCCCGGGATCTCTTGGGTGAGCTTGGGGACTAGGTAGCCCGGCAGTTTTACGCTGAGTTCTCCAGCCAATTGCTGTGCCCGCGTTGTGGCGATATCAAAATGGGCGGCACCCGCTACCGGGTCTAGCCGGTGCAGGTAGTAGGGCATGATTCCCGCATCAAAGAGTTTGTGGCTGAGTGTTGCCAAGGTCTCACTGCAGTCATTAATCCCTTTTAACAATACGCTTTGATTGAGCAGCGTGATGCCACTTTGACGCAGCGGTTGTAACAGGTCCTTTAACAGCTCGCTGACTTCATTGGGGTGGTTGATATGCAGCACGATGATTGACTGTAAGTGGGACTGTTGCAGGCGTTGATTGAACTCGCTGGTCAGTCGTTGGGGGATGACCACCGGCAGACGGGTGTGAAAGCGCAAACGCTTGAGTTGCGGTAGCTGTTCCAAATCTTCGAGCATTTTGAACAAGCGGCTATCGGGGGTGACCAATGGGTCGCCGCCGCTGAAAATGACTTCGTCTACCTCGGGATGCAGGCGTAGATAATCTAACGCCTGCTGCCATTGCTCGGCCCCCAGTTGGTTTTGCTGATAGGGAAAATGGCGCCGAAAGCAGTAACGACAGTTGATGCCACAGCCGCCGCTGATCACCAGCAACAGCCGACCATGGTATTTATGGATAACCCCCTGTTGCGGGTTACTGTCGGCCTCTTGCAGCGGGTCATGGTTGTAACCCGGATGAACCTCAAGCTCGGTAGCCTGTGGGAGTACCTGTTGTAGCAAGGGGTCGTTGATATTTCCCGGCTCGATCAGATCAAGAAAGGGCTGCGGTACCCGCAAGCTAAATTGCTGGTTGGCCGCTTGCAGCTGCGGCAGCAGCGCCAGCGGTAACCCGAGCCGTTCAAGCAACAGTTTGGGGTCGGTGACCGCTTCGGCCAAGTATCGTTGCCAGCTTTTATCGATTTGTTCGGTTTTGATCAGGCTTTGAGTCTGCACACTTGGGTCCGTTCGATGTATCATTGTCACTTTTGCCCCCTGAGGGCTCACAGCATATGTCCATCGTGGCATCACTGCTTAGTTTGGTGAGGAAAAATGGCGAACTATTCTACCAATCAATTCAAGTCAGGTCTTAAAGTGATGGTCGATGGTGATCCTTGCTCGATGGTTGACGTTGATTTCGTAAAGCCAGGCAAGGGGCAGGCGTTCACTCGGGTGAAAATGCGTAACCTGAATACTGGCCGGATCTGGGAGCGAACCTTCAAGTCGGGCGAGTCACTGGAAGGCGCCGATGTGATGGAACGAGATATGGAGTATCTCTACACCGACGGCGAGTTCTGGCACTTCATGTTGACCGATGGCTCCTTCGAGCAGTTTGCTGCAGATGAAAAAGCCGTGGGTGATGCGATTAAATGGCTGAAAGAGCAAAACGTTTGCATCGTTACCTTGTTCAACAATGCCCCGTTGCTCGTCGCTGTGGCTAACTTCGTTGAGTTGGAAGTGACCGAGACCGATCCTGGGCTTAAAGGCGATACCGCCCAGGGTGGTTCCAAGCCTGCAACGCTGAGCACTGGAACCGTGGTCCGGGTACCGCTGTTTATCAATCAAGGCGAAGTGTTGAAGATCGATACGCGCTCCGGTGAGTACGTCAGCCGGGCGTAATATCGCAGTGATAGAATTGTAAGAGGTCGGCTATATGCTGGCCTTTTCTCGTTTTAGGTATTCCGTAGGCACTTATGATTTCATGGCAACCCAGTGCTTCGCTCGAGGCGATTCGAGCTCGGGCCGAGTTGAATGCTCAGATTCGGCAGTTTTTTGCCGAACGCGGGGTACTGGAGGTTGATACTCCGGTACTCTCTGCGGCGGCGGTATCTGACCCGCACCTCGAGCCTATGCAGAGCCAGTACTGCGGTCCGGGCTTTGATCAGGGGTTGGGGCTATTTCTGCAAACCTCACCGGAATACGCCATGAAGCGACTGCTGGCGGCGGGTTCTGGGCCGATCTACCAGCTGGCCAAGGCGTTCAGAAACGGCGAAAGCGGGCGCAAGCACAACCCCGAATTTTGCATGCTCGAGTGGTACCGCCCTGATTTTGACGATCGTCAGCTGATGGATGAGGTCGAAGCGCTGGTGGCGGCTGCGTTAGGCCGAGATGATTTTCAACGGATCAGTTATCGCAAGTTGTTCCAGCAGCAGCTTGACTGCGATCCGCATACCGCGCCAGTAGATCAGTTGCGGCTATTGACCCGGCAGCGTCTAGAGCTGTCATTGGAATCCGATGACCGTGACGAATACCTCAACGTGCTGATTAGCCATGTGTTGGAACCCGCGCTGATCAAACCGACCTTTGTTTACGATTACCCTGCCAGCCAAGCAGCCTTGGCACGAGTCGAAAATGATAACTTGGATCAGCCGGTGGCTAAACGGTTTGAACTGTTCGTAGAAGGGGTCGAATTGGCCAACGGTTACTTTGAATTGACCGACTCACAGGAGCAGGCACGCCGTTTTGACGCCGACCTGGAGACTAGAGTTCGGTTGGGGTATCCGTGTCACCCGGTTGACCAGCGCTTGGTTGCCGCGCTGGAGGCAGGAATGCCCGATTGTGCCGGGGTTGCGTTGGGGGTTGATCGGTTGTTGATGCTGCGATTAGGGAAGGGACACCTTGATCAGGTGCTGGCTTTCCCGCTACGACTGGCTTGAAGCGGTATCAGTTGTTTACGCTACCCCAACCACCGCGTTTAGAGTCTTCAAGTTGTGCGGTTTGTTCGGCTTCACTGCTGAAATTACAGCCCTGCAAGTTACCGTAGTTCATCTCTGAGACGAGATCAGCGCCGCCTTTTTTAATGTGATCCAGTAGCTTTCGTTGACACGCCTGGCTCATTCGGGAGGGTTCTTGTTTCGGTTTGATCGTGGCTGAGCTGTTGAAGCTGGTGCCGTAGATGATGCCAAATCCTACCATCGCCAATAGTGCCGAACAGATTAACAGCAGCATCGCCCGTTCGCGCCGGCGTTGTTTGCGCGAGTTCTGCTGTTGCTCCGCTTTGAGTCTTATAGAGGCTTGGGTCATCGGTTTCAGAATCAACGTTGCTGTAATGGTTAAGGCTTTAGTTTATCAGTGGTATTTATAAATACACTGAGGCAGATCAACGTCCGAGAGAATAGCCTGTCAACGTTGTGATATGGCGTTACGAATTCGCTCTACCGCTTGTTCCAAGGTGGCTCGAGTGCAGCCGAAATTGAGTCGCATAAAACGGCTGTCGCCAAAGTCCGCTCCCGGTGACATCCCCACACCATGCTGCTCAAAAAATGCCGGAGGATTGTCCAGTTGCAACGCCGACACGTCAATCCAAGCGAGGTAGGTGGCTTCGAAGGGGTCGAGTGTTAAGCCGTCGATAGCGTTAATCTGTTGTAGCAAGTAGTCACGATTGTGGCGCAGGTAGTCGCATTGTTGCCGGTTCCACTCGTCGCAATCACGGTAAGCAGCTAGGGTCGCGGTGTAGCCCAACAGGTTAGCGTCGGGCACAATGCCGCGTTTAACCTGCTTAAATCGCTGCCGTAGTGCCGGATCAGGGATGATCGCTAACGAGCAGCCCAGTCCAGCGATATTGAAGGTTTTACTCGGCGCCAGCAGGGTGATCGTCTTTAGCGCCGCCTGCGGGTCGATCGTTGCGGCCGGGATATGCTCGGTACCGGGATCAAGCAGCAGGTCGCAGTGGATCTCATCGGAGCAAAGTACCAAATTGTGGCGTTGGCAGATGGCCTGCAGCTGCTCAAGCTCGGCGCGTCGGTAGACACTGCCCCCAGGGTTTTGCGGATTGCAGAACAGTACCAGCCGAGTGTCGGCGCTAATAGCGTTTTGTAGCGCATCAAAGTCGATGACCCAGCGCTGTTGAAACTGCCGTAGCGGTACGCTGATCAGGCGTCGGTCCGATAGTCTCGGCGCTGTCATAAAGGGTGGGTAGATCGGCTTAGGCGCGATAACAGCGCTGCCCGCTTCGCCAACACTGCGGCAGGCTAGATGTAGGCCGCATACCAATCCGGGTAGCCACACCAGCCATTCGGCCTCAACCTGCCACCGGTAAAGCCGTTGCAGCCTGTCGAGCACTACTTCGGTCAGCTCGGTAGGCGGCAGGGTATAGCCAAATACGCCGTGTTCTACCCGTTGTTGTAGCGCATCGATAATTGCCGGAGGTGAGCGGAAATCGGTATCGGCAACCCACATCGGCAGGATGTCACGATCGCGGTATTTGTCCCACTTTTGGCTAGAAGTGCGTTGGCGATCAATTTCTCGATCGAAGTCTGACTGGGCATGGTTTGGATTCATCATGATCGGGCTCTGGCAGATAACTATTTAGGGCGCTGGATCGCTTGCAATCAACTATTTTAGCGGTAATATTGAGTTCATACCTATCTAAGATATTGAGAAACGATGCAATTCACCTTCGGCCATAGAACGTCTGCTGCAACCGGTGCCCAACCGGCTTTGGGCGTGGCGTATCAGGTCGCTCGTCCTCTGCTCCTGCGACTGCCGTAGGCAGTCCATATTTGCTGTTAAAATTTTCTCTACGTTTAGACCCTGATTATTTATTTCTGGGCGTTTAATTTGCGTCCCGATGGAGCCATATTATGAGTGATAATCGCGTTATTATTTTTGACACCACGTTGCGTGACGGTGAACAGAGCCCCGGCGCATCGATGACCCGTGATGAAAAATTGCGCATCGCCAAGTCGCTGGAAAAAATGCGTGTCGACGTGATCGAAGCAGGTTTTGCTATTGCTAGCCCAGGTGACTTCGCTGCGGTGAAACTGATCGCCGATACTATCAAAGACAGTACTATCTGTAGCTTGTCGCGGGCGTTGGATGCCGATATTGACCGTGCCGGTGAAGCTTTGGCTAATGCTAACTCGGGTCGGATCCATACTTTTATCGCCACCTCGCCGATCCATATGAAGTACAAGTTGCAGATGCAACCGGATCAGGTGGTTGAACAGGCGGTTTATGCGGTCAAGCGGGCGCGTAACCTGATCGACGATGTCGAGTTTTCGTTGGAGGATGCCAGCCGTTCTGAATTGGATTTTATGTGCCGCATCATCGAGCAGGTGATCGATGCTGGTGCACGTACGATCAATATCCCCGATACCGTTGGCTACGCGGTCCCGGAGGAGTTTGGTCGTACTATCGGTCAGTTGATTGCGCGAGTCCCCAACGCTGATAAAGCGGTCTTCTCGGTTCATTGTCATAACGATTTGGGCTTGGCGGTGGCTAACTCGCTAGCCGCTGTCTCCAACGGCGCGCGCCAGATCGAATGTACCGTTAACGGTTTGGGTGAGCGGGCCGGAAATGCCTCGTTGGAAGAGGTGGTCATGGCATTGCGCACCCGCAAAGATATCCTCGGTTTGGAAACCGCTATCGATGCGACCCAGATCGTCCCCAGCTCCCGTTTGGTCTCGGGCGTGACGGGCTTCCCGGTTCAGCCTAACAAAGCGATTGTGGGGGCTAACGCCTTTGCTCATGAGTCGGGCATTCACCAGGATGGTGTGCTGAAGCACCGTGAGACCTACGAGATCATGACTGCGCAGGATGTGGGTTGGAATACCAATAAGATGGTGTTGGGGAAGCACTCCGGCCGTGCCGCCTTCCGTGCCCGCCTGGACGAGTTGGGGATCACGTTTGATACCGATGCCGAGCTGAATACCACCTTTGCTCGCTTTAAAGAGCTGGCTGACAAGAAGCACGAGATCTTCGACGAAGATTTGCAAGCGCTGGTTTCCGACACCCGTAGCGCAGCGGTCAACGAGAAGTTCCGTTTGAGTTCGCTGAAAGTCACCTCGCAAACCGGGGAAACCCCCGTGGCCGAGGTGGTGGTGATGGTCGATAACGAAGAGGTTAAAGCGACCTCTGCGGGTAGTGGTCCTGTCGATGCAGCCTATAAAGCGATCGAGAGTATCGTTCATACCGAGGCTAGCCTGGAGCTGTATTCGGTTAATGCGATCACCAGTGGTACCGATTCGCAAGGTGAAGTGACCGTGCGGCTAGAGAAGGGTGGACGCATCGTAAACGGCTTGGGTGCCGATACCGATATCGTTATCGCCTCGGCTAAGGCCTACCTAAACGCCGCCAATCTGTTGTTGTCGTCAGTTGAAAAAGCCCATCCGCAGGTCTAAACCCGGTAGAGGATGACGGTGATAGAAATTCAGCAAGAGCAGTTACGGCAGCAGTATCTGGCGGCTATGGGGGTCACTCCATGGCTGCCTCGCCAAGTGCTGCCCGGCGCCGCGCCATCACCGGTGTGGCGTTGGCGCGCTGCTGAACTCGACGCATCGACAGTTTCCGGTTCATTAGCTACGCCAGCAACATCAACCGCTGCTGGCCCCGCTGCCAGTGAGCGGGCTCTGCCAAATAAAGCCCCGCTGCGGCAGCTGCTGTCAGGCCAATCGGAGGCTGCGCCTGCCACCGAGCAAGCAGTAACCGAGCGGGTTGCTGATTCGTCGCAAACGTCTCCATCGCCTTCTTTGGCGACAGCCCCAGTCGCGACGGCTCTGGTTAAGGAGGCGGTGGCTTCAACGGCTGTGCCGGCTCAAGGTCGCGATACCGATACATCCGCTTCGGTGATTCCTCGGTTCCGCTTGGCGATGGTTAGCTATCAACATTGCCTGGTGGTAACCGAGTTGCCAACTAGTCGTTCCCAGTCTTGGTCTGATCAGCACCAGCAGTTGCTGGATGCGATCGTTGTTGCGGTGGGTTTGGCGGGGGCGTCGCAGGCCTCCAGCGGGATCAGTGAGTTTCAATGGCCGTTGGATCCGCTTGCCAAGTTCGATCAGTCCGAGCCGATTGCACGACGCGCGCTGGAACTCGAGCTGACTAGGGTTCGGCAGCCAGAGCAGCAGGCTTTATTGTTGATGGGACAGGCTGCGTTTCGTTATCTGTTGCCGCTCGACCATGACCAAACAGCGGGGCAATTGATCGAATGCCAGCAGCAGCCAGCGCTGTGTTGCTATGGCTTGA
This sequence comes from Halopseudomonas sp., assembly GCA_036960405.1. Lineage (GTDB taxonomy): Bacteria > Pseudomonadota > Gammaproteobacteria > Pseudomonadales > Balneatricaceae > Motiliproteus. The sequence goes on along the minus strand of JBALWS010000002.1, from coordinate 105,392 downwards.
ACGAGGTGTTGCGGATTCCTGGCCTGAAAGCCGAATTGTGGCGCCAGTTGCAACCGTTACGGAATCTGCCGAGTGGCTGAACTGTTGATCCGGCCAATGGTTGAGGCCGATCTTGAGTCTGTCGCGCAGGTGGAATATCGGCTATTTAGCTCTCCAACAAGTCTGAAGCAATTTCGACAAAGCCTGGATGCGGGCCATTGTATGTGGCTGGCGCAGCGGCAGGATTGTATTTGTGGCTACCTGGTTGCCAGTCATGGTGGTGGCGTAGCGGACTTGCTGACGATCGGGGTCGATCTGCAGCAGCGGCGTATGGGTGTTGCTCGGCGGCTATTGTCAGGTCTGTTTGAGCAGTTACAGCGACTGTCTGTCGATGAGCTGTTTTTAGAGGTGCGTCAGTCGAACAGTGCTGCGATCGGGTTGTATCTGCGCTGTGGTTTTGAATCGGTGGGGCTGCGCAAAGGCTATTACCCCGGTGGAGCCGGGCGCGAAGATGCCGTGGTTATGCGGATGTCGCAGTTTGCGGTTGAATAGCCTGCTCAATGCTGGGACTATTTGTGCCTAGGTTAATTTTGTAATATCCGATGGATCGACTTTGAATGGCGATAGTTCCAGAACAGTTTCATGAACTACGGGTTCGTACCGGCGACCTGTTTAGTGTCGAATCCGTCTCTCCTCCCAAGCGTTATCCTGTTCGACTGCTCGGCTTTAATGAAGGTTTGAGTTTGATCGTCAGTGCGCCGAGCATTCAGGGTAAGAGTTTTCTGTTGCCCGAAGGGCAGGTGCTCCGAGTCCGGTTGATGGCTGGCAATGTTGCGTGTGGCTTTCAAACCCAAGTGTTGAAAAATAACCGGGTTCCCTATCTTTACTCCCACCTTAAGTATCCTGCCAAGGTGTCGTCGGTGGCGGTACGCCAAGCCAGCCGAGTTGAGTTGAAGCTGCCGGTTCGTATCGAAGAGTTTGAGAGCGGGGAGCTGCCTGGGGAATGGCCCAAGAAGGCGATGTTTATCGACCTGAGCAGTGGCGGTGGACGCTTGCATACCGAGCAGCCTATTGCCGCCGTCGGTAGCGAGTTGAAACTGACTTTTAAAGTGGTGATCGATGGGGTGGAGCGGGCATCGCAGATAAAAGCGATCGTGCGCAATATTACCGAGGTGGGGGCGTCTCCCGACCAGGCTGCACTTCAGTACGGGGTGCAGTTTTTAGACGTCAGTGATAACGACCGGGTGCATATCTCGGGCTATGTCTACGAGCAGATAATCGATCAGAGCGGCTCTTGAATCTTTAAGAGCCGCTGCTCAACGGGTTATCCCAGTGTGTCTGTGGCGACCCGATAGTTAGGGTCTTCGCTTTCGTTAATTTCAACCATACTTCCCGCTTTACGGAGCAACTGTCGGCACTCAGGGCTGAGATGGCGAAGGTGAAGTTTTTTACCTGCAACAATATAACGTTCGGCCAGAGTATCTATTGCTTCCAGTCCTGAGTGGTCGGATACCCGTGAATACTGGAACTCAATGACGATATCATCGGGGTCGTTGCTGGGGTCAAACAGCTCCAGGAAGTTGTTCACCGAACCGAAAAAGATCGGGCCGTGCAGGCGATAAATTTTAGTTTCGCCTTCCATGCTGGTCACGACTCGGATGTGCTTGGCGTGCTGCCAGGCAAAAACCAGCGCCGAGACAATAACTCCGACCACCACCGCAATAGCCAGGTCGGTGGCAACCGTGACACCTGATACCAGGATCAGTACAAAGGCGTCGGCTTTAGGTATCTTGCGGATGATTCGTAGGCTGGACCACTCAAAGGTGCCCATCACCACCATAAACATTACCCCGATCAATGCTGCGACCGGGATCTGTTCGATCAGATCAGAGGTGAACAGGATAAATGCCAGCAAGCTGAGTGCCGCAGTAATGCCCGAAAGTCGGCCGCGACCACCAGAGTTTATGTTGATCATACTTTGACCAATCATGGCGCAACCTCCCATGCCACCAAAGAAGCCGGTCACCACGTTGGCGGTGCCTTGGGCAACGCACTCTTTGTTACCACGGCCGCGGGTGTTGGTGATTTCGTCGATTAAACTCAGGGTTAGCAGCGACTCGATCAGGCCTATGGCTGCGAGGATAACGGCATACGGAAGAATAATGATCAGCGTCTCAAAAGTGAGCGGTACCGATGGGATCGCAAAGCTTGGTAGGCCGCCAGCAATGGATGCTACATCGCCTACAGTCTTGGTATCGAGTCCGCCAAATATCACCACGAAGGTTACCGTAACAATCGCTGCCAGGGATGCAGGGATCGCTTTGGTTAGCTTAGGCAGGAACTGGATGATAGCCATGGTCAGTGCGATTAGCCCTAACATCACGTACAGCAGGTTACCCTGCAGCCATTGCAGCTGGCCTGCATCGTCGATAAATTTGAATTGGCCGAGTTGGGCAAGGAAGATCACGATGGCCAGGCCGTTGACGAAACCCAGCATGACAGGATGAGGCACGATGCGGATAAACTTTCCGAGCCGTAGCACTCCAGCGCTAATCTGCAAAATACCCATCAATACCACCGTCGCGAACAGGTACTGCACGCCGTGATCGGCAACCAGTGTCACCATCACCACGGCTAAGGCGCCGGTCGCCCCCGAGATCATACCCGGTCGGCCGCCCATGACCGCTGTGATCAATCCCACCATGAATGCGGCGTATAGCCCGACCAGAGGGTCTACTCCCGCCACGAACGCGAAAGCAACCGCTTCTGGAACCAGCGCCAGGGCGACAGTCAGGCCAGACAATAGATCGTTTTTGATATTTTGAGATCGATTTACAACAAGGTTAAACATGGACCGCCTCTGTTTTGCTTACGCGCGAACACTCCTGTTCAGGGCTTATCGAGATGAACAAATCGACTAACGATAAATCCTGGGGATCACCGGCAAGCAGGTTCAGAATAGCTTGAGTATGAGAGAGTGTTTCAAAGGCGGCAAATTATACAGCCTGCGTTGCAATGCACAATGCCGGCTGGGTGTTTTTTGCACTATGTCAATTGAGTGGCGCGTTATTAGAGCGAGTCAGTATCTGCTGATTTGCTAGGCAGTTTGGCCGTGTAAGCGGTATAATGCGGGCCATTTTTCGGGCGAAGGCCCGCTCCAGTCGCTCTGTCGTACGCCAATATAGAAGTCGTTATGTCTCAGATTTCCCAGCAAGTCGCCAATCGCCGTACTTTCGCCATCATCAGTCACCCCGATGCCGGAAAGACTACGATCACTGAAAAACTGCTGCTGCTCGGCCAGCTAATCCAAAAGGCGGGAACCGTTAAAGGGCGCAAGAGTGATCGTCATGCTACCTCGGATTGGATGTCGATGGAAAAGGAGCGTGGGATCTCTATTACTTCGTCGGTGATGCAGTTTCCGTACAACGATCGTATCGTTAACTTGCTCGACACTCCCGGACACGAAGATTTCTCTGAGGATACCTACCGGACCTTAACCGCAGTGGATTCCGCGTTGATGGTGGTAGACGGCGCCAAAGGGGTCGAGGCACGGACGATCAAACTGATGGATGTTTGCCGCTTGCGTGATACGCCGATCTTTTCCTTCGTCAACAAACTCGATCGGGATATTCGTGATCCGATTGAATTGTTGGATGAAATTGAGGGCGTATTGAAAATCGAAGCGGCACCGATCAATTGGCCGATCGATATGGGCAAGCAGTTTCTGGGTGTTTACAACCTGTATACCGATACTATTTCTAAGTTTAAGACGGGCCAAGGTAGCCTGCTGCACGAAGATGAGCAGATCCAAGGATTGCAGAGCGATGAGGCGCGTGAGTACCTGGGAGATATGTACGATAACTTCTGCGATGAGGTCGAGCTGGTTCGTGGCGCCAGTCATGTGTTTGATCAAGAGGCTTTTCTGGCTGGCAAGATGACGCCAGTATTTTTTGGCACTGCGTTGGCTAACTTTGGGGTGCGGCAGATGCTCGATGATTTTGTCGAGTGGGCACCAGCGCCGATTGCGCGTGCCACCATCGATCGTCAGGTGGCTGCCAACGAGGATAAGTTTTCCGGCTTTATTTTTAAAATTCAGGCCAATATGGATCCCAAGCACCGAGATCGTATCGCCTTTATGCGGATCTGCTCCGGAAGCTATCGTCAGGGGATGAAGATGCGCCATTGTCGAATTGGCAAGGATGTCAAAGTTGCCGATGCGGTAACCTTCCTCGCGGGCGACCGTTCGAATGTTGAGCAGGCCTGGTCTGGAGACATTATCGGTCTACACAATCATGGCACGATTCAGATCGGCGATACCTTTACCGAAGGCGAAGGCTTGAAGTACACGGGTATCCCGCATTTTGCCCCAGAAATGTTCCGGGCCGTGCGACCCACCGATCCGCTAAAAATGAAGCAGTTGCAGAAAGGTTTGCAGCAGTTATCGGAAGAGGGCGCAGTACAGTTGTTTTTGCCGATGAAGAATAACAACTTGGTATTGGGTGCGGTGGGGCAGCTGCAGTTCGAAGTGGTGGTGTTTCGTCTCAAGGATGAATACAAAGTGGAGTGTGTTTATGAGCCGGTCTCGGTGAAGACAGCGCGCTGGGTCGAATGCACCGATGACAAAATGCTAGAGGAGTTCAAGCGTAAAGGGCACGATAATCTGTCTATCGACGGCGGTGGCTTGTTGACTTACTTAGCGCCGAGCCGAGTTAATCTATCGTTAACCGAGGAGCGCTGGCCGGATATTCAATTCCGCGCTACCCGCGAACATTAACACCGGTATCGCTCTACCCAGGCCCGCACTCTGCGGGCTTTTTATTATCTAACGACTGTAGAGCAGGTGTTGGTTTTTTTTACACCGTATTTAAACAGGTGTTTGTTTAGGGTTTAATGAGTAATCATTTCAATGTATTACTCGTTTGGCGCGATTTATGCTGTTGAAAGATGTATTTGAGAGATAGAGTCATACCGATAAAGGTATTCGATTATTACGATATTCATCACGGATGAGGAAGTCGATTGCTCAGATAGAGCGAGGAGGCCATCTTTGTATATTCCCAAGTCGTTATATGAGGCGTTGCCTTATCTGTATATCATCGTTGCGATGACGGTGTATGCGCTGATTGATAGTTCTTTGATCTACCTGTCTGCAACGCTGCTCTATGCCGCAGGTGCTCTGGTGTGGGTAACGCGGTCGGCCTACCGCAGAAAAAACTCCAAGCATCAGGTCGAAAATAGAAAAGGGCGAATTCAGTTTCCTGAAATGGTTTATGAATACTTGCCCTTTATCTATCTGGCTCTTGGTTTGATCGCGCTATCGCAGATCCCTGGTCTTTATGGCGCTATCCCTGGTGCGCTGTTGTGCTTATCCGGAATTTTGGTTTGGATTATCAGAGCCATTTATCGAAGTCACACCACGCCGCCTGTCGGTGCTTGAGTTTCGGCCTTGCTGAGAAGGGCCGATAGCTAGCCTACCGTCCCTTTATTACCCTTACTGTTCTGCTTATGGTCGTTTAATCGCCCGGTCCGCTTGAGTCGTCGTCGCCCGTCGATTTATCACTAACATTTGACCGATTTGGGCTGTGACACTATCTGCCGCACATGGCGTTTGTGTGTTTCTGAAGGGAGAGTGGGGTTGTTGCAGTTTTGCGATACACATTGTCATTTGGATTTTACCGAATTTGATAAGGTCCGAAGTGAATTGCTGGATAGCTGTAAAGTTCAGGGGGTTCGAGCGATCGTGATACCTGGGGTTACAGCAGAGTGTTGGTCGCGTCTGTTGCGACTTTGTGATGCTTTATCCCAGCCGAGAGAACTTGTTGTTAAGCCTGCGTTGGGTTTGCATCCCTGTTTCATGGGTCAGCATAACGCCGAGCAGCTACTTTTGCTTGATCGGTTGCTGGAGCAGAACTCGGTGATCGCGGTAGGCGAAATTGGGTTGGATTTTTGGGACTCTTATACCGATGTTGAGGCTCAGAGCCAGTTGTTTGCTGCACAGTTAGATTTGGCAAAAGCGCATCGTTTACCGGTGTTGCTACATGCTCGAAAGTCGCATGATCAGGTGCTGCATCAATTGCGTGGCGTTAGGTTCGACTGTGGAGGGATCGTGCATGCCTTTTCAGGAAGTCTGCAGCAAGCCGAACGGTATGTTGAGCTGGGGTTTAAGCTGGGGGTTGGTGGAGCGGTTACCTATTCGCGGGCGCTCAAGCTAAAGCGTAACTTGTTGCAGCTGGGCGTGGAGCATTGGGTGTTGGAGACCGACGCGCCCGATATGCCGTTGGCGGGGCGTCAGGGAGAGTTGAATCGCCCCGATTACCTTCCAGAAGTCTTTCGCGAGCTGCAACGCTTGTATGATTTACCGGCAGAGCTGCTGGCTGCTCAGCTTTGGCGCAATGCTGAGTCGGTGCTGGGCGAGTTGGTTGTTTAGCTTGTCCAATCTTGCTTGGATCGAGCCGGAAAGGCTTGTGGCTGAAGTTAGCACATGTCGTCAAACGGATTGTCGATCTCAAGACTGATGGGTTTGCTGTAGCCGGGGATCTGTATTTTTTTGTCGCTGATCTCTAGTTGATCGCCGGTGAGCACATTGTGTCCGAATAGATAAGTGGGTCGGGTTTGGCCGTAACAGGACTCTTGGTCGTATTCCGACGCGGTCTGCTCGGTTTCTTCCAGTCGGTGTTGGTACTCGGTCATCGCTTGTTTGCCGTGCTTGTGCTCAAGCATCTGCAGGGCGATATGCGGCGCTAAGATGGGGGCGCTGGCATTGTTGCCACCAAACCCTTTTGAATTTAACAGCACGCTGTCGATTCCTGTTGCGCCAACCTCTATGTGCTGCTGCTCAAATCTTAAGTGAGAACGATGTACATCCTCGGCCACGGCATCCATCGTCATGATTCCTGGGATATAGCCGTATTTCCATGCTCCAAGGGAGAGCGACAGCTGGTCACCTCCGGCGGTGCCTTGAGAGTGGCCGATGTAACACTTGAGTGCGCTGACAATCCAGTTGTTGATGCCAAAGGCTTTGGCTGTTTCGTTTATAACGTGAGACTCGGTCAGCCGGTTTTGAGGTGTGCTGGTGCCGTGCGCTTGAACATAGCTACGTTGGCGCAGCGAGTCTTGGCCAAGCATGCTTTGAATCAACGCGGCAGATTTTCCTAGGGTGATGTAGTTGCCGATGCCGGGAGCCGATATCGATTTTTTGTGGCCGTCGGCATTGACGAAAACGTCGGGTACCGCTCCATGGATTTGGGCGCCGAGTTCTAGGGCTAAGGTATCGTCGCACAACACCACGAACTGCGATGATTCGCCCATGGTAAAGCCACAGTTGTTGGCAAATGGTCGAGAGGTCCGGCGCAGGTCGTCATCGGTTAGTGCAGTGGTGCCATCAAGGGCCATCAGTCCTTTGGCTTCGGCCAGGGCTCCCATTGCTCGAAATCCTTCGATCACCTCTTGTGTTATCGGGGCATCACTGCCGCCAACCAGTACCAGCTTGCGCCGGCCGCTGCGGATATCCTCAACACCGCTTCGCAGGTTGTAGAGGAAGGTCGCACAGGCACCTAGAGCCGATCCGGTAGTGCCGAGGTTGCCCAGCAAATAGGCGTTTACGAAGTCGGCGGGCATCTGGCCATAGCCCAGGGGCATCTGTTTTGATGTGGTACGTTTTCCGATTGACGGGTTTTTAAGTAGGCCGCCAAAACCGAAGTCATCCAGTTGGCCGATGGAGTTGCTGGCATAGACTGCAATTTGATCGGGTGGCAGTAGGTCGCGAATTTGGTCCCAGCTGATCCCCATGCTGCTGATTGCATCCGATGCGCTGAATACTGTCATCTGAAGGTTGCGCGGATGATTGCGCGATTGGTATAGGGTTCCAGGCTTAAAGCCTGTTGGTAGCTGACCCGCAGCGCGCACGGAAGTGGCCTTGTGGTCGGGAAGTATCGCGTTTAGCTCGCCTGAAATTCTAACCTTTACGTTGCCTTGGCCCAGGTCGGTAACCGTCCAGTTGGCGGGCAGTTGGTTTGGTAGTTGGCGCTTGGTTAAGGTGAAGGTTTGGCTGTCCTGATCGGGGTGTAGTGTTGCAGGGCGGTTGAAGACAATGTTATCGATGTCGAACCAGTCGGGATGAATCTTGCGTATTAAGGTGTTGTTCAGCAACAGGGGTTTAAAACGACTCTCAAGATGTTGCAGACTGACTTCGGCGCCGGCCTTATCGACGAGTTGGCCGTTGTCGAAGCGGACCTCTCCCATTAGCGTTGCCAGGCTTAATAGCGTGGATTGGGCATCACAGGGGGCAAGTTTGTCCAGTATCAAACGGCGGTAGGCGTGATGGAATGATGATCTGCCGGCAGGGTTTATGCCACCGAAACCGATGATAACGGGTAGATTGGACAACAAGAACTCCTTGAGCGCTGGGAGATAGCGGGTAATATGGCTGCATTTTATAAGCAGAGCAGGTTGGTGGCTAGTCAAAAAATGGCTAACTGAGGTCTGTTTCCCATTCAATTGAAAAGCAGTTGAGTCGATATTTTAGTATTCAAGAATAGTGCTATTTGTATGGTTCATTTGTCTATTCATTTTGTTATTAGTTTTATTTATATGTAGAGGTGCTGTGTGAAAAGAATTATGGCTGCAAGTTTGGTTGTGTTTTTAGCAACGGGCTGTCAAACCATCGATCCCTATACGGGCGAGCAGAAAGTGGGTAATACCGCAACCGGTGCCGGCATAGGGGCTGTAACAGGAGCCGTGCTCGGAGCGGCTGTCAGCTCAAAGAGCGATCGCAAAAAGGGTGCGCTAACCGGTGCTCTTGTAGGGGGTGCTGTGGGGGGCGGGATTGGCTATTACATGGATCAGCAGGAGGCACTGTTAAGACAGGAACTACAAGGAACGGGTGTTCAGGTTGAGCGCAGGGGGGATGAGATTCGCTTGATCATGCCGGGTAATATCACTTTTCAGACCGGTTCTCACCTGCTAGAGAGTAGCTTTATGCCGGTACTGAACTCGGTATCGAAAGTATTAAAAAAGTTTGATCAAACGCAGTTGCAGATCGACGGCTACACCGATAGCCAGGGCAGCTTTGAATATAATCAAGGGTTATCAGAACGTCGCGCCAATAGTGTCGAGCAATACTTATCGGGGGTAGGGGTGACTGGTGCTCGGCTGCAGAGTCGGGGTTGGGGAGAGCGGTATCCGATCGCCGATAATGCGTTAGAACAAGGCCGCGGCCAAAATCGGCGGGTTGAGCTCAACATCCGAGGGAATGCCGGTTAGTAACGATTCGGCTATAACGTAAAAGGGCCTCTCGACATCCCGTCTGAGGCCCTGTTTCCAGCAATCCTTGCTGTGGCACGTATCCTTGTGCTGCTGAGAATTAAACAGCGATCCGTTGCTGTTGGCGACTCCGTTCGCTCCTCTCTTTTTCAAAGCTAGTATAAATTTTTATTTGACTTCATGATCTAGGATAAATCCTTAAAATTGATATTTTGGGAGCGATTGCTGTAGTGGCGGTTGTGGTATTATCTTCGTCTATTTTATCTTCAATGACTGATGGGGAAGTTGGGTTGATGTACAGCGAAACCGATATAAATCGTCTGCGTTGGCACTGCCGGCGGGGGATGCTGGAATTAGATGTGCTGCTGGTCCCTTTTTTAGAGGATCGTTTTCGTTCTCTGGCGTATGAAGATCAGCAGCGGTTTGAAAAGCTGATTGCCGGCGAAGACCAGGATATTTTTAGCTGGGTTATGCGTACTGTGATCCCGGACGATCCCGATTTGAAGCGGATCGTTGATATCATTTTGGAAGATGTTCCGGCCTGATCGGTTGTGTCTGACCACCTCGCCGATCTCGGCTTGGTTAGTTGTTCTTGTGCATGGTCTTGCTGCGGTAGCGTCGTTGATCAATGCGTTGCCGCTTCCCTTAAAAATGCTTTTGCTGGGCGTGATCGCTTGGCAGGCGGTTTACCTGTTGCGCCGTTATGTCTGGCTTACTCACTCCCGTTCGGTTCGAGAGATCCGCTGGACGGAGCGGACGTGGGCGGTCCAGCTAGGCGATGGGGCCGAGTGTGAAGTGATTCCTGTTGCGGGCTGTCGTGTATTGGGCTGGATCACGCTACTGCGATTTCGGATCGTTGATCCAGTCGAAGGGCGGCGCGCTACGTTGAATAGCTGGGTGTTTCCAGATTCTGGATCGAACCAAGCTATTCGTCGATTGCGGGTGCAATTGATTCAGACCTACTCCAGTCAAAGTTCACCGGGGTGAGCACGGTGTCGCGATGCTCGGGTAGCTGCTCAGGATAGTTGAGGGTGTGGTGAAGCCCTCGGCTTTCTTTGCGTCGCATCGCCGAGCGAATGATGAGCTCGGCCACCACAGCAAGGTTTCTTAATTCCAGCAGGTCCTTGCTGACCTTATAGTTGCTGTAGTAATCAGATATTTCTTGCTGCAGCAGTGTGACCCGGTTTAGGGCGCGTTGTAGACGCTTCTTTGTCCGAACGATGCCGACGTAATCCCACATGAAGCGGCGTAACTCATCCCAGTTGTGGGAGATCACCACATCTTCGTCAGAATCTGTGACTTGGCTTTCATCCCAGAAGGGGGTGCTGGGTAGTTCGCTCTGTTGGTCGAGCTTGGTGCGGATATCTTCGGCCGCCGACATGCCATAAACCAAACATTCCAATAACGAATTGCTGGCAAGGCGGTTGGCGCCGTGAAGACCGGTAAAGGCGGTCTCGCCGATGGCGTACAGACCAGGTATGTCGGTTTGACCGCGCGTATTGGTGATCACGCCGCCACAGGTGTAGTGAGCTGCCGGGACAACGGGGATTGGATCGCTGGTGATATCGATGCCATATTCCATGCATTTGGCGTAAATGGTCGGAAAATGACCACGTACAAACTCACTGGGCTTGTGGGAGATATCCAGATATAGGCAGTCGCACCCGAGGCGTTTCATCTCATGGTCAATGGCGCGTGCAACGATGTCGCGTGGTGCCAGCTCTTCACGCTCGTCGTAGCGATGCATAAAGCGAGAGCCGTCGGGGAGTAGTAATCGCCCTCCTTCTCCGCGAACCGCTTCGGAGATCAGAAACGATTTGGCCTGAGGGTGGTACAGGCAAGTTGGATGGAATTGATTGAACTCCAGATTTGCCACTCGGCAACCCGCGCGCCAGGCCATGGCGATGCCGTCTCCCGATGAACCGTCGGGGTTGCTGGTATAGAGATAGGCTTTGCTGGCGCCGCCTGTCGCCAAGATGACGAAGGGCGCAAGCAGGGTTTGAACATGGCCACTGTGCTGGTCAAGGACATAAGCCCCAACGCAATGGTTATCTGCCAACCGGAGTTTGTGGCGAGTGATCAGGTCGATGGCGATGGCGTGCGGTAGCAGCGTGATGTTGCTGTTTCTGCGGGCTTGTTGCAGCAGCGTTTCGGAGACCGCTTTGCCGGTGGCGTCGTTGGCATGAACCACTCTGCGATGGCTATGACCACCCTCTTTGGTGAGGTGTAGCGCCGTGTTGGTGTCATTGCGAGTGAAAGGCACCCCCTGTTCGATTAGCCAATCGATACTGGCTTTGCCGTTGTTGACGGTAAACTCAACCGCATCACGGTGGCTGAGTTGGCCGCCAGCGACGAGGGTGTCTTGAATATGGTTTTGGGTGGAGTCTTGAGCGTCGTAGACCGCTGCGATCCCACCCTGCGCCTGGTAGGTCGATCCCGAGGTCAAATTCCCCTTGCTCAACACCGCGACACGGGCGTCGGTGGCTAGTTTGAGCGCCAGGGTTAATCCTGCTGCGCCACTGCCTATCACCAGAACATCGAAATGCAGCTGTTTACTCATTGGTAGTAAAACCGAAAAGGACCGTTGCTGCGTTGGACGCTCACAACGGCTGCTGGAAGTACATGGGGCCAGAGGGCTGGCACACCTTCAATGTCCTCAAAGGGAGGCTAGCATACCACAGCCTAAAAAAATGCTGCCATCATGATTGGAACTAACTGCCTTTGCTGTGTTCCTATCAAATAGTTGTCTTGGCAGGATAGTGCAGAGGGCTCTAGGTAGTTTGGTTGTATTAACACTGGGTACGCGGTAGGTTAGCCGAAATATTCAATACCTGGTTATAAGGGCTCAACGGATTGTCGACTGGAAATAATGAACCGACTGATAAGCAGTTGGTTGAACGTGTGCAGCAAGGTGATAAGCGCGGCTTTGATCTGTTGGTAAAGAAATACCAGCACAAGATTATCGGTTTGATCGGACGCTATGTTTATGATCATCACGAAGCGATGGATGTCGCTCAGGAAGCCTTTATTAAGGCCTATCGAGCGTTGCCCAATTTTCGGGGAGATAGCGCGTTTTATACCTGGATGTACCGGATTGCTATTAATACGGCAAAAAATCATCTGGTTGCCAAAGGTCGGCGCCCGCCAGATGTAGATGTGAGTGTTGACGATGCTCAGTACTATGAAAATACGGTTCTTCATGAGATAGAAACGCCAGAAAATCAGCTGTTCAAGCAGGAGCTTGAACAGGTTGTTTTTCAGGCTTTGAATCGGTTGCCAGAAGATTTGCGTATGGCGCTGACGTTAAGAGAGTTTGAGGGCATGAGCTATGAGGATATCGCTCATATCATGGATTGCCCTGTCGGCACGGTTCGCTCGAGGATTTTTAGGGCTCGGGAGGCGGTTGATAAGGTCGTAGCACCGATGCTTGACTGAGTCGGGCGTTACGAGCTGACGTGGGCGGATTGAGTGTTACCGTTTAATCCGGATCCGGTAGGATAATAATTAGATGTTAGCCCTCCAATATGAGGTGGCAAATGAACGATAGTATTAAACAGTCTATGTCCGCGTTAATGGATGACGAAGCGGGTGAACTCGAGCTTCGTAGGGCTCTTAAAGAACTGGATTCAGAAACCTCTTCGGCTTGGACGCGATACCATATCGCACGCTCTGCTTTAAAAGGTGACGCGCCTTCACAGCCACAGATCGATATTAGTGATCGAGTTATGGCTGAGCTGGATCAAGAGCCTGTCTATGACCAGTCAGTCAAATCGGCGAGTCGCTTTCAGTGGCGCCCACTGGGTAGCGTAGCAATTGCGGCCTCGGTCACGATGATGGTTATCTTCGGGGCCCAAAACTATCAAGGTGATGCTGATGTAGTGATGCCTTCACCGGTTGTGCTGTCGGCACCTTCGCCGATTAACCCTAATGTGATGCCGGTACAGTATGGTGAGCGAGCCGTGGTTGCGCCGTCGTTGCAGCAGGCGGATGTGATCCGGTTGTCATCCTCTATGGAGTATTACATCGACCAGCATCATGCTTTGACCGATAATCGTCCGGCGCAGTGGTTAGTGGGGTGGGTGCCCGAAGGGTTTGAGCAGGTAGAGCATGATCACTTTAGCGATGCTGAGGTATTGCTCTATTCCAATGGCCAGGCCGCGATCTCGGTTTCGGTGCAGCCCTTTGCTGCAAAGAAAGCCAGCCCTGGTGCGATGCAATCGGGAGATACCGTGGCGGTCGGTAAGCGGGTTGATGATCAGTTCGTTACCGTCGTAGGAGACGTGCCTTTTATGATCGCAGATCGCATTGCGTCATCGATTGCGTTGAAAAATAATTAATTGATATGTTGACCGAGCAGGGGCAAGTAATTGCTATCGAGCCTGATGGTGTGCGGGTTGAAACCGTGCGCCAAAGTGGTTGTTCCAGTTGTCGCTCAAAATCGGTCTGTGGTCAGAAGTTGTTGGCTGAGATTGGCCAGGGTCAGCGTTTTCAAGTTCTCTCTAGCAATCCGCAGCAGTTAATTCTCCAGCCAGGCGATGTGGTTGAGCTCGGTGTGGAGGAAGCGTCGTTCTTGCAGGCCTCTTTGATGGTGTATCTGATGCCGTTGCTAGGGTTGGTTCTAGCGTCGATGGTGGCAGATGCGTTGGGTGCGGTTGAATCGATGGTGGTGGCTTGCGGTGTGCTGGGGTTATTGTTGGGTTTTGCAGGTGTCCGCTGGTGGAGTCGTAGGGATCGACAAAGTTGTCGCTTTCAGCCGCAGATTCTGGGTTTAAAGAATCTATGAATCGTTTTTATCTGGATTGGGTGTGAGGAAAGATTGATGAGAATGGCTGCTTACTCAAGGCTTGTCAGTGTGGTGCTGGGTTTGATTCTGTTGAGTGGTGCGGTTCGCGCCGCATCGTTGCCAGACTTTACCGAGCTGGTAGAACAAGCATCTCCGGCGATAGTGAATATCAGTTCGACCCGAAATGGTGATAACGAAGAACCGACTCAGCGTCCTGGTCAAGAACAGCTGCCGGAAATTTTTAAGCATTTTTTTGGGGAGCGAGGATTTGATGGGCGTGAATTTGATCGCCCGCGTCGAAGCCATCCGCAGTCACTGGGCTCGGGTTTTATCATCTCCCGTGATGGCTATGTGCTAACCAATAATCATGTGATTAAAGGGGCCGATAGTATTTTGGTTCGACTCAGCGATCGACGCGAGCTTGAAGCCGAACTGATTGGCGCTGACCCGCGTTCGGACCTGGCATTGTTGAAGCTTGATGCGGATGATCTACCGGTAGTGAAAATGGGTAACTCTGACCGGCTCAGGGTGGGGGAGTGGGTGCTCGCTATAGGTTCTCCGTTTGGTTTTGATCACAGTGTCACCGCTGGCATTGTCAGTGCGACGGGGCGGAGTTTGGCTAATGAGAATTATGTGCCGTTTATCCAAACCGATGTGGCGATAAATCCTGGCAACTCGGGTGGCCCATTGTTTAATCTTGACGGTGAGGTTGTCGGTATTAACTCACAGATCTACACCCGTTCGGGCGGGTTTATGGGGTTGTCGTTCGCGATACCGATCAGCATGGCGATGGAGGTCGTTGAGCAGCTCAAGCAAAATGGTCATGTCGCGCGCGGTTGGTTGGGTGTAATTATCCAAGAGGTTAATCGTGATCTGGCCGAGTCTTTTGGGCTGGATCGGCCAAAAGGCGCGTTGGTGGCTAAAGTGTTGCCTGGTAGTCCGGCTGAAGCCGCCAAGCTGAAAGAGGGGGATATTATCATCGCCTTTAATGGGCAGTCGGTGGATCGCTCGGCAGAACTACCGCAGTTTGTCGGTCGTATTATTCCTGGCAAAACCGTTAAGCTGGACCTGGTGCGTAATGGGCGTGAGAAAACCCTGTCGTTGACGGTGGGTACGCTGCCTGAAGAGGGCAAGATGACCAAAACTGGAAGCATTGCTCCGCAATCGGATGATAATCCGTTAAACGTTAAAGTGGCTGCGTTGGAGAAAGAGCGAGCTGAGCAGTGGAATTTGACCGG
This sequence comes from Halopseudomonas sp., assembly GCA_036960405.1. GTDB lineage: Bacteria > Pseudomonadota > Gammaproteobacteria > Pseudomonadales > Balneatricaceae > Motiliproteus. The sequence continues at coordinate 90,131 of JBALWS010000002.1, read as the reverse complement.
TGGTGTCGTGGTGCGAGCGGTTCAGTCGGGTCCGGGGGCTGATGCAGGGCTTGTGGTGGGCGATGTGATTACGATGCTTAATGGGCTCGCTATTGAGGATATCGAGGGGTTTTATGATGTAGTTCAGCGCTTACCCGAAGGTAAGGCGGTGCCGATGCGGATTGTCAGGCGGGGAAGCCCGCTGTTTCTACCGCTCAAGGTCAAGCATTGAGTCAATTCTAGAGGGCGCTAAGGCGCCCTTTTTTGTATAGGGCTTACGGCTTGGTGAATGGCTCTATGGAAGAAAATAGGCTAAAATTGCGCGCTTTATTTTCCAGCTCTTTATGGGCGTCTAGGTGCTACTGCTTTGAGTGACCTCAGTCATATCCGAAATTTTTCTATTATCGCTCATATCGATCACGGGAAGTCGACCCTGGCCGACCGTTTTATTCAGATTTGCGGTGGTCTCAGTGAACGCGAGATGGAACACCAAGTTCTTGATTCGATGGATATCGAGCGCGAGCGCGGCATTACCATTAAGGCCCAGAGTGTTACCTTGGATTACCAAGCCAAAGACGGTAAAACCTACCAGCTTAATTTTATCGATACCCCCGGTCATGTCGATTTTTCATACGAAGTATCACGCTCACTGGCCGCTTGTGAAGGCGCGCTGTTGGTAGTTGATGCGGCGCAAGGCGTAGAGGCTCAATCGGTCGCTAACTGTTACACCGCGATTGAGCAGGGGCTGGAAGTGATGCCAGTGCTGAATAAAATGGACCTGCCGCAGGCTGAGCCCGAGCGAGTCAAGATTGAGATCGAAGAGGTGATCGGTATCGACGCTCAGGATGCCGTGGCGGTCAGCGCCAAAAGCGGAATGGGTGTTGAGGATGCGCTGGAGCAGTTAATCGAGTTGATTCCGCCGCCTGAAGGGAACATCGATGCCCCGCTACAAGCGCTGATTATCGATTCCTGGTTTGATAACTACCTTGGCGTTGTGTCGCTGGTGCGAGTGATGCAAGGAACCTTGCATAAGAAAGATAAGATTTTGGTCAAGTCCACCCGGCAAAGCTATCTAGTGGACGATGTCGGCGTCTTTACTCCTAAACGGCTGTCCACCGGTGTTTTGAAAGCCGGCGAAGTGGGCTATATCGTTGCGGGCATCAAAGAGATTCAAGGCGCGCCGGTAGGGGATACTCTCACTCATGCTAAAACCCCGGATGTTGATAGCCTAGAAGGTTTTAAACAGATTAAGCCGCAGGTCTATGCTGGCATGTTCCCGGTCAGTTCTGATGACTACGAAGATTTTCGTGACGCCCTGGGTAAGTTGACCCTTAACGATGCGTCGTTGTTTTACGAGCCAGAAAGCTCCGATGCGTTAGGCTTTGGCTTCCGTTGTGGCTTCCTAGGTCTGCTTCATATGGAGATCATCCAGGAGCGGCTTGAACGTGAATACAATCTGGATCTGATTACTACTGCACCGACTGTTATCTACGAGGTCAAGCTGAACAATGGCGATGTGATCAGCGTCGATAGTCCATCCAAACTGCCTGATTTTGGTTCGATCAACGAGATGCGTGAGCCGATTGTTGAGGCCAATATGCTAGTCCCCAAGGAGTATCTTGGACCGGTGATCACGCTGTGTATTCAAAAACGGGGTGTACAGAAAGACCTGAAATACATGGCCAGCCAAGTCTCTCTTACTTACGAATTGCCAATGAGTGAAGTGGTGATGGACTTCTTCGATAAACTGAAGTCGGTCAGTCGCGGCTATGCCTCGTTGGACTACAGTTTCGTGCGTTTTGAACCGGCTAATCTGCTGCGTCTTGATATTTTGATTAACAGTGAGCGGGTCGATGCGCTGGCGGTGATCATGCATCGCGATAGCGCTCAGTACAAAGGTCGGGCGTTGTGCGACAAAATGAAGGAGTTGATTCCACGACAGATGTTTGATGTCGCCATTCAGGCCGCTATCGGCGGTAAGATCATCTCGCGTAGTACGATTAAGGCGTTGCGCAAGAATGTGACCGCGAAGTGTTACGGTGGTGATATCAGTCGTAAGAAGAAGCTGCTGCAAAAGCAGAAAGAGGGTAAGAAACGAATGAAGCAGGTAGGTAGTGTCGAAGTGCCGCAGGATGCTTTTCTAGCCGTATTGAAGATGGATAATTAAGCCGATGGATATCGATTTCTCTTTAGTACTGGTAATTGGCGTCGCGATAACCGGGGCGATCTGGCTGTTTGACACCCTCGCCTTGGCTCCTCGACGCAAGCCACTATTGGCATCAGCCGGAGCGGATGAACAGTTGGCCCCCGATGCCCTGGCAAAACTGGCACCCGAACCGATCCTGGTTGAGTATTCGAAATCGTTTTTTCCAGTGCTGGCGCTGGTGTTGGTGCTGCGCTCATTTTTGATTGAACCGTTTCAGATCCCATCGGGTTCGATGCTGCCAACGTTGCAGATCGGTGATTTTATTCTGGTGAATAAATTTCACTACGGCCTTCGGTTGCCGGTTGCGGGTACCAAAGTGGTTTCGCTGAACGACCCTGAACGCGGTGATGTGATGGTGTTTAAATATCCAAAAGATCCGCGGATCAATTACATCAAGCGCGTAGTGGGGTTGCCGGGTGATGTGATCGGTTACGCCAACAAGCGGTTAACCATTAACGGTGAGACGGTGTCGTTGGAGTTGATGGCAGAGCTGCCCGACGGCCGCAGTATGAAACGGTTGATAACGGAGCAACTGGGCGAAATTGAACACCTGATCTATAACGACCTGACATTGCCGCGGCCATCGAAGCAGTGGACGGTTCCTGCCGGGCATTATTTTATGGTCGGTGATAACCGTGATAACAGCAACGATAGCCGGTTTTGGGGCTTTGTCTCAGACGATTTGATTGTTGGTAAAGCCTTTGCGGTATGGATGCACTGGGAGTCCTGGACCAGCTTGCCGAGTTTCCGTAACAATGGTTCTATTCACTAGTTATTCAGATCAGACGGAGTTTTGACGATGCTTTCGAAACACAAGCAGGGTGGTTGGTCATTTCTAGGGTTGATGGGGTTTTTAGTGGTCGCAGGGATATTTGTGGCGGTAGCTTTTAAACTGATCCCCGCTTATACCGACCATAAAATCTTGAAGTCGATTATGGTTGATACGCAGCGAGATCAGCAGCTGATCTCGAAAGGAAAGCGCGATATCGAGCTAAGTTTGATCAAAAAACTGCGTATCAATAATATGAAATTGCCCAAAGACAGCTTGAAAATTACCAAAGATAAGGGCGATGTGATCATGGATATTGAATACGAAGTGCGGACCCCGATCTTTGCTAATGTTGATGCGGTGGTTAGTTTTAAAGAGCAATACATAGGCCGTGAACTTGACTGATATGATTGGAAAACTGGGACGGCGACTGGGGTATCGGTTCGTCGATTCGAGTTTGGCCGAGCTGGCGCTCACCCATCGCAGCTGTGGCTCCAAGAACAACGAACGGCTAGAGTTTCTGGGTGACTCGATCCTCAACTTTGCTATCGCCGACGATTTGTTCGAGCGATTTCCAACCGCTAAGGAGGGGCAGCTAAGCAGGTTACGGGCGCGCTTGGTAAAAGGGGTTACCTTGGCCGAACTGGCCGAGGAAATGGAGCTTAAAGAGTTTCTTAAATTGGGTGCGGGTGAGCTTAAGAGCGGCGGCTTTAATCGCCGTTCGATTCAAGCCGATAGTGTCGAAGCGTTGATTGGGGCGATCTATCTAGACACTGGGATGGAGTCTTGCCGAGAGCGAATTCTAGCTTGGTACCAGAGCCGGTTAGAGCAGTTAACTTTAGACGATACCCAAAAAGATCCTAAGACTCGGTTGCAGGAGTTCTTACAATCGCGCCGCAATGAGCTGCCGGTTTACCACCTGATCGAAGTGAAAGGCGAAGCTCACGAGCAGACCTTTTATATCGAGTGTGAAGTGGCGTTGTTGAAGCAGCGTTGCGCCGGCCAAGGTACCAGCCGCCGGATAGCCGAACAACAATCTGCCGCTGCTGCTTTGATCGCACTCGGTGCCGAGAGTGCCTCATGAACGATCAAGATCAAGTTAGCCGTTGCGGTTACGTTGCCATTGTTGGACGCCCCAATGTCGGTAAATCAACCCTGATGAACCGTATTCTCGGCCAAAAACTAAGTATTACTTCGCGTAAGCCGCAGACCACTCGTCATCAAATTCTAGGCATCAAGACCGAAGGCGACGATCAGGTCATCTATGTCGATACGCCTGGGTTACACAAAGACGGCGGCAAGGCGATCAATCGCTATATGAATCGGGCGGCCAGTTCGGCACTGCGCGATGTCGATATCGTTATTTTTATCGTCGACCGCAACCGTTGGACCGACGAAGATCAAGCGGTACTAGAAAAGTTACGGTACAGCAAAGTGCCGGTGATTTTGGCCGTCAATAAAGTCGATCGGATGGAGGACAAACAGGCGCTGCTACCCCAGCTTGAGCAGTTTTCTAAACTGATGGATTTTGCCGAGGTGATCCCACTATCGGCTAAGCTCGGTCAAAATGTCGATATGCTTGAGCAGCTGGTGATTAAACGGCTACCCGAAGGGATTCACTTTTTTCCCGAAGATCAGATTACCGATCGCAGTTCGCGTTTTCTGGCTGCTGAGCTGGTGCGTGAGAAAATCATGCGCCAATTAGGCGATGAGTTGCCCTACCAGATTACCGTCGAAATTGAAGAGTTCAGCCATGAAAACAATGTGCTACACATCGGCGCGCTGATTTTGGTTGAGCGTGATGGCCAGAAGAAGATCTTGATCGGCAACAAGGGTGACCGCATTAAACTGATCGGCCAGGAGGCTCGAATCGATATGGAGCGACTGTTCGATTCCAAGGTGATGTTACGGTTGTGGGTCAAGGTCAAGGGCGGTTGGTCCGACGACGAACGCGCTCTGCGATCATTGGGTTATGACGACATCGGCTGATCGTATCGATCGGCAGTTGGGCTTCGTCCTTCATAGCCGTCCCTATCGTGAAACCAGCGCTTTGGTGGATTATTTCAGCAGCGACTATGGCGTTGTCCGAGCCGTTGCTAAAGGGGTCCGTAGCGCACGATCTCGACAACGTCATCTGACCCAGCCGTTTCAGCTGCTGGAGTTGAATTGGCGCGGTAAGAGCGAACTCAAAACCCTGCTGCAGGGGGATTTAGCCGGTCCTGGAGTCTTGCTTCAGGGGCGCACTCTCTGGTGTGGCATGTACCTCAATGAAATTACGTTGCGCCTGCTGCCCCAAGGCGACCCCCAGCCGAAGTTATTCGCCTATTATCAGCTTGCGTTACAGCGATTGACCGATCCACAGCAGCAAGAAGCGGTATTAAGGATCTACGAACGGCAACTACTTCAGCAGTTGGGGCTGGGGGTCGATTTTCAACGTACCCAAGCCGGCCAGTTGATCGAGTCGAAGCGTTGGTATTGGTTTGACCCGCAGCAGGGCTTTGAAGAAGTCATGGATCAGTCCGGATATGCTGGTGCGAATATCCTGGCGATTGAGCAGGATGATTATCGCCAGGCGGATGTGCGGCGGGTCGCAAAGCGGTTGATGCGGCAAGCGCTGGCTGCTCATCTTGGCGGACGGCCGTTGCATAGTCGCGAACTCTTTTTAGGGACGCTAGGCGCTGCAGATCCGCGACCTGCTGCTGAGGATGGTGCGAGATGATAGTAGGTATTGGCACCGATGTGGTACATATCAGCCGGATAAAAGCCAGCTGCGATCGACTGGGTCGACGTTTTGCCGAACGAATTCTGACCCCCGCAGAGCTAATACTATGGGATTCGCATAGCCGTCCCGAAGTGTTTTTGGCCAAGCGGTTTGCCGTCAAAGAAGCCGCTTCAAAAGCACTGGGTACCGGTCTCGGCCAAGGCGTTTCCTGGCAGCATATCAGCATGGAACACAGTGAACTGGGTGCCCCGTTGCTGATACTCAGTGGCCAGGCCGAGCAGCGCGCAAAAAAACTGGGAGTGAACTGCAGTCACCTGAGCTTGTCCGACGAAGTGGATATGGTGGTGGCTTTTGTGGTCCTAGAGCAATAAGCTTGGCGCCCTGTTTATATCCGAGTTGAATAGTAGGTAATAATCATGACTTCTGTTTTCCCTACCATCGAGTCTTATGTGGGTGGTACCCCGCTGGTTCGATTGCAGCGCTTGCCGGGCGATAGCAGCAATACCATTCTGGTTAAGCTTGAGGGCAATAACCCTGCCGGTTCGGTTAAAGACCGTCCCGCTTTGAGTATGATTCTTCGAGCTGAGAGTCGTGCTGAGATCATGCCTGGCGACACTTTGATCGAAGCAACCAGTGGCAATACCGGTATCGCGTTGGCGATGGCGGCCGCGATCAAAGGCTATCGCATGGTGTTGATCATGCCTGGGAATATGAGTCAGGAGCGCAAAGCGGCGATGACCGCTTATGGAGCGGAGCTGGTTGAGGTCACCCAAGAGCAGGGGATGGAGGGAGCGCGAGACCTGGCGCTACAGATGCAGGATCAAGGCCTGGGTAAGGTGTTGGATCAGTTTTCTAACGACGATAACCCCGAGGCCCATTTTGATGGCACCGGACCCGAGATCTGGCAGCAGAGTCAGGGAAAGATCACCCATTTCGTTAGCGCCATGGGGACCACCGGCACCATCATGGGCGTTTCGCGTTACCTAAAGCAGCAAAATCCTGACATTGAGATAGTAGGTTTACAGCCCGAAGATGGTGCCAGTATTCCAGGTATTCGCCGTTGGCCGGATGCCTACTTGCCCAAGATTTATCAAGCATCACGGGTTGACCGAGTGATCGATATGGATCAGCACTCGGCTGAAACGACCATGCGCGAGTTGGCTAGGAAGGAGGGCATCTTCTGTGGTGTGTCATCCGGAGGTGCGGTGGCTGGCGCATTACGGCTCAGCCAGGAGGTTGAAAATGCCGTGATCGTCTGCATTATTTGCGACAGAGGTGATCGCTATCTGTCTACCGGTGTATTTGAAGACAGTATCGATTCTTAACAAGTTTTTTTAAATGTATTAAATTCTCTGGCCATTGGCCTAGCGGATTTTCAGCGGTTGTTGCCGCTGTCGCAGGAGCGGAGTTATTCATGGTAAAGGTCAGGCAAGATCATCCTCTGGACGAGAGCGGCTCGGTTGATTTGAGCGCTTGGCTTGAGCGTGTTCGAACCGATATCAATATTCAAGATGATGTCGAGCTGATTCGTGCCTGCGATATGAGCCGGCAGGCACAGGAGCGGGTGGTAGCAAAAGAGGATGTCTGGGCGGAGCAAGGCAGTAACAGCTATCGGACCGGCTTGGAGATGGCCGAAATACTGGCTGATTTGGGTTTGGATCAAGATACGCTGGTTGCCGCGATTCTGTACCGGGGAGTTAGAGAACGGAAGCTTGAGTTAGAGCAGGTTCGTGAAGCCTTTGGTCGTAATGTCGCCAGCCTGATCGAGGGCGTGTTGCAGATGGCCGCTATCGGTTCGGTTCTGCATCCCACCCCCGACTCGGTACTGGGGCAGAGTGAAGGTCAGCTCGACAACGTCCGTAAGATGTTGGTGACGATGATCGAGGATGTTCGGGTTGCTCTGATTAAGCTAGCCGAGCGTACCTGCGCGATTCGAGCGGTCAAAAACGGCAACCGCAAACGCCGTTACCGGGTCGCGCGTGAAGTGTTCGATGTGTATGCCCCGTTAGCGCATCGGCTCGGTATCGGTCATATCAAGTGGGAGCTCGAGGACCTGAGTTTTCGCTACCTGCAACCCAATGCCTACAAACAGATCGCCACCCTGCTAGCCGAAAAGCGGCTCGATCGACAGCAGTATATTGACGAGGTGCTGTACTCGCTGAAAGCCGAGCTGGCATCGATCGGTATCGAAGCTGAACTGATGGGGCGTGCCAAGCATATCTACAGTATCTGGCGCAAAATGCAGCGTAAGCAGATCGACTTCGACCAGGTCTATGATGTCCGCGCCGTACGGGTGTTGGTGCCCGAGGTGAAGGATTGTTACGCCGCGTTAGGCGTGGTGCATGGTCAGTGGAAGAATATCCCACACGAGTTTGACGATTACATCGCGTCACCCAAAAAGAATGGCTATCGCTCGTTGCATACCGCTGTGATCGGCGAAGAGGGCAAGGTGCTGGAGATCCAGATCCGCACCCATGAAATGCACGATGACGCCGAGCTGGGTGTTTGCGCCCACTGGTTATACAAGGGCACAGATACCTCCAATAAGAGCGACAGCTATGAAAGTAAGATCGCTTGGCTACGGCAGGTATTGGAATGGCAAGATGATGTCGGTAATGCCAGCGACCTGGTGGAGCAGTTGCGCACCGGGATCGAAGAAGATCGAATCTATACCTTCACTCCCGATGGCCATGTGGTCGATATGGCGGCGGGTTCAACACCGCTAGATTTCGCCTACCGGGTGCATACCGAGGTGGGCCATCGCTGCCGGGGTGCCAAGGTTAACGGCAAAATCATTCCGTTGACGAATAAGCTCAAAACCGGCGATCAGGTGGTCATTATGACCGCCAAGCAAGGCGGTCCCAGTCGTGATTGGATGAACCCTAACCTGGGCTATGTCACCTCATCTCGGGCACGGGCTAAAATCCGTAACTGGTTTAAAGAGCAAAACCGCGACCAGAATATTCACGAAGGCCGCCAGCTCGTCGAGCGTGAAATCAAACGCTTGGCAGTATCTCAGTTAGACCTGCACCTGCTAGCTGAGAATCAGGGTTACACCGATATCGACGATCTTTATGCTGCGGTAGGAGCGGGGGATTTTCGACTCAGCCAGATATTAGGCGCCGCTCAGCGTCAGATCGACCAACGTGAATCTGACGAGCAACTGGATCTCGACCTCAAGACCGAGCTGGTCAGCAGCCCTAAGAAGCAGGGCGAGGTGACGATTGAGGGGGTCGGTAATCTGTTGACAGTGATTGCTAGCTGTTGCAAACCGGTACCCGGTGATCAGATTGTCGGCTACATCACCCAAGGGCGTGGCGTGTCTATCCACCGTCAGGACTGCATCAATGCGTTGCAGCTCGAATCAAACGCACACGAGCGGATGATCGAAGTGAGCTGGGGTGAAGAAGATGCGCATCAGGCCTATATCGTTGATATATCGATCGATGCGCTGGACCGGCATGGACTGCTGCGCGATGTAATGATCGTGATGTCTAACGAACGGGTCAATGTTCACTCGGTCAACACCCGAACGGACAAGCAGGAGGGGACCGCTCGGTTACTGATCGCTATCGAAGTCAAACGGCTGGAAGATTTGGGCCGGGTGATGGATAAGGTGGGCCAGTTGCCGAATATCACCGATGTGCACCGCCTATTACCGGGTGCTCGATAATGGGCTATCAGCTCGAAGATCTGCTGCGATTGATGGCTCAGCTGCGTGATGTCGATCACGGCTGCCCCTGGGATCGGCAGCAAGATCTGGCCTCTATAGTGCCTCACACGCTGGATGAGGTTTACGAGGTGATCGACACTATCGAACGGCAGGACTATCCCCACCTGCAGGATGAGCTCGGTGACCTGCTATTTCAGGTGGTGTTCTATGCTCAGATTTGCGCCGAGCAGGAGCGCTTTGAGTTTGCCGATATTATCGATGGCTTGGTGATCAAGCTGCTTCGTCGCCATCCTCATGTTTACCCCGACGGCAGTTTTGATAGTTTTGGTAGTGAGGTCCGCTTAAGCGAAGCCCAGATTAAGCAGAACTGGGAGCGGATCAAAGCCGAAGAGCGGGCCGAAAAGGCCGATCATGCTTCGGTGTTGGACGATATCTCGAGTGGCCTGCCGGCGTTGATGCGCGCCCATAAACTGCAAAAACGAGCAGCCTCGGTGGGGTTTGACTGGCGCCAACTTGAACCGGTGTTGGCCAACCTGGATGATGAGATTGTCGAGCTTCGCCAAGCGCTGGTCGGTGGTGATAAGGCCGAAATCGCCGACGAGTTGGGTGATCTGCTGTTTTCCTGTGTCAATCTCGTTCGTCACCTCAAACAGGATTCTGAACAGCTTCTGCGTCAGTCTAATCACAAATTCGAGCAGCGCTTTCGTCGTGTCGAACAGCTGGCCTGTCAGCAAGGGCTGGTGATAGCCGATACCGATGAGGCAGCGCTTGACCAGCTTTGGCAGCAAGCCAAGCGGGAATTAAAGGGTTAGCCAGGCCTGAATCCCTGCTCGCTGTTTAAAGTTGGACACCTAGCGTTAGGGTGATGGGGATATCGATACCCGGATTGGGTTTGGACAGATTGGCGTTGGAGTAATGTCGCCAAGCCAGTTCTATGGCCCAGCGCTGGTGGCGATCTAAAAATGTGCCTAGCCCAATTTTGGTATTGAAGATAAATTGGCTGCCCTGAGTTCTTAACCCCAAACTGTGTTCGGTCATCAGGCTTGGACCAACCCCCAACACGAGATATACAGGCAGGCGCATCTGCCGCTGGACGTGATAGCGGTACTGCGGCATCAGGGTATAGATGCTGAGCTGGTCTATCGGGCCATAGTTGCTGCGTAGCTGCCCAAAGGCTAATCCTGCGACAACCTCATGACGCTGCTGGTAATGACTGTGCCAAAGATTAATGCCTAGCTCGAACATCGAGTTGATCTGCCCCTGAGGATCATTGACGGTCTGGTTGGCTTTGCCAACAGACAGGGCTAGTTCTGGTCGGTATTGGCTGTTTTGTCGCAAGCTTTGAAATACTGAAGACTCACTCCAGCTAGCGGTTGAGATGGACAAACCGATGCAGATGCTAAGGGCTGGCAGCAGTTTAGCGGCGAAAAGATGACATCTCAGACGCACAAATTAGGGCTCACTAGGTCGACGGGGTACCTGCAAAGATAGTCCCGCCGATGATTAGTTGCTAGTTGCTAGTTGCTAGTTGCTTAATGAACTGGCCAATCGTCGACCAGTAGCCAGGTTGCTCGGTGATGTTGATGTGATCGGCTTCCGAGAATGTTTGAGTGGTGACCGGCCCTTGCCATCGCGATGCCAATCGGTGAGCGTGAGCGGGCGGCACGACCTTGTCTTGTGCTGCGATCAGGTTGAGCATTGGTTGCTCAATTTGCGGCGCCAGCTGGTCTGATTCAAAACGGTGCTTCATCAACCAGGCCAGCGGTAACCATGAATAGTGGCTGCGGGCCAGGGCCGGGAAACTATCGAAAGCTGTGATCAAGATGACACCTGCAACCGGACGCTCTGCCGCGACATAGGTCGCAACACCTGAACCGAGCGAACGCCCCATCACAAAGACTCGTTGGAGCGGAATAGATTGCTGTTCACTGATTCGGTCCAGCAGCCAAATCGCATCCTGTTTGAGGATAACTTCCGACGGCTTACCACCGCTTTCGCCGTAACCGCGGTAGTTAATCAGCAGTACCGAGCAATCGAGTTGCTGCAGCGGATCTAAATTCCAACTGATCTCTTCGGCATTGCCGCCGTAGTAAATGATTAGCGGTGCTTCAGGATCCGGATGAAGTCGGAACCAACCCTGTAGCAGGGTACCGTCATCACGTTGAAAGCTGATCGCATGGTCCTGAAAGCGTTGCTTAGCGTCGGCAGTCAGCGGTCGGGTCTGAAACACGGTTCGATCCTGATTGAGGTAAATCAGGCCAAAGAAAGCGCAGCTCAGCGCTACCCAAATCCAAAAAATCCACATTAACCATGCCAGCATATTAGAGTCCAAATTGGCTACGTTGTAGCGCCAGTCGCTGCAGTGCGGCGACGCTGAATAGGTCGGTGATACGACCATCGAGAGTCATCGCCAAGGCTTCATCGAAAGGAAGCCGTTTAATGCTCAACTGCTCGGTATCGTCAAAATCGGTCTCGCCCTGTTCAAGCTGTTGTGCCACGAAAGCGCTGCCGGCCTCATCGGTCACCGAGTTGGACAGGTGTACCTGCATCAGCGGTGTCATCTTCGCCGCACGCAGGCCGGTCTCTTCGCGAAGCTCTTTATGAGCACCTTCTATAGCCGCTAGCTCTACTGGGTAGCCGCCCATCGGCACTTCCCAGCTGTATTGGTTCAACGGGTAGCGGTACTGTCCAATCAGCCAAGTGTAACCTTGGTCGTCGACAGGGATGATCGCAATGGCTCGATTGCGGAACTTAACCAGACCGTAGAGGCCATGGCTACCGGTTGGTGTCATCACCTGATCTTCGCGTACGCGAATCCAAGCGTTTTCGTACACCATTCGTGAGGCCAGCCGGGTCCAGGGGTTGTGGTCAGAATTTGGCTTGTCGTTGCTCATAGCACGGCAGCATAGCTTAGCCAGGTAGCGCCGGGAAGCATAATCGTGGTTGGGTTTGCTCTTGCCTTGGCGACAATAGAGGGACAGGTATGAGCTCGAAGGGTAAACGATTTATCCATCAAAAAAGCCCGCAGTGCGGGCTTTAATCGATATGCTTGGCTATCGAAGAGGATTAGCCGGCGATGCAAACACCATGGTCAACATAGTGGATCTGGCCGGTGACTCCTTGCGACAGGTCGCTCATGAAGTACAGCGCCGCGTTACCGACCTCTTCGATGGTCGGCAGTTGGTTATCGCACGACAGTTCCTTGTTGAGCTGGAGCATGTTGTCGAAGTCCTTGATGCCGCCGGCTGCGCGTGTGGCGATGGTCCCCGGAGATATGCAGTTAACCATGATGCCCTGTGGGCCCAGGTCGCGAGCTAGGTAGCGGGTAGCCGCTTCCAGACTGGCTTTGGCGCAACCCATAATGTTGTAGTCGCCGGTGGCGATGGCGCTGCCCAGATAGGAGAAGCTGATCAGGTTGCCGCCGTCGGGCATCATGGTCTTCGCGTATCGGGCCATTTCGATAAAGGAGTAGCAGGAAACATCCAGCGCTTGCTTGAAGCCTTCACGGGAACACTCGGACAGCGGTGCGTGCAGGTCTTCCAGCGGGCAGAACGCCAGCGAGTGGATTACACCGTCGATCTTGCCCCACTTTTCTTTGCAGGTATTAAAGACCCCTTCCATCTGACCTTCTACCGTCACATCTAGCGGCATGAAAATTTCGGCGCCTAGCTCTTCGGCAAGCGGCCGGACAAAGCGCTCGGCCTTGTCGTTGAGGTAGGTGATAGCCAGCTCGGCACCGGCTGCACGGAGTTGTTTGGCGCAGCCATAAGCGATGCTTTTATCGTTAGCGATGCCTACGATAAGAATCTTTTTACCTTGCATCAGTGCAGAGGTCATAATAGTTCCTTTAGTCAAGTCATGAAGATGTGAATGGGTGCCATCATAGCGCTTGAATGTTGCGTTGCAATGAAAAGCGTTCAACATCTTGAGGCTAGTCAATAGAATCCATCAGAGATACTGTTTTTGGTGGTTGGTAGCGTGTTGTCGAGGCGGAGTTAACGAGTGAAAAGGATAGTTTTGATTGGTTTATGTTGCGGTGCGTTATCGTCTTGGGCTGCGCCTGTGACCTATCAAAAGCAGATTAAACCGATATTTGCGCAGCTTTGCAGCGAATGTCATTCGGGTTGGTTTCCAGAAGGAGGATTGCGGCTTGATTCGCTGGACAATGTTCGCGAAGGAGGCAGTAACGGGGTAGTGTTATTCGCCGGAGAGCCGGAGAAGGGGCGCTTGGTAAACTTTATCCGCGTCGTTCCGGGCCGCTTTAGTAATATGCCGCCGGGGCCAACTGCAGTCAGCCCGGAACAGTTTGAGCTGATTCAGCAGTGGATCGAGCAGGGAGCGAAGTGAGTCTCAACGCTAGATCGTTCCCTGCTGCTGCGGGCTAAGCCAGCATCTCCATCCCGTGCAGTGCTAGCATCCCCTCTTCGTTGGTGGGGATGACGCGCACGACGACACGGCTATCAGCGGTGCTGATGATTTCGGCTCCGGCTTGATTAGCGGCTTGGTCAATCTGGATACCGAGCCAATGGCTACGGCGGCAGACATCGGCGCGAATTTCGGCACTGTTTTCACCGACACCGCCGGTAAAGACCAGCTGCTCTAGCCCTTCGAGTGCCGCGCTCAAACTACCGATCTCGCGTGCCAAGCGATAGCAGAACAGCTCCACTGCCTGCTTGGCTTCGGGCTTGTCGCTGGCCAGCAGTTCGGCCATTTCGCTACTGATACCGCCCGACACACCCAACCAGCCGCTCTCTTTGTAGAGCAGCTTTTCAATCGCATCGACATCCATCGCTTTTTCGCGCATCAGATAGAGCAATACGCCGGGATCGATGCTGCCGCAACGGCTGCCCATCGGTGGACCGTCGAGAGCGGTAAAGCCCATGGTAGAGGTGATACTACGGCCGGCCTTGATGGCGCACAGGCTGTCACCGGCGCCCAGATGACCGACAATGGTATTGAGGCTTCCCGCTTCCCGCTGCTCTAGCTGGCGTTGAATATACTCGTAGGACAAGCCATGGAAACCGTAACGCTGGACGCCCTCTTCGCTGAGTTCACGCGGCAAGGCGAACAGTTTTGCCACGGTGGGCATCTCGCTATGGAACATAGTATCGAAACAGGCGATTTGAGGTGTCTCGGGAAGCAGCGCGTGGCAAGCCTCGATCAGCTTCAGGTTGTAGGGCTGGTGCAGCGGTGCCAGGGGAATGAACTGGCGCAGTTGCTCCAATTCTGTATCGCCGACGAGGATCGGTGCGTCGAACGTCGCTCCGCCATGAACCACTCGATGGCTGATCGCCTTAAGTGTCTGATGGCCTGCATGAGCCCGCACCCAAGCGAACACAAAGTCGAGGCAGGCTTGGTGGCGGTTATCGCGATCGATCTCGCCAAAGTCGGGGTGAAGGTCGGCAATCTGCTCGCCCTGGCTGTCGCTGATACGGGCCCGCGCTTGCCCCAGAATGTTGCTGAGCTTGAAGTTATACAGCAGTTCCGGTTCACCGCTTTTAATGCAGAACAGTGCGCACTTTAGGCTGGAGGAGCCACCGTTGATGGTGAAAATGCTGTTCATAGCGACTCTCCATGAGTGACTTGTAACGCGGCTAGAGCGCAAGAGGCTAAACGGCCGAGGGTTTTCTCAGCACGGCTGGTGAGGACGATCGGGACCCTGGCTCCCAGCACCAAGCCGGCAGATTTGGCGCCTGCCAGATAGATCAACTGCTTGCCGATCATATTGGCCGCTTCAAGATCGGGTGCCAGCAGTACATCGGCTTCGCCCGATACCGGAGAGTTAATGTGCTTGTCTTGGGCTGCTTCCAAAGAGATCGCGTTATCGAACGCCAGCGGGCCATCGAGGATACCCCCCGTGATCTGGCCGCGGTCGGCCATCTTGCACAGTGCCGCCGCGTCGATGGTGCTTTGCATGTTGGATTTGACTTTCTCTACCGCCGCCAGAATCGCGACCTTGGGCTCGGCGATGCCGATGGCATGACAGAAGTAGATAGCGTTCTGGATAATGTCGCGCTTGATGTTCAGGTCCGGGACGATATTGATCGCCGCATCGGTGATCATCAGCGGTTTGTGGTAATTAGGTACGTCCATCATGAACATATGGCTGAGTCGACGTTCGGTCCTAACCCCTTTGGACTTATGAACCACCGCGCGGAGCATTTCGTCGGTCGAGATGCCGCCTTTCATCAGGATTTTTACATCGCGAGTTAGCGCCATGGCGACGGATTTTTCTGCTGAATCATGGCTATGAAGACTGTTGATAATCCGATATTGGCTGATGTCGAGTTGTTGCTCTTCGGCGGTTGCGCGAATCTTGTCTTCGGGACCTACCAATACGGGATCAATAATATTGCGCTCGGCCGCTTCAATCGCGCCGTGAAGACTGTTGCTATCCACTGGGTGGATCACCGCAGTCGTGATAGGCGGCGTCTTCGAAGTTTGCTCGATAAAAAACTCGAGTTGGTTGTGAGCGGGGGGGAGGTTATCCAAAACCATGATGATACCTGTCGCAGTGAAAATTACGGCATCATCATAGCAAGCTTATGTTGCACTGCAACGTTGCAGGGCGTTAAGAGCTTGCGCCGGATCAATAGATTTGCCGATAGCACTGCGTTGACGGTGCTATCGAGGGTGGTAAGGGGGAATAGTACCGGTTAGCCTGTTTTGAGTTGGTCGGTATAGGGCGGCCAGCCCATCGCTTTACCCGCCAGTAGGTGCAGGTGGATATGGTAAACCGTCTGCCCGCCGTGCTCGTTGCAGTTCATCACGGTGCGATAACCCTCATCGGCAAAGCCGAGCTGCTTGGCCAGCTTGGCCGCGGCCAGCGAGAGTCTCCCTAATACGATTGCATCGGCTTCCTGGGCATCGTTGACGGTGGCGATGTGTTGCTTTGGAATGATCAGCATATGCTGGGGGGCTTGGGGGTTGATATCTCGAAATGCCAGTACGTGGTCGTCTTCGTAAACGATGTCGGCCGGGATCTGTTTATCGATGATGCTGCAGAATAAGCAGTTCATTCACTGTCTCCTTGATAAGGGGCTGATCGATTGATCATAAGCAGCCTTGTCATTAAAGGCTACAGTTTGATGGCGATTGGCAGTGCAGTACAATTCAACTCTAGATTTTGATGAGACATTGATATGCCTACCTATGATTATCGTTGTAGCACCACCGGTGACGTCTTCGAAGTGCGTCATAGCATGAGCACTGAGATCCAGATATGGTCGGAGTTGTGCCATTGTATCGGCCGCGAGCTGGGAACGACCCCGGCGGATAGCTTGGTAGAGCGATTGGCAACCGGCGGAGCTGTGGTTCAGCGCGGCGCCCTGAGTAATCCTGAAGCACCGCCCTGTGCCAGCGGTGGCGGTTGTCCTGGCGCAGGGATGTGTGGCGTCTAAGTTTTAGCGACATTCGTTGCAGGGCTAATGCAGCAGGTCTAATTATGGAAAGACTAAGTCGATGACAGATAGTCATGAGTACTAACGAAAGTCGTATTTTTTATCTGATGGGCCCCTCGGGTTCGGGTAAAGACAGTTTGCTGCGCCACTGTCGAGGCCTTATTACCGAAGCGGATCGTTGCTTTATCGCCCACCGTTATATCACCCGAGAACCGGAATTGGTGGGTGAAAACCATATCTGGCTGTCTGATTATGAATTTAGCAAACGTCAGAAACTCAATGCGTTTGCGATGCACTGGCAGGCGAATGATCACCGTTATGGCATCGGCAGCGAGATCAATGTGTGGTTGGATCAAGGGATCAATGTATTGGTCAATGGTTCGAGAGGGTTCCTGCCCCAGGCCCGGCAGCTTTATCATCATCGCCTAGTACCGTTGGTGTTACAGGTTGACCCCGCGTGTTTGGCGCAGCGCTTAAGGCAACGAGGACGCGAAACCGAGTCGCAGATCTTGGACCGGATCGAGCGAGCCACGCGTTATCAGCAACCATTGGATTTAGCTACCCAGCTGATCGAAAATAACGGCTCGTTGCAACTGGGCGCGAGTCGACTGTTGGCGGTTATCCGTGCCCAAGCTGCTGTTGGTGGGGGCGTCCCCTCCATCTAAGGAACCTCTGATCAAGTCCCCTGGTATTTCTGGCATTCAGACTGATCCGCAATTTAGGCGTGGCTTTGCAGTCATGTCTAGACCTGCCAAAAAGTCACAACGCCTAGATTCTGCACACTTCAGGCCGTGCAAAAGCGCTATTGGACTAAATCAGAGGTTTCCTAAACCTTTAGCTGCGAGTCGACCAACGTCAATTGCTTTGATCCCTGTCATGTCTCCTATCTGACAGCAGTATTACACTTTGAACAGGCTTGAAACGCTTTTGATATAGGAAGTTGCAGCAAGATCCGTAGGTTAGTGCGGTTATCGATGGTTGTACTCATGGAAGAACGGCAACAGCGACAGACTCCGGTCTCCTTCAGAGGCGTAACGGTCCCTTGTTGGAATATTTTAAGATCACTGTGCTACCCGATCGCGGTAGTAATGGTCGGTTTGACACTCTTTTCCCCTATTGTTTTATCTATTCCCGGTTCGTTACCCGCAGCAACCAGCCAAAGTCCACCGTTGGTCCGTATTGGTGTTCACTCGTTTCGGTCCTTATCTAAAACTCAAGGCCGCTGGCAGCCGACCATTGAGTATCTGAATCAAGCTCTCCCCGCATACCGTTTTGAATTGGTTCCGCTGTTTTACCCTGAATTGCACCAGGCGATTCAAGACGCTTCGATAGATTTTGTTCTGACCCATCCCGATGACTATATAAAATTTCGCGTCCACAGCGACATTGAAGCCATTGCTACGTTGATAACCAAGATTGATGGTCACCCTGTTTCTCAATTTGGTGGTGTCATTTTTACCCGAACCGAAAGGGGGGATATTAACCACCTTGATGACCTGCGAGGGAAGTCGCTAGTTGCCCCCAGAGAGGATGCGTTAGGGGTCTACATTGCGCAGCAATGGGTGTTATATCAGCAGGGGATAGATAGTAAAGATGCTTTTGGTTTGCAGCGCTTTATTGGCCCTCCTCAGGATAAAACCGTGTATGAGGTGCTGCGCGGGAATGCCGATATTGGTTTTGTCCGAACCGGTATTTTGGAAAGCATGGCCCGTGAAGGAAGGGTGCAGTTGTCACAAATTAAAGTAATTAACGCCCAGCCCACTGAAACTTTTCCACAATTGTTGTCGACGGAACTCTACCCTGAGTGGCCATTGGCGGCATTAGCTCATGTCGATCAGCAGTTAAAACAGTCGCTGTCTTTGCAGTTGCAGTGGATTGAACCCGAGCATCCGGCTGCGGTGGCGGGTAACTATTTTGGTTTTTCGCCAGCTTTGGATTACAGCCCGATCGAAGCGATTATGCTGCGCCTAAATATTCATCCGAGTTCCAAAGCATTAGCGTTTGCACAGCTATCTCATAGTCTAATCAAGTGGGGGGGGATTTTGTTAATCCTGCTGCTATTGATTGGAGTGATCTTTTTATTGCGCTCACGACGAGTCAACGCAACGCTGTTGCAAGTAAATACCCAGTTAAAGCAACATGAAACCATGCTGGATCGACTCGGCGAAGGTGTTTACTGCATGGATGCGCAGGGCAAAACATTGTTTATGAACCCTGCGGCTTTTGAGATGTTGGGATACAGCCACAACGAGGTAGCCGGCCAAAAAATCCATGCCCTGTTTCACCATAGTCACGTCGATGGCCGGTTGTATCCTATTGAAGATTGTCCGGTTTTTCAGACTATGCACGATGGCGATTCGCGTCAGGTTGAAGATTGGTTTATTCGGAAAAACGGCACGATCTTTCCTGTTCAGCTTCGAGCCAGTGCCATCATGGAGGCCGGTAAGGCAAGCAGTGTTGTGGTGGTGTTTAGTGATATTACCGAACGTAATACCTTGCATCAGCAGATCCAGCAGCAGCGCTCGTTGTTGCAAAGTGTCATCGATGCCACCTCCGAT
Source organism: Halopseudomonas sp. (assembly GCA_036960405.1). GTDB lineage: Bacteria > Pseudomonadota > Gammaproteobacteria > Pseudomonadales > Balneatricaceae > Motiliproteus. The sequence continues at coordinate 70,824 of JBALWS010000002.1, read as the reverse complement.
TTGATCTTTTTTAAAGACAAAGACTTGGTTTATCTAGGCGCCAATCAGGCGTTCGGAAAGTTTGCCGCTATACCGATTGAGCAGCTTCAAGGTAAGACCGATTTTGATCTGTTTGAGACTGAGGTGGCGCGTTTTTTCCGTGATATGGATAAACAGATGTTGAAGCAAAACGCGGCCCGAAAAAATGAAGAGTGGGTGACTTATCCCGATGGTAAACGCGTTTTGCTGGAGACACTCAAAACACCGATTCATGACGATGAAGGTTATCTGCTGGGTATTGTTGCTGTCAGCCGTGATATTACAGAGCGCAAGCAGGCTGAGCAGCAGATTGAGCAGTTGGCATTTTTTGATCCGTTAACTCAGTTGCCCAATCGGCGCTTGTTAACCGATAGGGTTGAGCGTTCGTTAGCAGAAGCGACTCGCCACATGCGCTACGGTGCCTTGATGATGATCGACCTGGATTATTTTAAACAGATCAATGATAGCGAAGGTCATGATGCGGGTGATAGGGTGCTCTGCGAAGTGGCTAATGGGTTGCTTAAATCGGTACGAGAAACCGATACCGTAGGCCGACTGGGAGGCGACGAGTTTTTGATCGTTTTGGATAATTTAGGTGAGTCGTTCGAAAGCGCTCAGGATAATATCTGTCTTATTGCGACCAACGTGATTGAGCGTCTTGAGGTGCCGCATCTGATCAATGGTAAGCCCTACACGACGACTTCAAGTATCGGCATTGCGCTGTTTTTGGATCATCACGAGAATTCTAAGTCGCTATTTAAACAAGCTGATATCGCTATGTACCAAGCTAAAGAGGCTGGCCGGAATCGTTATCAGATTTTTAATCGTCAGAAAGAGTCTGGCCGTTCTGATAATCCTGCATAGAAATGTTGTAGAGGGAGCTACAAATTATGCCTACATGAATCTGAGGAACTATTCCAGCACGGTGATGCTGAATCGTGTATAATGGCTGGCTAATTTATTAACTATAAAAGGCCCGGTCATGGTCGCACCAGCAAAAACCACTGTTTCAAAAAAGAAGAAGTCAGTCCCTGCGGAAACTACTCAGTCTATTGAGGAGCAGACTGCTGCTTTTTTGAAAGCGGGCGGGCAGATTGAGGTCATCAATGCCGGTGTCAGTGGTCAGCAAAATCTAGCCGGTCCAAAGCATATTTCTCTGGGCAATAATAAACAGGGTTAAAGCAGGCCTCGCTTGTCTTATGATTGACAGGGGCGTTGATCAGAGGCTCCCCTAGCGTTTCTCGACAAAGTACCCTAGCCGTTCTTCGATTCCTAGATATTCGTAGATTCTACTCGGATAGTCGCCGGGCTTTAGTACGCCGGTAATATCCAGGTCAGGGTGCTCGGTGAGATTGATAATCAGCGCATCTTTCTTTGGGATATCGGGGTTGTAGAGCAGCAATTCAGGCCTGAGCATCGCGCCGCTGTCACCGGCTACCACTAAGCCAATACTGTCATCGTTGAGTTGAACTACGGTACCGGGAGGGTAGACCCCCATCGTCCGTATAAACTGTTCGACAAGTGGCCCGTCGAGTTTGTCTTTGTATTTCTTGTACATGATCGCCAGTGCGACCTTCGGTGTGATCGATGCCTTTGGGTCCTGGGCATTGCAGAGATTGTCGTAAATATTGGCGATGCTGACGATGCGCACCTGTTTGGGGATTCTGTCTCCGCCGATGCCATGAGGGTAGCCACTGCCGTCCAGCATCTCATGATGAAATTCGATGATCGCCTGTGCCATGCTCGGTAGGTTACGAATCCGGCCGGTGAGCTTTCGGCCAAGACTGGGGTGATGACGTAGTAATGTCGCTTCCGAAGGGGTGAGCTTTCCGAGTTTGTTGGTCACTTGTGCGGGTAATTCGATCTTACCCACATCGTGCAGCAGTGCACCCATCGCCAACTGCCTTAGCGCTTCTCCTTTGATCCCTGCAGAAGATCCAAGCATCAGGCTTAGCACCGTGACGTTGACATTGTGGTTGTAGAAACTGTGCTCACCCGAGCCAAGGTTCACCAAGTTGGTCAGCATCTCGCCGGTGGTTTCGAACTCGGCCGCCAGGCCTTCAACCACTTCGTCAGCATTATGAATCGCATTCGCGGGTTGGGTTTTCAGGTCTTTGGATATTTTTCGAACCTGTTCTGCTTGTTCTCGGTATTTGTTGGCGGCTTGTTTGCGGCGATCACGGTACTCCTTGGCTTTGTCGACATGGGCTTGCTTGTCTTTGCGTAGTTCTTCCTCCAAAGCAGAGGGTTCGACTACGGCGGCGGGTTCAGGCGGCGCGGTTAATGCGGCTTGATCCGAGAGTTTTGGGATCACGGTGATCTCGGTCAGCCCCAAACTTTTAATAATGCCAAGGTCTTTTTGATTGCTGAGTTTGAACTTGGAGAACAGAAAGGGATGTTTGGTCCAAGACAGTTCTAAATCGATATACATCCCTATTCTTAATCGATCGATAGGGATCTTTATTTTTTTTTCTTCTGCCATAACGTCGGGCTACTACTCTAGGAATTGCCAGCGTGTCATTAGCCTGAAAAAGCTAGGTAACTATATTGCAGCCTATTGAGAATCAGAGCAATCACTTATCAATTTACCCATAGGCTCACTTTTGAATGGCGTCGATAGTGGTGGTCATCGATATGCACAAAAGTAACCAATTGGCAGCCCTTACTTAGCTAGATTTTTGGATTTCTACGATAGTTGGACGGCTGGGTGCCGGTCCATTTTTTGAACGCCCGGCAGAAAGCCGCAGGTTCGGTAAAACCGGTATGGTGACTGACTTGGCCGATCGACATGTTCTCTTGGGTCAGCAAGCGGATCGCCTTGTCGCGACGAATAGCATCTTTCAACTGGCGAAATTGAGCCCCCTCTTGGGTCAGTTTGCGGCGTAATGTGCGAGTCGTCAGGTGAAGTTGTTCGGCAATGCTATTGAGTGTCGGCAGCTCGGCTGTGTCTTGATTCATCAGTATCTGAAGCACTTGGCGTTTGAGTGTCTCGTCTTGCCTGGGACGGCGCAGAATGACGGCCGGGGAGTTGGCCAAAAAAAGCTTGAGTTCGGCTGGTGAGCGGACCAGTGGCAGGTTTAGTTGCTTGGCGTTGAGGGTATAGCCGCAACAGGGCTGGTTGAACTTGAGTTCGGTACCAAACATTAGCCGGTATTCATCAAACCGTTCGGGCTGCGGATAATTAAATCGGCAAGCGAGGGGGGCGATATGGTGGCCGACCAGCCAGCTACTAAAACGTTGCCACATCAGTAGCAGAAATTCCTGTAGCAGGTGATCCGGATCCTGGCTGGGATCCTTTAGGCTCAACTGGATATCGGCTTGATCAGCTACGATTTCCAGCGAGATATCGACATCATTGCGCAGGGTGCTGTAGAAGCGGGTGCTTTGTTTGAGCATCCCGCCGAGGGTTTGGCTATGGATCACCAGTTCGGCCATCAAAGAGAAGGTGCCGGTGGGGCACGGTTGGCCACTTAACCCTAAAAATTCATCGTCGATGCAGCGCCAAACGGTTCGAGTTAAGCGAGACAGTTGCTGCTCGGTGATGGGCTGCTCGGGGCTGGTCAGTAGTTGCAGAGGGAGTTGGGCTTGTTGTAGCAGCTGTTCTGGGCTCCAACCCTGTTTGAGTGCGCCGGCCATCGTGGCCTGCAGATAATGATGGGGTATCGGGTTGGATTTCATCACGGCAGTATTCCGCTTGGCAAAAGAGGGGGTAGTCGTGGTTCATTATAGTAACTAGAGAACAGTTATGGCCAGTATCGATAATAAAGTTGTCTGTTTGGGACATTGTCGCCGACTTGAAGGCTGGCATACTGGTGCGCCATAAAGATATCGCCCATTGAAAAATCCAGTTCTGATGACCGGCGGTGTTAATACCGAATCACAACAAGCAGCCAGCCGAGGAGAATATTATGGATCAGGCCGTGATCGATGAAGAGATGACCCCGTTTCGAGATATGACCATTCGCTTTCTGGAGCAGGAAGTGGCTCCTTGCTACGAGCAGTGGGAAGAGGATCATCAAGTGCCCCACTCGCTGTGGAATACCTTCGGCGAAGCCGGCATGTAGGGAGAGCTATCGCCATTTAACAATCCTCCACCGGTAACCGTGGGGGATTTTTTTTGCTAACACTGGCTAGATTGAGTTCGGTTTACGATGGCCCGTAGCGTTTTTTGGTGACCTCAGGATCCCCGCTATCCTTGACGTTGATGATATAGAGATCGCCGTAGTTAGAGGGTGATGCGCCTTCACCGCCCAGAATGGAATAGATCCTTTGCAGGTTGTGCTTGTTTCCCACCCAGATAACCGCTTCGCCTGCATGCTTGCTCAGCAGGGTGTGGGTGACCTCCTCCATGTTGGGCTTGCTACTGACAACGTGGCTGGTTATCCCCAAATGTTGCTCCAGGGGTTGAGCGGTTTGCTGGTTGCGCTTCAGGTCTGGGCGGTAGATCGCAGAAATTCCCAACTCGCCAACAGCTTCAACCAGAGCTTCCGCTCGCTGCTGGCCTATATCATTGAGTTCGTCTGAGAGCATATTTCGGTCGCCGTGGCGGGTCAGCACGATCGTGGTGGTTGTGCCAGGAGGAGAGTGAGAAACGGCTGCGCAGCCCGCTAAGGTGCTGATGATAGAGATGGCTGCACAGGCAATCAGTAATCGGCGCGTTAATTTCATCATAGGTTACCTCGCTATCAGGAATATCAAAAACGGCATCGCTGTATTGTTTCATTACTGGCCTTGATTACGGCCATCGATTAGCAGGACATGCGCTGCTTATGAGTAACAATTCTAGTCCAAAGATGATGCGGCATCTGTTGGCGTTTACATGCTGCTACGGCTCGATTCCTTGTTGCCCGCCATAAAAAACGCCCAACAGGGCGCTTTGAAAAATGCTAAAGGGGTTTGGAACTGATTAAAGAAGACCCTCAAACGGCTGCACGGTGACCCTGTCTCCCACTTCGACGTCGCCTTGATCATCGCCCAATACGATCAGACAGTTGGCCTGGCTCATCGAGGTCAGAATCCCCGAGCCTTGGTGGCCGCTACTGCGGACTTGCGGTTGGCCGTCGGGACCGGTTTCGATTAGGCCGCGAACGAACTCGGTGCGACCGGGTTTTTTGGGTAGAGTTTGGTCACAGGGGAGCTGGCAGGTCAGCGGTAGCCAATGGGACTCGCCGCTGAGCTTGCGTAGCGCGGGTTTAACGAATTGCAGGAACGACACCATTACCGCAACCGGGTTGCCGGGCAAGCCGAAGAACAGCGCTTCGCCGACTCGGCCAAAGGCCAAGGGGCGACCGGGTTTGATCGCCAGACGCCAGAAGCCTACCTGTCCGAGTTTATCCAGACAGTCCTTGACGAAGTCCGCCTCTCCCAGCGAAACGCCACCCGAGCTGAGAACCATGTCGGCTTGGCTGCTGGCTTGTAGAAATGCGTTTTCGATCGCCTCCTGGCAGTCGGGAATGACGCCTAGGTCGATCACTTCGATCCCCATGCTTTGCAGCATGGCGGTGACGGTATAGCGATTGGAGTCGTAGATTTGGCCAGCTTCGAGTGGCTGGCCTAGGCTGCGGATCTCGTCACCGGTAGAAAAATAAGCCACACGGGGTTTGCGGTAGACGCAGACTTCGGCCTGACCGAGTGAAGCGATCATGCCCAGTTCCGCTGCGCCGAGTCGGGTGCTGGCGGGGATCGCTACCGCGCCTTTAGCCAGGTCTTCGCCCGCTAGGCGTCGATTCTGACCGGCTTTGGCGCCGCTGGGAAAGCGCACGTATTCGTTGTCAGCAGCGCCATCGCAGTGACAAACCTCTTTGATGATCACGGTATCGAGCGATTCGGGAATCTTCGAGCCGGTCATGATCTTGACGCACTGACCGGGCTGTAGCTCGCCGTTGAAGGGGTGACCTGCGAGTACGCTACCGACCACCTGTAGCCGAGTCTCTCCGTCTGGATTGAGATCGCTGCTACGCACCGCGTAGCCGTCCATAGCCGAATTGTTATAAGCCGGTACATTGATAGGCGAGACGACGTCTTGGGCTAAAATTCGCCCTTGAGCATTGCGAATATCAAGCTGGAGGCTGTGCTTGAGGGGCGCAATGGCCCGTAAAATCTGTTGCTGTCCCTGCTCAATCGGTAACAGCCCCGATGCAGGACCGCCGCAGCATTGGTGTTGCTCTTGTGACTGGTCAATTGTACTCATTAAGCTTGGTTCCGCTGAATCTGGCTGATGCTGGTAACGGTGTTGCGTCGGTAATAACTGACGATAAAATCGGCAACTTGTTGCGGATTGTTGATATCTAATACGGGCAACTGGGTCTCGACCGGCAGGGGGGCGTCGTGGGCGACGGCCAGGATATGCGGGTCGTTGGGAAAGAGCAGCGGATTACCGGTGCTGGGCCGGTGTAGCTCGATCTTGGGAAAAGGCAGCTGCTTAAAGCCTTCAACGATGATCAGGTCTAGCCGAGCATGATCTAGCTGTTCGATCAGGTAGTTCAGATCGGGATCGTCTTGCTCTTCGGGGGTCTCGGTCATTAATGCCCAGCGGTTGCGCGAACCAATCAGCATCTGCCCCGCGCCAGCTTTGCGTAGTTCGTAACTGTCTTTGCCTGGGGTATCGACATCGAAGCGGTGGTGGGCATGTTTGATCACCCCAACCCGAATACCCTGCGCCATCAACATAGGAATAACCTGTGTCAGCAGGGTGGTCTTGCCGGTACCACTGTATGCGGCGACGCCGATCAGGGGTAGAGGTGAGGAGATGCTGGTGGTCATACGGCGTGGCTCTCCAGCAGTTGTTTGTCTTTGAGAGTGTTGACGTTTAAAAACGCTTCGGGTTGATCGCTGAAGTCGACCCGACACCAATTATGATTAGCATACCAGCGGTCGATCTTGCGGTCGCCTCCGGTCAAATAGTTTTGCAGGCTAGCGAACAACTCACGTTTGATCAGGCTGACGACGGGTTGTAGTCGTTGGCCGTCATGGGCCACCGCAATATCTGCTTGTTGCTGTACCGCCTGGACTGCCATTCGCTCGAGCAGATCGTGCGGCAGGAACGGGGTGTCGCACGGGGTCACCAGCATCCATGGGGTGGTACAGCTTTGTAGGCCTTGAGCGATGCCTGCCAAGGGGCCTTGATAATCACTCATGCTATCGCTGATCACCTCAAACGGTTGTTCTGTTGCGTGGCTAGCAGGGCTATTTGAGCAGCCCAAGGCAGCATAGGTGGCTTGGTTGCGGTTGGCGTTGATACGGATCAAGTCTAGCTGTGGCGCGAGCACATCAATAACATGGCAGATCATCGGTTGGCCTCGCAATTCAACCAAGCCCTTGTCGCAGCCCTCCATCCGTTGGGCACGGCCACCGGCTAAAATCAACGCGCTAATCTCGGATCGGTCAATGCAGGTCATATCAGGCCTCGGTCAGTCGCAGTAGCTGTGAAGCAGTGGGGGTCACATTGCGTGGCGGCTCGGGTGATCGATCCCATACGCGTTGCTGGAGTTGGCCTTGGTCAAGCTTCAGTTCACGCTTAATCAAGCGGTTATCGGTCTTAAACTCATGGCTGCAAAGCACAATGCCCATCCCCTCGTTAATCAAGCGGCGAATCAAAAACAGGGTCTGTTCGCGTGACTCTGCATCCATGTTGGCGGTGGGTTCGTCGAGTAGCAATAGCTCGGGTTCCATTACCCAGGCACGCGCTAGCGCAATGCGCTGTTTTTCACCGCCTGATAGTGTTTTTGCGTTGCGTTGTGCCAGGTGTGATAGGCCAGACCATTCCAGCGCTTGGGCGACCCGTAGGGCTTGGCGATTGTCGCTACGTTTTTTAATGCCGTAACCGACGTTGTCTTCCACACTGCAGTCAAACAAAAAAGGCTGTTGATGGAGGTAGATGACTTTGCCGCCGATATTGCGGTGCTGACGGCGGTTCAGTTGCTTGCCTCGGTAACTGAGGGTGCCGCCATCTGGCGTTTCCAGCCCAGCAATGATTTTAAGCAGGGTGCTTTTTCCAGCGCCGTTACGGCCGGTTAGCAAGGTCGCTTCTCCCGCATAAAGCTCTAGGGAATCAATGGTGAACAATGATCGGTTGCCAAAGGTTTTATTCAACTGGCGGGCGCTGAGTAGGGGCTCGCGTTGGCAGCAGTTCATGCAAGTTCCTCGCGGGTAGACGTGTCTAATACTGTTGTTAGGTTTGTTGTTTCGGGTCTTATCTGCCGGATCATATGGGTGCCTCGCTGCGGCGGTGCAGATAGGTGATACAGATATTGAGTCCCAGTGCCATCAGCAACAGCACCAAGCCTAGAGCGACTCCCTGGGCAAACTCACCCTTGCTGGTTTCGAGTGCGATAGCGGTAGGAATATTACGGGTGTGGCCAAGAATGTTGCCGCCGATCATCATCGAACACCCTACCTCAGAGATGATGCGTCCGTAAGCCGCAATGCAGGCCGCACCAAGGCCGTAGCGTAGCTCGTGGATCAGCGTGGCGAAGGCTCGCCAGGGTGAGGCACCCAGTGTGCGGGCGGTTTCCCAAACGCTGCGATCGGCGGCTTTGAAGCTGGCCAGACTCATCGCGACCAAAACCGGGAAGGCCAGTGCCACCTGACCCAGCACCATCGCTGTCTCGGTAAACAGCAGCTTAAGATCGCCGAACAGGCCACTGCGTGACAGCAGCATATAGAGCAGCAGCCCAACCACCACGGTGGGTACGCTAAGCAGGCTGTTGAATAGTGAGATCAATGCCCAGCGGCCAGGAAAGCGAGTTGAGCTGAGCAGGTAGCCGACCAAGAACGCCACTGGGGTGGCGATAACTATCGCTTTTAGGGTGGTGCTGAACGAGATCCCGATGATCGACCACAGCTCGGCGTCACCGCTAAGCAGTAAGCTAATCGCTTCGAGTGTTGTAGTGCTAAGGCTTTCCAAGGTTACTCCGTTACAGCCATCGCGGCAGAAGCGGACGGAACAAACAGCGGCTTGCCATTGATACGGAAATCGCCAATCAGTTGCTGGGTCGGCTTGGAAACCAACCAGCGGCGGAAGTTTGCAGCGGCGGTATGGTTAAGGTCAGCAAAGCGCTCGGCATTGATCTGCATAACGCTATAGGGGTTGAATAGGCGTGAGTCGCCTTCGGTCAGCAGTTTGAGTGCAACCTTATTTTCGTACGCCAGCCAGGTGCCCCGGTCGGTCAGGGTGTAACCTTCCATCTCGTTACTGATCTGTAATACCTTGCCCATCCCTTGTCCGGCCTCGCGGTACCAGCGTCCGACCGGCTCGATGTTGGCCAGTTTCCACAGCCTTTTCTCTTTCTTATGGGTACCCGAATCATCACCTCGGGAGACAAAAATTGCCTGTTGCTGAGCGATCTGTTGCATCGCCTGTTGGACCCCTTTGAGGCCTGCAATCTTGGCGGGATCGCTGGCGGGACCGACAATCACAAAATCGTTGTACATCACTCCGGTACGGTGGCTGCCATAACCGCTGTCGATAAAATCCTGTTCCGCGTTGGGAGCATGAACCAGCAGTACATCGGCGTCACCGTCACGTCCCATCCGCAGTGCAGCGCCGGTGCCGACCGCGATGACCAGCACCTCGGTGCCCGTCTGGCGTTGGAACTCGGGCAGGATGGCGTCGAGCAAACCCGAATTGTAGGTGCTGGTAGTCGTGGCGAGGCGAAGCGTGTCGGCCTGCAGCAGCGGGCTGCCTAGGCTGAGTGGCATCCATAGCAGTAGCGGTAACAGCTGGCGGAATGTTGTGATGTTCACGTTTGCTCCTCAACGGGTTGGCGGGCTTTATCTTACCGCTTAGCGGATTGCGCCAGTATAGGATGGCAGCCAAGTAGTAAGGGTATTAGCAAGTAGGGTGCCAGCCTAAAATAATAGTGCTCAATGGCACTCTAAGGGGGGCAATGGCCAAGCTGGAGGCTAAGATTATCGGGTTTGAAAGTAGAAAAAGGGCAAAATGACCCGCCTCGGATTGGGTTAGGGACAAAATGACGCGCGGCGAAGCGGTTACCGCTTTCTGGTTGGGTTATACGTCAGTTTAATTGACTCTACTGCCGAATCAGGGCGACCATAGAGCGCTTTTGTGTGCTGCGTGGTGCTTTGAGCAAAGGATCTAAACAGAGAGCGGCTGACTCGTCAGTGGCTTGCTAATAAGACGCCAGATCAACCGATAAACCAATAATTATATGAGGTGAGCTGCGTGACGATCTCCTTTCCCCGGGATCATGCTGCTATGAAAACTAAAGCAGCGACCAATACTAGCCAGAATAGATCGGATCAAGGTCGGCAAAATTTGTCGGTGCTAATCGTTGATGACGAACCGGGTATCCGTGAGTTTCTGCAACGGGCGTTGGCCAAAGAGTACAGCTTGGTTGAGGCGGTCGGTTCGGCCGAAGAGGCTGAAGCGCTGCGTAGCCGTTGCCATTTTGATTTGCTGATTGTTGATATCTGTCTGCCGGGTAACTCTGGGGTAGATTGGCTGACCGAAGTGGCCAGTCACGGGCTTCAGTCCGATGTGATTTTCATGACCGCATTTGCCGACCTGGATAAGGCGATCGAAGCGCTGCGGATCGGTGCTTCTGATTTTATTCTCAAACCCTTTCGGCTCGAGCAGATGACCACGGCCGTTAAGCGTTGTATGGAACAGCGCCAGTTGCGGCGAGAAAACTTTGTCCTCAAGCGTCAGGTCGATGCACTCTACTCGATGGAGGGCATGGTCGGTAACAGTCCTGAGATCAAATCGCTGTGCCAGTTGATCAGTCGCGTGGCACCGACCCCGTCGGTAGTCTTGGTCGAAGGTGAGTCGGGTACCGGTAAAGAGTTGGTGGCTAATGCGATGCACCGCTTGAGTTCGCGGAAAGGGCCGTTTGTACCGATTAATTGTGGTGCTATAGCGCCTGAGTTGATCGAATCCGAACTCTTTGGTCACGTCAAAGGTGCCTTTACTGGAGCTCAGCAGGCCCGTGATGGGCTGTTCTGCTATGCCGATGGCGGCACTCTGTTTTTGGATGAGATCGGCGAGATGCCACTGCTGATGCAGTCCAAACTGTTGCGGGTGCTGGAGGAGGGACGCATACGCCCTGTCGGTAGCGAGCGTGACATACCGATTAATGTTCGATTGGTTGCCGCGACCAACCGTGATCTTGAGCATGAGGTGCAGCTGGGCAACTTCCGTCAGGATCTGTTTTATCGTTTAAACGTACTGCGATTGCGGGTGCCGCCGCTGCGTGAGCGGAGCCAGGATATCAATTTATTGGTGCAGCATTTTTCTGAACAGTTGGCCAAAAAGCTGGGGCTACCTGCGATCCCATATAGCCACGATGACCTACGGTTGATGGAGAACTACGACTGGCCCGGTAATATTCGCGAACTTAAAAATCTAATCGAACGCTGCCTGCTGTTAGGGCATTTGCCGGCCGAAGCACTGCAACCCGATGATCCGGACGCTGTTTCGAGTGGTGGTCAGGGTTATCCTCGCGATTGGGATCTGGACCGGGTGGAGAAAGACCATATTTTGCGAGTGTTGGATGAGTCAGAGGGTAATAAAACGCAGGCTGCCCGGCAACTAGGGATCGCTCGGAAAACGCTCGATCGTAAGCTGCATAGCTGGAACGAAGCGGCCTCTGCCTGATGTTCAGCCGACTCTACCAGCTGGTGTCGGGTAATCTTCGCTATCGGTTGTTGGCGCTGGTGCTGTTTCCTATCTTACTGGTTATGCCGGTGGTCATCGGTATGGCCTATCTGTGGAGTAACGAGGTCAGCTATCGGCAGTTGTTGATGAAGGTGAATACCGACCTATCGGTTGCTCACGATGCGTTTGAACGTCGTCAGCAAGCTTATCTACAGCAGTTATCGTTGATCGCCGAATCCTACCCCTTCCAACAAGCGGCTCAGGAACTGTTTGCTAACAGTCGCAATACACGGCCGCTTGAAGTTCAATTGGCGCGGCTGCGACAGCGGGCCGATTTTGATTTTGTATATTTGGTCGATGCTGACGGCTGCGACCTGATCGGTGCGTTGGGTTGTGATGTCAAGCGACCGCCTTTGATGAAGCGTGCCCGATTGGAAAATGGTAGCGCCGGGGTGACGCTGTTTTCCGATACCGAACTGTTTCGGATCGACCCCGCATTGGCGGATTGGGTTTATCTCCCGATTCAGGAAACCCCCCATTCGATCCCGCAGGTGCGCAAAGCCGAAGATCGCGGCATGGTATTTTTGAGCTACTACCCGATCTGGGATGTCGATGGCGATGTGCGAGGCTATTTAACCGCAGGGGTGTTGGTAAACGGCAACTTTGAATTTGTCGATGGCTTAAAACAACTGGTCTACGGCAAAGGCAGTCTGGCCGAGGATAGCCTGGGCACTGTTACCGTGTTCCTTGGGGATGTACGTATCAATACTAATGTTCCCAGCCGACTAGAATCACCGTTGAAGCGGGCGATCGGGACGCTGGTGTCGAAAGCGGTGCACGATCAGGTACTCGAGCGTGGTGAAAAATGGATCGACCGGGCCTTTGTGGTCAGCGAGTGGTACATCTCAGCCTACGAGCCGATTATCGATATCTATGGCCAGCGGATCGGCATGCTATACGCCGGTTTTTTGGAAGCCCCTTTTAAGGAAAGTTATTTTCAGGCGCTGCGCTGGCTGGGAATTCTTTTCGTATTAGTTACCTTGCTCAGCGTTGCGTTGGCGGTTGTGGGAGCCAAGTCGATCTTTAAGCCGATCGAGGCGATGGCGCGAGTGATGCGAAAAGTACGCGCCGGTCAGGAGGTGCGCATTGGCCGACTCGATACCCACGACGAGCTGAGTATGCTGGCAGGGCAGTTTGATGCGCTGCTTGATCAGCTCAGTCAGCAGCATCATCAGATTCAGAGCGCTGCAGACCAACTGGAAGTTAAAGTGGCCCAGCGTACCGATCAACTACAACAACGCACCATCGATCTGCAGCAAAATCTCGACCTGCTCAAGCGAACAAGACAGCAACTGGTGGCTAAGGAAAAACTAGCTGCTATCGGCGAGCTGACCGCCGGAATCGCCCATGAGATAAACAATCCCACTGCGGTTATCTTGGGCAATATGGATCTGTTGATCGCCGAGCTGGGTGAGGCGACGATAGCGCCGGTCAAGCGCGAATCGGAGTTGATTATCGAACAGGTCTACCGGATCCGCTCTATCATCACCAATCTGTTGCAGTACTCACGCCCCAACGATTATATGGCGCAACTATCGCTGATGGATCTTAACCGGGTGATCGACGATACCCTAGTGCTGGTGCGCCACGATTTGTCCAAAAAATCGATCCGATTGAAGCTTGATTTGCGCGCCAGCAGGACGATTCGTTGCAATCCGCAGCAGTTTCAGCAGGTGTTGATCAATCTGATCGTCAATGCTGTTAACGCGATCGTCGAGCAAGATCGTCAAGGACTGTTAACGATACGCAGCCGTGACTATGGCGATGGGGTGATGATGCTGGTTAAAGATAATGGTTGCGGCATCGATAGCACCGTTTTACCGCGAATTTTTGATCCCTTCTTTACTCGCACCAAGGGGGGGACAGGGCTCGGGCTGTCGGTGAGCTACGGCATTTTAGAACGCTTCGACGGAGAAATTATGGTTCGCTCCCGGCCCGGTGTGGGGAGTTGTTTCTTCGTGTTTTTACAGCAAAATCCCAAGGTTGATGAGGCAGAGGAAGAGCTGATTCGAAGTATTGTCTAGGGCTGAAATAGGGCTGAAAGAGGGCCGAAAGAGGGCTGTTTGTATTCTAAAAGAAAAGGGGGGGGCTAGCCGTTGTTGGCTAGCCCCCCTTTTCTTATGTATAGCGGGTGCTTTATTCGGTGGTCGTGAGGGTAGACTCTTCAACCAGCGTTGGGTAGAAGTAGCCCATGCCGAAATCGGTGTCGAGTTTGACCGTTCCGGTGGCGGTGACGGTTTTGCCTACCTGGGTGGTTTGCTGGCTGGTAAAGATCACCCGGTCGAATTCGCCTGCAGAGGTGTCATCCTGCACGTGGATGAAGTTGCGACGCATGATGCCGTTGTTTACCTTGATCACCTTGCCGGTAATGCTGACTTGCTTGCCGCTGAGGTCGGTGCGCTGGGCGTGTAGATCGGCTACCGATACGCTTTCAGCGGCCGTGGCTGTACAGATGATGGCGCTTAAGGCGAGGGCGGCGAGGGTCTTGATTGAGGTTTTCATTGAGGCTCCTTATTAGGTCAGGGGCCTTTTCTACCATAGAAAGGACCGGAACAAAACGAAATAGCGTCGATCGGCAATTGGGGCATAACATATCGATAGGATATGTGATTGAGGTCGGTAAATGAGCAGCATGACGCTGTAGCCAACTATGCCAAGATCGACCAAAATAGTCCGGATGAATAAATCCCAGATCAGCATCGGTTTAATCAACCCCAAGAATCCGTCAAACGTAGGCGCTGTGCTGCGTGCCGCAGGCTGTTTTCAAGCCGATTCGGTGTTCTATAGCGGCCAGCGCTACGACCGTGCGGCGAGCTTTCATACCGATACCAAAAATGTCGGCCGTGATATTCCATTAATCGGGGTTGAATCTCTGTTGGAGCACATTCCTGATGCGATGCAGCTTGTTTGTGTCGAGTTGGTGGAGGGTGCCGTGCCGTTACCCGAGTATCAACACCCCGAGCAGGCTTTTTATCTGTTTGGTCCCGAAGACGGTACCATTGCTCAGGAGCTGATCGACCGGGCCGATGCCGTGGTCTATGTGCCGACTATCGGTTGTCTGAACCTGGCGGCAACGGTCAATGTGGTGCTTTACGACCGAGTGGCTAAGGCCGAATCGAGCATCGCCAGTAACGAGCTGATTCGTGATAGTCGAGATAGAAATAACAGCGTCAAAGTTAACCTGCCCGACGTTAACCCGACAGAGTGATCTCTAGCCCGCAATCAACGGGCAAACCTTACGATGACCATACCAATTTGCCGGCTTCGCTAAAATCGTAACCGCCCAGTCGTTGTGCTTGAAGTTGGCTTTCTGGGCTTTCGAGTTGCTGCATCAATTCGCGGAACAGATGACGGAAAAACACGCCGCGATACAGCGCCAGATCAAAGCTTTCCCAGCCCATCGATACAAAATCAAGCCCGAACTCAGCCGCAGTGGCGCGAGCTCCCGGGCCCGCATCGGCGAGCCCCATGGCGATCTGCGAGGCGATCTCGCGCTCGCTCAATCCCTGCTCAACCTGGTTGAGCTGTGCCATGGTAAAGCCGCAGTGGCTCAGTGCTTCTTCCATAAAACGATTGGAACCGGTGCCATCCTGGCGTAGTGCCCAGCGTAGTTCGGCCTGAAGCAGGCTGGGGATGCTGCTGAATTTGATCCGCGTGTCGGGGGTGACGATAATCCCGATCTCGCGCTTGAAGGCGTGCACCAGCACCCATTTGCTGTGTTGGCGGTGACGGCTCAGCAGTGCCGGGTGGCGCATGTGGCTCTCTTCGGCGGGGCCCCAATGGATAGCGCAAACGTCGGCACGCTGTCGCGCCAGTAACGATAGGCCTAACCGAGTGCCGGTGCTGGAGTAGCTGACGATCGCGCTGGTTTGAATCTGCCGTGCCACCTGGCTAACGGCTCGGTGCATCAGTGGGTCGTCGCTGCCTGCGATGATTAACCGATCGAGCAGCACGCCGCCATGGCTGGATTCGACCAGCCATTGATCGACCAGATCGCGTGGAAAAAGCCATTTTCCTGTGACCTTGGTGGCCGGTATCTGGCCTTCACTGGCTAACGCGTAGATCTTCTTTTCGTTGAGGTGCAGGTACTCGGATATCTGCTTGATGTTCATGAAACGGGGTGGGGCGGAACGGATATCGACAGGTGCCAGAGTTGCGTTCATGTTAGGCCCTCCTGCGTTGCGAAGCGTCGCCAGCTAGAGGCCGAGGCGTCGGGCGCTGGTCGTAGTCGATGCGTTGATGGCCGTTGAACACCAGGAAATGCTGGCCTTTGGCACGACCGATCAGGGTCAGGCCAACCTGGTCGGCTAACTCCATCCCCATCTGGGTCACGCCGGAGCGGGATAGCACGATCGGGATTCCCATCTGGGTGACCTTGATCACCATCTCAGATGTCAATCGTCCGGTGGTGTAGAACAGCTTGTCGTGCCCCTCCAGCTTGTTGAGTAGCATCTCCCCCGCCAGCGTGTCGACGGCGTTGTGGCGGCCCACATCTTCGACAAAGCTCAGCACTTCGGTGCCCTGGCATAGCGCGCAACCATGCACTGCTCCGGCTTTCTTGTAGATCTCGTTTTGCAGTCGCAGGCTGTCGAGCAGGCCGTAGATTTGCGATTGAGGTAGGCGTACCTGGGGCAGCTCAATCTGATCGATCTTTTCCATTAGCCCACCAAATACCGTGCCTTGGCCGCAACCGGTGGTGATGGTGCGATGCTGTAGCTTTTGCTCCAGGTCGCTAACCCCTTCGTGGGTGACAACGGCGACGGCGTTAACATCCCAATCAACCTGGACGCTGCGTACCTGTTCGATCTGGTCGATAAATCCCTGATTGCGCAGATAGCCCAGTGTCAGTAACTCAGGGTGGCTGCCCAGTGTCATCAGCGTGACCACCTCTTGTTTGTCGACGTACAGGGTCAGCGGTGCTTCGCCCGCGATCGATACCTGACGTGACTCGCCCTGTTCATCCCATGCAGAGACCTCGTGGGTGTTGAGAAATCCTTCGCGGGTCATCAGGGGGGAGTAATGACTGGTCATGGTTGGATCCTTTGGTTGACGGGCGGTTGATGCATGACTTCATCACGATAGTTGCCGTTATAGGCGCAAAACGGGGCGCGATACATCTGATAACCGCTGAGCAAGTTCTGTGCCTGAGCGACAGGCGTGGCTACGGCGGGCAGTAGCGCAACTCAACAAGCAGGAGCGGGACAAAATGTCCGTCTGCGGTAAATCCTTCGGTACTTTTTGTCCTGGTTTGGGTTGCTGGCTGAACCGACGTTTGCGAGGGGCCCCGTTATCGCTCAGCTTGGACCGGGTTGCAGTGGTGGAATGGTTATTGCGTTATCAGGGCGATGATGTCTATGAGTGAGGCCACAATGTCACAACCTATACCGCCATCGGTTGCTCCCGCTACCGATACGCTTGCCGACCCGAAGATCGGATCTTTATCGTCAGCCGATATTCGCTTTTGGCCATTACTGGTGAGATTGCGTAAGAAGTCGATTCAGCGTGGTTTGTGGGAGGTGGATAGCTGGTCACTGGAAGGCTGTGATAGCGATCGTGCCAGCGAACAGCGCCAAGCGTTGGGTTTTGAGCAGATTCCGCTGGACGATACCAGTACCGACTATCAATGGAGCGGGTTGTCGCTGGAGCTGTTTCGTGATGAGCGGGCGGCCTATCGCTTTAATTTGACGGCTACGGACCCTCGGCTGTTTGTTATCTGTAACGAAGAGGACGAGTTGATGCAGCCGTATCTCGTTACCGCTAGTCAGGACGAAGCTTCATCCTATATGGACGGCGGTGAGGAAGATGTCTACTCGATTCCGATGCCCGAGGCTGTTCAGTGTTGGATCGAGGGTTTTATTGCCCGTCACGGTGAACCCGAGTTAGAGGCCGGTAAAAGCAAGCGCCGCCACCATGGTAAGCGGAAAAAAAGTGAACAGGGCGTATCTCTACAGAGCGGGAAATCTGCAGGAGGTGAACGTGTCTGATCGTCCTGTTGAGTTGGCCGAAGACGGTTTTCTTAACCGTTGGTCGCGGCTGAAGAGCCAGCCTCAGTCTGCCGAGTCGCAGCCCGTCGCATTAAATGAAGTGGATGATACCTCGGTAGAACTGCTTGATGGAGCGGCTGAAGCCGTTGTCGAGGCCGAGCCGCTGACCGATGCCGATATGCCCGATATCGATACCCTCGATGAGAAATCGGACTTCAGTGGCTTTTTTTCCGAAAAGGTATCCGAGCAGTTGCGACGCAAGGCGCTAAACAAATTGTTCCATCTGCCCGAATTTAATATCCGCGACGGCCTGAATGAGTACGACGAAGACTACAGCACCTTTGTGCCGCTCGGCGACACGGTCACCTATCATATGAAACAGTTTATCGAGCGCCAGAAGCAGCAGTTCGATGAAGCGTTACAAGACGAAGATGTTGTTGAGGAACGGGAGTGTACGGAGCAGCAAGAGGCTGATACAGCAGTTACTAAGCTCGCGGACATGCAGCAACAGAGTGAACAAGACGACGTTGATGAGCTAGGTGCTTGTGAATAGGTCTTTTTGTCTATACCAATTTTTTGCGTAGGGTCATTTTGGCCCTCATCTTTGCTGCGCACTGTTTTGGCTTGGAACCCTTTGGTCAGCAGGCGTCAATTTTCCGAACAAGGCTGGTGCAACAGTTGCACTGATAAATAACAAGCGGAGTTAGATATCGCGATGAGTCAATTAATCCCTGAACCCGAACAGCTAGTGGAACCCCCGCCCTCAACCATGATCACCCCTTTAAATAATGCTCAAGCCGACCAGAACCGTATTGCTCGTGACAAGGCGATGCGGCAGGTGAGTCCGGCGATCAACCTGGCCGCGCCAGGGGTGGAGTTTACATCGCAGGGACGGTTGTTGATTTTGGGTGCTGAGCACCGGGTACGATTAGCGGCGTCCTGTTTGTCAGAACTGAAATCGGTCACCGCACTGATTACCGAAGCGATGCCCGAGCTGCTTAATGCTGAGATGGAAGCCGCTGCGGCATTGGTGCCTAAGCTTGAGCTGTACCGCTTGCCGTTGACCGCACTAAGTGGCTACCTAGGGCAGTTTAAGGTATTGGTTGAGGTCGATGGTGAAGCTCAATCGCTGGCTAAGTTGGCGCTCGGGGCCAGCGAATTTGACCTGGTTCTTGACCTGACCGCTGAGCCGTTGCTTTCGATGGAGCTAAAGCCTGCGGGGTACTTTGCGCCTGCCGATGAGGTCGCCTACCAAACTGCGCTGGCAGAGATTCCTACGCTGCAGGGAGGTTTTGACAAACCGCGTTATTTCAAAATCAATTCAGACCTTTGCGCTCATAGCGGCAGCGGCATCACCGGTTGCACGCGTTGTCTGGATGTTTGCCCTGCCGATGCGATCAGTGTGCAGTCGGCGACGGTGCAGATCGACGCCCACCTGTGTCACGGTGCCGGTGGCTGCGCTAGCGCCTGTCCTACCTCGGCGATTCGTTATGGTTTCCCGCAGCCAGGTTTATTGTTGGATAGCCTGCAGCGGCTGGTCGCCAGTTACAGAGCGGCAGGGGGTGAAACGCCACAACTGCTACTGCACGATGCCAATTCTACTGAGCAGCGGCTGCCCGAGTTGCTGCAATCATTACCCGGTCACTATCTGCCGTTACAGATCGAAGAGATGGGTAGTGCCGGAATGGAGGTCTGGCTGTCGGCAATGGCGCTGGGAGCAGGCCACGTTGTGCTGTGGGTGGATGATCCCATCCCCGAATCGGTTCGGCTGGTGTTGGAGGCAGAGATTGAGACCACTAACAGCTTGCTACAGGGGCTTGAGATGGAGCCTCGGGTTGCCTTGTTGGATTCGCAACAATTACATCAACAGCAGTTGCATCAACAAGATAGCGCCCGCCCTACCAATAGTGATTTGAAACCGATTGCTCGGCTCGACCTGCAAGCCGATAAGCGCCAACAAATTTCTCAGGCGATGAGCCATCTGTATCAGCAGCGGGTCGAGCAGGTTGAGTTGCCGACTGAGGTGGCGCTGGCGAAAGGTGCGGCATTTGGCAATCTTGATATTCGTAGTGCCGATTGCACCCTCTGTATGTCCTGCAGCGCGATCTGCCCAAGCCAGGCCCTGAGCAGCGCGTCCGACACGCCACGCTTGAGCTTTAGCGAGGATGCCTGCGTTCAATGCGGTCTGTGCGTTCAGGCTTGCCCTGAATCGGTGCTGGCTCTGCAGCCGCGTTTTCTGCTGGATCCTGCAACGCGTATCCAGCCTCGGGTGCTCAAAGAGGAACAACCTTTCTGTTGTATCTGTTGCGATAAGCCGTTTGCAACCCAGAGTGTGGTGTCGTTGATGCTGAAGAAGCTGGCGGGTCACAGCATGTTTGATGCCGCCGGTTTGCGCCGATTGGAGATGTGCGAGGACTGCCGAGTAATCGATATCGTCAAGACCGATCCCGGTGGGGACCTGTTTGCTCATGCCAAGGGGCGTCCTGCCGATGCCGACGAGCTCAATCTTGCCCAGCCGGAGTCTGCGACTTCTGATAGTAGCGTTGACGCCGTGGAGGTGAAGTGATGAGTGATTTAGCGATGCAAACCTCCGAATCGACCAATACCGAAACCGTTCAAATCATCAATCCCGCGCAGCAACCCAGCCCGTTAGAGCTGTTTCGTGCCGATGCTTATGCACTGCTGGGATCATTGCTGTCGCAACCGCCTTCGCGTGAGTTGTTGCAATGGTTGGATTCGATCGAATTGAACGACGATCAACAGTCGGCGATGCGCGAAGCCTGGGGAGTGCTGCAGATGGCTGCGCGCAGAGCTGAACCCGAACAGGTGGCCGAGGAGTACCACTGCCTGTTTATCGGTATCGGTCGTGGCGAACTGCTGCCGTATGGCTCGTGGTACATGACCGGTTTTTTGATGGAAAAGCCACTGGTAACGCTGCGCCAGGACTTGGATGCGTTGGGTTTTGAGCGCGATCCAGAGGTGCGTGAGCCCGAAGATCATATCGCCGCACTTTGTCAGGTGATGGCGATGCTGGTAGGCCCAGGTACGGTTTGTCAGCGGACCGCACAGCGGCAGTTTTTTGAACGCCATCTAGCGCCTTGGTGGTCACGTTTTGTTGAAGATCTGCAGGCTAGTCAAACCGCACATTTTTATGGCGCGGTAGGACGTTTTGCAGAGCTGTTTTTTGAGCAGGAAGCAATGTTGTTGGAGAAACCGTGACGGTGGTTAAAGCCACGGTTACGGCTTGATCCGTAGCGCTGTAGTCAGCCAGCCATTGTGCCTGCATCACGTGTTAAGAAAAACAAGGAGATGGGGATGAGTAAGCAGAAGTCTGAAGTCACCAGTAGCGATCGTCGGCAATTTATCAAGACGATGGGTGTTGCAGGTGGCGCGGTTGTTGCGGCAGCGGTTGCTGGTGAGGTATCGGCTGAAGTGGTTGAAGAAGAGTCGACCGCTAAAGCGAAGGGCTCTCAGGGCTATCGGGAAACGGATCATGTGCGGGCGTACTACGCCAGCGCCCGTATTTAATAAGAATCCAGGAGTAGGTGAGGACAAACCATGAGATTGACTCCCAAACAAACCACTACCGAAAGCACAAAGGAGCAGAGCCAAACTGGCCTGAGCCGCCGTAGCTTTTTGGGCCACAGTGGTATCGCTGCCGGAGGTGTCGCTGCGGCTACCATGCTGGCACCGCCGATGATGCGTAAAGCCGAGGCAAAGAGTGCTCCGGCTGGCGGCGGTAATGCTGAAGTGAAACGTACTATCTGTACCCATTGTTCGGTCGGTTGCGGTGTGTACGCCGAAGTCGAGAAGGGTGTGTGGACAGGCCAGGAACCTGCCTTTGATCACCCGTTCAACAAAGGGGCTCATTGCGCCAAGGGTGCTGCACTACGAGAGCACGGCCACGGAGAGCGTCGACTCAAATACCCGATGAAATTGGTCGGTGGCAAATGGCAGAAGATGTCGTGGGACGATGCCATCAACGAGATTGGCGACGGCATGATGAAGATTCGCCAAGAGTCTGGCCCCGATTCGGTTTACTGGCTGGGGTCGGCCAAGCACAACAACGAGCAGGCCTACCTGTTCCGTAAGTTCGCGGCGATGTGGGGCTCCAATAACGTCGACCACCAGGCGCGAATCTGTCACTCCACCACGGTGGCCGGGGTAGCCAATACCTGGGGCTACGGGGCGATGACCAACAGCTTCAATGACATGCACAACGCTAAGGCGATGATCCTGATCGGTTCTAACCCGGCTGAAGCGCATCCGGTGGCGATGCAGCACATCCTGTATGCCAAGGAGCGTAACAAGGCCAAATTGATCGTTGCCGATCCGCGCTTCTCGCGTACCGCTGCCAAAGGCGATCAGCATCTGCCGTTGCGCCCGGGTTCTGACGTGGCGATGATCTGGGGCCTGTTGTGGCACGTGTTCGAAAACGGTTGGGAAGACAAGAGCTACATTGAGCAGCGCGTGTTTGGTCTCGATGAAGTGCGTGAAGAGGTTAAAAAGTGGAACCCTGCCGAGGTTGAGCGCGTTACTGGTCTGTCTGAAGAACAGATGCATACTGCGGCCAAAACCCTGGCGACCAACAAGCCCGGTACTGTTGTTTGGTGTATGGGGGGTACCCAACACACCACCGGTAACAACAACACCCGGGCATACTGCACCCTGATGCTGGCGCTGGGTAATATCGGTGTTAGTGGTGGCGGTGCCAATATCTTCCGTGGTCACGATAATGTTCAAGGCGCGACCGACTTCTGCGTCCTGTCACACTCGTTGCCAGGTTACTACGGCCTATCAGGCGGTGCTTGGAAGCATTGGAGCAAAGTCTGGGATCTAGATTATGACTGGATCGCCGGTCGCTTTGACCAGGGCAGCTACGAGAAATCCAAAGGTAAACCGGTTAAGCCGATGAACACCAAGGGTATTCCGGTGTCACGTTGGGTGGACGGTGTACTCGAAGATAAGGCCAACGTTGCTCAGAATGATAACATCCGCGCGATGGTGTTCTGGGGCCATGCGCCTAACTCGCAAACCCGTGGGCCGGACCAGAAGAAGGCGATGGAGAAGCTGGATATGATAGTGGTTGTCGACCCTTATCCAACGGCCACCTCCGTGCTGCCTGATCGTCAAGATGGCATTTATCTACTGCCAGCGACAACTCAGTTCGAGACCTACGGTTCGGTCACGGCCTCCAATCGTTCGCTGCAGTGGCGTTCTAAGGTGATCGAGCCGCTGTTCGATTCGCTGCCTGATCACACCATCATGTACAAGTTCGCCAAACAGCTGGGCTTTGAAAAAGAGTTGTTCAAGAATATTAAGGTGAACGGCGATGAACCGCTGATCGAAGATATCACCCGCGAATTCAACAAGGGCATGTGGACTATCGGTTACACCGGTCAGAGCCCTGAGCGATTGAAGTTGCACCAGCAGAACTGGCATACCTTTGATTACACCAGTCTGGAAGCCGAAGGTGGTCCAATACACGGTGAAACCTACGGTCTACCTTGGCCGTGTTGGGGAACCGCGGAGATGAAACACCCGGGTACGCATATCCTCTACGATCCCAGCAAGCCGGTGGCTAAAGGTGGTCTCAACTTCCGGGCTCGGTTTGGGGTGGAGTTTGAAGGCAAGAATCTGTTGGCCGAAGGCTCTTTCCCTAAGGGTAATGAGCTCAAAGACGGTCACCCTGAGTTCAGCGATAAACTGCTGAAAAAACTGGGCTGGTGGAAAGATCTAAGCGCTGAAGAGCAGGCTGCCGCTGAGGGTAAAAACTGGAAGACCGACCTGTCTGGAGGTATCCAGCGAGTTGCAATCAAGCATGGCTGTGCGCCATTCGGTAACGCTAAGGCGCGGACCGTAGTCTGGACCTTCCCGGATCGGGTGCCGCTGCACCGAGAGCCGCTCTATACCACTCGTCGTGACTTGGTTGCAGATTACCCCACATATGAAGATCGCAAGTCGCATTACCGCCTGCCAACTCAGTACGCCTCGATCCAGCAGCAGGATTTCTCCAAGGAGTATCCGATTGTGCTGACTTCAGGCCGTCTGGTTGAGTACGAGGGTGGGGGTGACGAGACCCGTTCGAACCCGTGGCTGGCCGAGCTGCAGCAAGAGATGTTTGTCGAGCTCAACCCGGTCGATGCCAACAACGCCGGCGTGCGTGACGGTAAGGATGTCTGGGTGCATACACCCGAAGGGGCCAAGATCAAGGTTAAGGCGTTGCTAACCCATCGGGTCCAAGCCGGCGTGGCCTTCTTGCCCTTCCACTTTGCCGGGGAATATCAGGGCGAGGATCTGCGATCCAAGTACCCGGAAGGGTCGGCACCGTATGTATCGGGTGAATCTGCCAACACCGCTATGACCTACGGGTATGACTCGGTGACGCAGATGCAGGAATCGAAAGTCTCTATGTGCAAAATCAGCGTAGCTTAAGGGGAACAGTAAGATGGCAAGAATGAAATTTCTCTGTGACTCCGAGCGCTGTATCGAGTGCAACGGTTGCGTCACAGCCTGTAAAAACGAGCACGAGGTGGAGTGGGGTGTTAACCGCCGCCGCGTGGTAACCATTAACGATGGTGAACCCAACGAAGTGAGTCTGTCGGTTGCTTGTATGCACTGTACCGACGCCCCCTGTATGGCGGTGTGTCCGGTGGATGTCTTTTACCAGACCGACGAGGGCATTGTGTTGCACGACAAGGACGGCTGTATCGGTTGCGGCTACTGCCTGTTTGCTTGTCCATTCGGCGCACCGCAGTTCCCGCAGGAGGGAGCATTCGGTGATCGCGGCAAGATGGATAAGTGTACCTTCTGCGCAGGTGGGCCTGAAGAGGATCACTCTCAGGCTGAACGGGAGAAGTACGGCCGTAACCGCATCGCCGAAGGCAAACTGCCGTTGTGTGCCGAGATGTGCTCGACCAAAGCGCTGTTGGCGGGTGATGCTGCCGATGTGTCGGATATCTACCGTGAACGGGTTATCGCCAGGGGCTCCAATGCGGGCGCCTGGGGGCAGAATCTGGCCTATAACGCAGCGGGTAATAAACGCTAACTGAGCCCGGCAGCAGGCGGGCCGGAGCGGTTGCTCTGGCCTGCTTTTGCTCGCCGACAACATTGAGCGGATTCGATAGGTAAAGATATGAATCAAACGCTTCAATTTAAAGGCTCCGCACGTGAGCTGTTTTCACCTGCAGGTTGGGGATTACTCGCATTGCTGGGGTGTTTGTTACTGAGTTGGAGCAGCCTGTCGCAGGCAGGCAGTGTTTCTGAGGCCAGTAACAAAGGCGTTCAAGGAGCGGATTATTGGCGTCAGGTGACGCAAGGCGAGAGCGGTTATTCGACCCATAAAACGGCCGAAGCCGGTGTGTTGATCAATCGTAGCGGTGAAGATTGGCGTCAGCTTCGTAATAATCAGGTTAAGCCCTACGGAAAATGGGCGCTGTTGGCGACGTTGGCGGTGCTGTTGGTCGTCTACCTGTTGCTGGGTTCCAATAAGATGGCGCAGCCTCGCAGCGGCAGAACGGTTGAGCGCTGGCGCAAGTTCGATCGCTACCTGCACTGGACCGTGGCTGGATTGTTTATCATCCTGACCCTGACCGGGCTGAGTATTCTGTATGGCCGTTATTTTCTGCCTGACCTGCTCGGTAAATCGGGTTTTAACGGCTATCTGCAGTTGGCTAAGTCATCGCATAACTACCTGGGGGTGTTGTTCGCCTTCTGCTTAGTGCTGATGTTGCTGAAGTGGCTGAAGAACAATATTCCTAGCGGTACCGATTTAATGTGGTTCGTGCGTGGCGGTGGCCTGATCAAGGGTAAGCATCCGCACGCCGGATACATGAATGGTGGAGAGAAGTTGTGGTACTGGGTTTTGGTGGTCGGTGGTGTAGCGCTATCGTTGTCAGGTCTGGTGCTGGACTTCCCTGCATTGATCGAGCTACGTGATGACTTTCAGACTGCCAATATCGTCCATGCTATCTCGGCTCTAGTGTTGACCTGCGGCATGCTGGCCCATGCTTATATCGGTAGTTTGGGCACAGAGGGTGCGTTAGAGGGGATGGTTAACGGCCACGTCGACGAGGAGTGGGCTAAGCAGCATCATGATCTTTGGTACGACGAGGTAGCGGGTAAAAAGTAATCGTTAGAAACAGCAGAATGACTCACCTTTGCGCGGCTTTATAGCCGCGTTTTTTTTGAGCTAAACCTGGCTAAACGGTTATTTGGAACTGCTCGATGATTCTGTTGAACTGTTCACTAAGTCGATTAAGGTCTTCGGTGGCGTCGGTCATGCGTTTGGTATTGGTTCGGATAGGTTGGCGATCCCGTTGATCGCCAGAGCGTTGTTATTTATCTCGCCAGCGACCTGGTGTTGCTGTTCGGCAGCTGCGGCATTTTGAGTGTTAAGCAGCGCCACATTGCCGATCGACTGCGCGACGGCGGTCAAAAACTCCCCCGTAGCTTTGCTTTGTCCGACACTGCTTTGAGCCCAGCTACTGCTTGGCTAATTGCTTCATGAGTGCGCCGGGTTTGTTGTTGTATGCGTTTGATCGTCTCTCTGGTCTCAATCGTGGATTGACCTGTGCGAGAGGCCAGTGCACGCACTTCGTCAGCGACGACGGCAAAGCTGCGACTCTGTTCGCCGGCGCGGGTGACTTCGATGGCGGCTTGAGTGCCAATTAGTTGGTTTGTTCGGCGATGCTGGAGATCACGTTGACGATATTGACGCTATGCTGCTGCATCCGACCGGTCAGCATCAGCGTATTGATGACATCGAAAAAACTATCAGCCAGGGTTTGGGTTCGTTCTAACACCATGGCTTCCACTATTTGGCGCTGACTGTTGAACTGATAGATAGTGGAGATGAGCAGTAGAGAAAGAAAAATCCCGGCTAGCGTTGGGTCGATCTTAGTGCCGCCTCCCCATTCCTCACGCTTTGTTCGAGTCTGAAGTACCCATAACCATGTATTTCCTTCAAATGGATCGTTGCGCGGATCATAGGCAGAAGGGCTATTGCGACGACTTAGGTAAAATACCCAGAAGGCGAAAAAAGCCTCATAAGCATAGATCGATTTGATAAATTATCATTTAGTGATAACTTATACTGTTTGAGCTTGGGCGAGAAGAAGGGGTGTTATGGCTGGTACAGTAAGTGTGTCTGAATGTGCGGATTGTCATTGCGTCTTTTGTCATCCGGGTCGAAGCGCATGCCCTAGCGGTCAAGAAGCGGGGCGTGTCCGTCAGCAAGGTTCCCATTCTTTGCTCCGATCAGCAGAGTTAAGCCAGTCTGTTGATCGGATGAAATCGGTTGATGATTGTTTGTGCGGACGCGACTTCAGTATCGATTCGGAACCGGCTGACACTCATTAAGAATGTTACAGGCAGTACAGTTGGTCTCGGGAAAATAGCGCCAATAGAATCTCTAACGCTTGGGGTTGTTTTAGCCAAGTCGCTATCTGCTCGGTTGTATAGCGATTCTGATCGCTCAATAACTCTGCCAGCGGAATCACTGCTGGCTCCAATTCAAAGTACCGACCTTCGGCAAACAGGTAGCCGCCCTGGGCATGCCTGGAATAGGCTATTCGCACGCCCTCGCTTCGACGAACCGAATCGCTTTGTTCGAGCTGCTGGTGTAATTGCCCGTGGCTGAGGGGCTCTTCGGTGTTGTCGTGTTCGGGGTGCTTGGCTTCGGTAACGTATTCTCCCCACCAGCGTTGTAGTTGATTCGGATCGCCAATCAGTTTCTGTAATAATTGCTGGACCCGATCTAGGTCGTCGGCTTGGATCTCGCCAGTATGAGCTCTTAATCCGAGTTTGGGGTCGCTGTAGCGCAGTTCGTCGGGGCAGTGGTGGGTACAGTATTCCGCCAGGTGAGTGAGCATCTCGGTTGCATGGGGGGCGCGATAGCCCACCGAATAGTTGATGCAGTCATCGGTCAGAGCGATGCCGTTGTGGCCGACCCTTGGCGGGATATAGATCATATCTCCAGGTTCGAGATCCCAGCTCTGCTCGGGCTGCCAGTGCTTGAGGATTTTTACCGGCTGGTCGGCTAAAAATTCGCTGTCTTGTTCCCGGTAGTGTCCGCCTATCTCCCAGCGGCGTCGGCCTTGGGTCTGGATAATGAACACATCGTAGTTGTCGTAGTGCGGTCCGACACCGCCACCTCGGGTCGCAAAGCTGATCATCAGATCATCCAGGCGCCAGTTTGGAATAAATTTGAAACGCTCTACCAGGTCGGCGGCTTCGGGCAGCCACAGATCCACGCCTTGAATCAGTAGCGTCCAGTGGCTGCTGGGCAGTTCTTCAAACAGTTGTTCGGCAAAGGGGCCTTGGCGCAACTCGAACTTGCCACTGCTGGGGTCGCTAATCAGTAATCGTGATTCGATGGCGTCTTCACAGGCCATGCCAGCTAGCTCATCGGGACTGGCGACTTCGATAGGCTCGGCAAAGGCGTTGCGAAATAAGCAGGGTTTGCGCTGCCAGTACTCGCGTAAAAATGTTTCGGTGTCGAGAGATCCAAGCTGAGCAAGAGGGTGAATAGGTGTCATGAGCGTTGTGAGGTTCTCGGTTGCTGGAGCCTGATATCGAGTCCAATGAGGGTGGGAAAGTTCGACATTATCATCGACTTGGGCTCACGAACCAAGCGAAACCGCAAAGGCTGCAATCGTCGCTTCCGCTAGCGCTGTTTTACTCATTTTGTCGCGCTTTAAAAGTGGATCTCTGAAATTGCACGCGCTTCTTATCTTGTTGATTGCATTGAATTAATTATATTTTTTCTTGAGTGAACATCACTTCTGTATGTGTTGATTTCATGACCTAGGACAAACAGCTATCAGAGTGCCTTGGACGGTGGGTGAAAGTGGTAGTGTATCTTGCTTGGTGTGCTATAGTGGGTAAATGTGGGTAAAAGTGGTTTTTTGGGGTTAGGTACGGGCGATGTTTAGCGGAGTCAGTGAGATCAATCTTGATGCGAAGGGGCGCATGGCTATGCCAACGCGCTACCGTGAGCGTCTTGCTGACTGCTGCGAGGGTAAGTTGTTTGTGACGATAGACCCGTTAGATAAGTGTCTAACGCTGCATACCAAACCCGAGTGGGATCTAGTCCAGGAGAAGATCGTCGCGTTGCCCAGTTACTCGCAATCCGGTCGGCTGCTACGGCGTACGGTGCTAGGGCATGCCACCGAGGTGGATATGGACGGCAACGGACGACTTTTGTTGTCAGCGCCGTTGCGTGACTTTGCCGAGATTGACCGGCGCGTAGTGTTGCTGGGGCAAGGAAATAAATTTGAGATCTGGTCTGAGCACAAGTGGCTCGAGACCCGAGATGCATATATGGATTCATCTGCAGACACCGAAGCGGTGCTGGGTGAGTTGAATGATCTGTCGCTGTAAGGGCTGGTGATGAGTAACGAGTTCAAGCACAAGACAGTATTGCTGGATGAAGCGGTCGAGCTGCTGATAACCGACCCTGCGGGCAGTTATGTTGACGGAACGTTCGGTCGAGGCGGTCATTCGCATTTGATTTTATCTCAGCTGGGCGATGCTGGGCGGCTGATCGGGTTTGATAAAGACCCGCAGGCGATCGCTGTTGCCGAGGAACTGTGTCAGCAGGATGGTCGGTTTGAAATCGTGCATGACTCTTTTGCCGAGTTGGCTCGAGAGCTTGAGCAGCGTGGTTTGATGGGCGAGCTGGATGGCGTGCTGCTCGATCTAGGGGTCTCGTCGCCGCAGTTGGATGATCCCGAGCGTGGCTTTAGTTTTTTGAACGACGGGCCGCTGGATATGCGCATGAATCCCGGGGTCGGAGAGAGTGCGGCGCAGTGGATAGCGCGGGCAGGTGAGAAAGAGATCGCCGATGTGATGTATCTCTACGGCGAAGAGCGCTATTCGCGGCGCATTGCTCGAGCGATTGTAGCCGAGCGACAGATTAAGCCGATAACGACCACCGGCCGTTTGGCCGAGATCGTTAAGGTGGCAAATCCCAAGTGGGAAAGAGGCAAGAACCCGGCGACCCGGGCGTTTCAGGGCATACGTATATTTATAAACAGTGAGCTGGATGATCTGACCGCTTGTTTAGAACAAGCGCTGGAGGGGCTCAAGGTGGGTGGCAGGCTGGTTGTTATCAGCTTTCACTCGCTTGAGGATCGGATCGTTAAGCGGTTTATACGTAAACATGTCCGTGGGGATGAAGCGCCACCGGGTCTGCCGGTACCACAGTCGATGTTGAATCAGCGACTGAAGGCAGTGGGTAAGGCCCGCAAAGCCAGCGACCAAGAGTTGGGCGACAATGTGCGTTCCCGTAGTGCGATTATGCGCATTGCGGAAAAACTGGCATAGCAAATTATGGTCAAACGTATTGTCAGCAGAGCGAGCGAGATCGGCACCCAGGCGGCAGGTCTAAGTGTGTCGTGGAAGGCGCTGGTGTTGATGGTGTTGTTTGCGGCGATGGTGTTGAGCGCGTTGTCGGTGATCTACAGCGCCTTTCTCTATCGCCAAGCATTTAATACTCAGCAGCAGTTGTTTCAGCAGCGTAATGCGCTGGAGGTTGAGTGGGGGCAGTTGCTGTTAGAGCAGAGTGCGCTGGCTGCGCATAGTCGAATTGAAAAAACAGTAACCCAGCGGTTGGATATGTATGTTCCTTCGCCTGATGAAATTGTGGTGGTTCGCTAGATGACGGCTCAGGCCACTTCTTTGCCTTACACTTGGCGCTTTCGCTTGGTGTTGCTGATGCTGTCTGCGTTAGCGTTGGTGGTGGCGTCGCGGATTGTCTTTTTGCATCTGTTCGAAGATGACTTCCTAAAGGATCAAGGTGACGCCCGTAGTCTTCGGGTGGTAGGTATTCCTGCGCATCGAGGGATGATTTTGGATCGCAATGGGGAGCCGTTGGCGGTCAGTGCGCCGGTAAAAAGCACCTGGTTTGATCCGCGTGAATTTGTCGCCGATTCGTCTCAGGTTCGATTGTTGGCGCTGGCGTTGGAGATGTCTGAAAAACGACTACAACGGTTGATCAAAAAAAGCGTTAATAAGAAGTTTGTCTACCTGCGCCGGCAAATGGCACCTTCCGACGCCGATCAAGTTGCAGCGCTGGGGATTCCTGGTGTGTATAGCCAGAACGAATACAAGCGCTATTACCCGGCTGCGGAAGTGGCGACCCACCTGGTGGGTTTTACCAATGTCGACGGCAGTGGCCAGGAAGGGATGGAGCTGGCTTACGATGAATGGTTGCGGGGCGAGAAAGGCAGCAAACGGGTGCTCAAAGATCGCCTTGGTCGCACCATCAAAGATATTCAGGATTTGAAGCAAGCCGACCCCGGCCAGGATCTGACCCTGAGTATCGACCTGCGGGTTCAGTACCTCGCGTATCGCGAGCTCAAGGCTGCGGTGCAGCAGCATAAAGCCCGATCTGGTTCGGCAGTGGTGCTGGATGTTGAGACCGGCGAAGTGCTGGCGATGGTCAACCAACCTTCGTATAACCCCAATGATCGCAGCAACCTCAAAGTGTCCCATCTGCGTAACCGAGCCACGACCGATACCTTTGAACCCGGTTCGACGATGAAGCCGTTGACCATCGCTGCGGCCATGGCCAGCGGCAAATACAACAGCCGGAGTAAGATCGATACCTCGCCGGGTTATATCCGTATTAAGCGCCGCACTATCCGCGATCACCGTAATTATGGGGTGCTGGATCTGAGCCATATTATCAGCAAATCCAGTAATGTCGGTGCCACCAAGTTGGCGCTGAGCCTCGAGTCTGGCACGGTTCGCAACATGTTTTTTAACGCCGGCTTAGGACGGGCAACCGGCAGTGGTTTCCCGGGCGAGCGGGTCGGCAAGTTACCGCATGTTCCAGAGAAGCGGGTGGTGGAACGCGCCACCATGTCGTACGGCTACGGCTTGTCTGTGACCCCTTTGCAGTTGGCGCAAGCGTACATGGCCTTTGGTGGCGGCGGAATCAAACGCAGCTTGTCGTTGCTTAAAACCGAACAGCCGATGCCGGGCGAGCGGATCATGCCCGAGCGCGTTGCGCGTCAAGTCTTGGACATGATGGAGCAGGTGACGCTAAAAGGTGGTACCGGAAGTCGGGCGCAGGTGCCCGCGTTTCGCGTTGGTGGTAAGACCGGTACCGTCCACAAGGTGGGCAGTAACGGTTACGAAGAAGATCAGTACGTAGCGGTGTTTGCTGGGGTGGCGCCGGTCCAGAATCCTCGCTTTGTTGCCATCGTGGTGGTTGATGAACCGAAGGGGCAGGAGTACTACGGCGGCGAAGTCGCAGCACCGGTATTTTCACGAATCATGGCCGGAACCCTGCGTTTGATGAATGTGGCCCCAGACAAACTGGGCTTGCCGATCGAACAGCAGCTAGCGTGGAAAAGCCCATGAGCGCTGCCTACCAAATGACACTGCAAACGTTGCTTCCCGCTAGCAATATGCCGCCGGGGATAGCCGCGCAGACGATTACCGGAATCAGTAACGACAGCCGCCGCATTCAGGGCGGCGATCTGTTTCTGGCCTGTCGTGGTGAGCATCATGATGGTACCCGGTGTATTGACTCGGCCGTGGCTCAGGGCGCGGTGGCGGTGGTCTGTGAAAATGGCTCGGGAATAGCCGATCCGGGGGTGCCTTTGATCGAATTGGCAGGCCTAAACCAATGCCAAGCACAACTGGCCAGTCGGTTTTATCAGCAGCCCAGCCTATCGATGCAGATGATCGGCATTACCGGCACCAACGGTAAAACCTCGTGCAGTCATTTTGTCGCCCAGGCATTAACCCAGCTTGGACAAAAAACTGCGCTGATCGGTACTACCGGCAACGGTTTTGTCGGTGCTTTGCAGTCGGCGACCCATACCACGCCAGATGCGGTGCGACTGCAGCAGTTGTTGGCGCAGCTCCGAGATCAGGCTGCGCAAGTCGTGGCGATGGAGGTGTCGTCGCACGCGCTTGAGCAGCAACGCGTAGCCGAAGTCGCGTTCGATCAGGCGGTGTTTACCAATCTGAGCCGCGATCATCTCGATTACCACGGATCGATGGAGGCGTACGCCGAAGCTAAGGCGCGGCTGTTTCTTGAAACCGGTATCAGTCAGGCGGTGATCAATACCGATGACGATTTTGGCCGGACTTTGTGGTCGCGCCTTCCTCAAGGGGTTGAGGCGATAGCTATTGGAGCGCGCCCGCTGGACGGTGCCAAACAGCTACGTATAGTCAACAGCAAACTCAACCAGCACGGAATCCAGGCCGAAATCGACAGCCCGTGGGGCGCGCTGGTGGTGAATAGCCCGCTGTTGGGGCAGTTTAATTTGTACAACCTGCTGACTGCGTTGGCGGTGTTGGTAAACAGTGGTGTTGAGCCACAGCAAGCGCTGGCTTCGTTAAACCGGTTAACCGGGGTTGAAGGGCGGATGCAGGTCTTTACCGTACCGGGTCAACCGCTGGTGGTGGTCGATTATGCGCATACGCCGGACGCATTGGATAAGGCCTTGGCGTCGCTACGCCAGCACTGTGACGGCCAGCTTTGGTGTTTGTTTGGTTGCGGCGGTGATCGGGATCGTGGCAAGCGACCGTTGATGGCGCAAGCCGCCGCACAGCGTGCGGACCGGTTGGTGGTCACCAGCGATAATCCGCGCAGCGAAGACCCAGAGACAATTATTGACGAGGTGATGGACGGCTTGACCCAGAACTGCGAAGTATTACGCCAGGTAGATCGACGCCAAGCGATTGAGGACACGATCAACCAAGCCGCAGCCGGAGATATTGTATTGGTCGCGGGCAAAGGGCACGAGGATTACCAAGAGATTATGGGTGTACGTCACCCTTTCAGCGATATTCAAATAGTCCGTCAGTGTTTGGGGGTGACCGATGCTCACTAACTGGACCTTAAGCCAATTAGAGTCGCCGCTCGAGGCGTTAAGTCGACAGGGTGAGGCGTCGATCAAAGGCGTTTGTTCTGATACCCGTAGTCTTAAAGCGGGAGACCTGTTTGTCGCGCTCAGTGGTCCCAACTTTGACGGTAACCAGTTTGTCGAGCAGGCTCGCAGCGCTGGGGCTGTCGCCGCGATTGTGACCGAACTGCAGCCCGATGAGCTGCCGCAATTGGTTGTCAAAGATAGCCGTATCACCTTAGGCCTGTTGGCGAAGCTGCACCGGCAGGCGTTCACCTGCCCAGTGGTGGCGGTTACCGGTAGTAGTGGTAAAACCAGCGTCAAAGAGATGCTGGCTCGGGTGCTGCAGCAGCAGGCCAGCGTACTGGCTACCCGAGGCAATCTTAACAACGATATCGGCGCACCGCTGACATTGCTGGCGCTACAGCCCGAACATCGATTTGCGGTGGTGGAACTCGGAGCCAGTGCCAAAGGTGAGATCGCTTATACCACTGACCTGACTCAGCCCGATATAGCGATTCTGAACAATGCCGCTGCGGCTCACCTAGAAGGCTTTGGCAGTCTGCAAGGGGTGGTAGAAGCCAAGGGTGAGATCTTTGACGGACTCAAGCCCGACGGTGTGGCGGTGGTCAACCTTGACGATGCCAACGCCGGTTTCTGGCTGGATCGACTCGAGGGGCGCAAGTTACGCACCTTCAGCCTCAACTCATCGCTGGCAGATCTGTTTGCCAGCGACTTAGAGACCACCGACAACGGCTGTTGCCGCTTTACATTGAACACCAATGCGGGACAGGCTCAGGTTGAGTTGAAGGTGATGGGGCTGCATATGGTAGCCAACGCACTCGCGGCAGCATCCGCGGCGGAGGCGTTAGGATTCAGTCTGGAGCAGATCTGTCAGGGATTGGCCAGCTACCGTGGGGTAGCGGGGCGTTTAGCCGCTCAAACCGGTATCGCTGGTGCGCGCATCATTGATGACAGCTATAACGCCAACCCAGAGTCGGTCAAAGCAGCGATCAAGGTATTGGCATCGTTGCCGGGCAAGCGGTTGCTGGTGTTGGGGAATATGGCCGAACTCGGTCCCGATGCAACCAACCTGCACGCCGAGCTGGGACGGTTCGCTGCAGAGCAGCAGCTTGATGCGGTGTATACGGTCGGCACCCTGGCTGCTGCGACGGCTGAGGCTTTTGCTCAGCAGGGGCAGGGAGAGGCCCAATCTTTTGAAGATAAATCAGCATTGCTGGCTGCACTGGAACCGAAGCTCGACGCCAATACCTCGGTGTTGGTCAAAGGCTCGCGTAGCGCCGCGATGGAACAGGTCGTAAGCGGCTTGATGAATAAGGGGTAAACGGCACATGTTGCTCATACTATCGGACCTGCTGTCGGGCTATATCAGTGGTTTCTCCGTATTCCAGTATCTAACGCTGCGGGGCATTCTCGGGGTGTTGACGGCGCTGGTGATCTCGGTGGTGTTTGGTCCGATGATGATCCGTAAGCTGCAGCATTATCAGATCGGCCAGTCGGTGCGCGACGATGGCCCGCAAAGTCACCTGAGTAAGGCTGGGACGCCAACCATGGGGGGGGCGTTGATCATCATTGCGATTGCGGTCAGTACCCTGCTATGGAGCGATTTGAGTAACCGCTATGTATGGATCTCTTTGGTAGTGACGCTGCTGTTTGGTGCCGTGGGTTGGGTCGACGATTATCGCAAAGTGGTGGAGAAAAACTCGCGTGGACTACCGGCCCGGTGGAAATATTTGTGGCAGTCGGTGGGAGGTGTGGGTGCGGCTGTGGCGTTGTATGTGACCGCGTCTAGCCCTGTTGAGACCCAGCTGATCGTGCCCTTTATTAAGGATATTTCGATTGAGATGGGGCTGGCGTTTATCGTACTGACCTATTTTGTCATCGTCGGTACCTCCAACGCCGTCAACCTGACCGATGGTCTGGATGGTTTGGCGATCATGCCGACGGTGCTTGTGGCGGGAGCGCTAGCGGTGTTTTGTTACCTCAGCGGTAACGTCAAATTTGCCCAGTATCTGCAGATTCCTTATGTCGCCGGTTCTGGTGAGTTGATTGTCTTCTGCGGCTCGATGGTCGGGGCCGGACTGGGATTCCTATGGTTTAACACCTACCCAGCGCAAGTGTTTATGGGTGATGTCGGCGCTTTGGCACTCGGTGCTGCGCTCGGTGTCGTGGCGGTGATCGTGCGGCAGGAGCTGGTGTTGGTGATCATGGGTGGCGTGTTCGTGATGGAGACCGTATCGGTGATCCTGCAGGTCGGGTCGTTCAAGTTGACCGGGCGACGCATTTTCCGTATGGCACCGATACATCATCATTTTGAATTGAAAGGCTGGCCCGAGCCGCGCGTGATTGTGCGGTTTTGGATCATCACCGTTATTTTGGTGCTGGTCGGACTGGCCTCGTTGAAGATACGTTAAACCGGAAACCGCAATGCAGTTAATCGGCAGCGATACATTTACCGTCATTATTGGTCTAGGCAAGACCGGGTTGTCCTGTGCCCGTTTTTTGGCCGACCAGGGTAAGTCGTTTGCGGTAGCCGATACGCGTGATCTGCCGCCAAACTTGGCTGCGTTCAAACAGCAGTATCCCGATGTTGAGGTACGCTGTGGTGTACTCAATAGCGATTGGCTGCAGCGGGCTAACCGGTTGTTGGTTAGTCCTGGCGTATCGCGTAACGATACGGCAATCGTTGCCGCCGAGCAGGCCGGGGTTGAGGTGCTGGGTGATATCGATCTTTTCTGTCAGTCGGTTAGTGCACCGATCATCGCCATCACCGGTTCCAATGCCAAGAGTACCGTGACCACTCTGGTGGGTGATATGGCTAAGGATGCCGGCGTAGCGGTTGCGGTGGGCGGTAACCTAGGCACACCGGTGTTGGAACTGTTGAGCGAAGGCGACAAGGAGCTGTATGTATTGGAGCTGTCGAGCTTTCAGTTGGAGACCACCGAGCAACTGCGCGCAGCAGCGGCGACCGTGCTCAACGTCAGCCCCGATCACATGGATCGTTACCCCGATCTGGCGGCGTACCACCGTGCCAAGCAGCGCGTTTACCGTAACTGCCAGCATGCGGTCTACAATGCCGATGATGCGCTGACCCAGCCCCTATTACCTGATTCGATCTCTCAAGTCAGCTTCCGTTTGGCTAAGCCTGATCTGAACCAGTTTGGTTTATTTGAGCATGATGGCGAGTTGTGTTTTGCCAAGGGGCTGGCCCCGTTGATGGCGGTCAGCAAGATGAAATTTGGTGGTGGCCACAACCAGGCCAACGCGCTGGCTGCTTTGGCGCTGGGCGATGCGGTTGACCTGCCAATGCCATCGATGCTGCAGACGCTTCAGCGTTTTGCCGGGTTGGAGCATCGCTGCCAGTGGGTGCGCGACCTTGATGGGGTGGCCTATTACAACGACTCCAAGGGCACCAATGTCGGCGCCACCTTGGCGGCGATCGAAGGGCTCGGTCCCGATCTGGACGGCAAGATTATTTTGATCGCCGGTGGTGACGGTAAAGGCGCCGATTTTGACGCCATGGCCGAACCGATGCGCCGCTGGGGCCGGGCAGCAGTGTTGATTGGCCACGATGCGGCGGCGATCGAGTCGGTGTTAGATAGTTATACGGCTTGTCAGCGAGAGGCCAGCTTAGAGACAGCCGTACAAGCTGCCCAGCAACTGGCAAAATCTGGCGATCTGGTGTTGCTGTCACCGGCCTGCGCCAGCTTTGATATGTTCAAAGGTTTTGAACACCGCGGTGAGTGTTTCGTTAATGCTGTGCAGGCGTTAGCAGAGGGGGGCGTACGATGAGGCTGGCGCTTGCTGCTCGTTTATCTCGCTGGCAATGGCGGCTGCCGAGCTTGTCTACCGGCCCACGTGCTTACGACTCGTTGTTGCTACTTAGTGCTCTGTGTTTGTTGGTGATCGGTTTTCTGATGATCACTTCGGCCTCGATGGAAGTGTCCAATAAAGATTACGGTTCGCCGTTCTACCATGCGCTTAAGCATTTGGTGTTTATCGGCGTGGCGCTGACCGCTGCGCTGGTGGTGTTTCTGGTGCCGATGCGGTTTTGGCAGCAGACCGGGCATTGGTGGCTGTTGCTTGGTTTTGTGCTGTTAGTACTGGTGCTGATTCCGGGTATTGGCCGCGAGGTCAACGGCAGTACCCGCTGGATTCGAATGGGCCCGATCAATCTACAAACCTCCGAAATCGCCAAATTCTGCATGATCCTGTATATGGGCGGCTACCTGGTGCGACGTCTAGAAGAGGTGCGTACCCAGTGGAGCGGCTTCTTGAAGCCGATGGGCGTATTGAGCATGTTTATCTGTCTGCTATTGTTTGAGCCCGATTTCGGCGCGGTAGTGGTCATGGGCGGCACCGTGCTGGGGATGATTTTTCTTAGCGGCATGGTGCTGTGGCAGTTCCTGCTGGTGGTGCTCGGTGCGATCGCCGCTGCAGTGGTGATGGTGATCTCTTCGCCTTATCGGTGGGAGCGGGTGACGTCGTTCTGGAATCCTTGGGCCGATCCATTCGGTGCCGGTTATCAGTTATCGCAAGCGCAGATCGCCTTTGGCCGCGGTGAATGGTTTGGTTTGGGTTTGGGTAACAGTGTGCAGAAACTGTTCTACCTGCCCGAAGCACATACCGACTTCGTGTTCTCGGTGCTGGCCGAAGAGTTAGGCCTGATCGGCGCCCTGACTGTGGTGTTGCTGTACGCGGTGATGATCATTCGAATTTTCTACATCGGTCGCCGCGCGGAAGAACAGGGGCTGCCCTATCACGGCTATGTCGCTTACGGTATTGGCATCATGTTTGCCGGTCAGGCGCTGATCAATATCGGTGTTAACGCCGGCGTGCTACCCACCAAGGGGTTGACATTGCCGCTGGTCAGCTACGGCGGCAGTAGCCTGCTGGTCTGTATGGCGATGTTGGCGATGTTGTCGCGGATCCAGCTCGAGCGTTATCGGTTGCAGACCTCGGCCAAAACCAAGAACAAAACAAAAACGAAAGCCAAAGGCGGGACATCGTGAGCGGGGCGGCCAAAACCTTTTTGCTGATGGCCGGCGGTACCGGTGGCCATGTGTTTCCTGCGTTGGCGACGGCGGACTGCTTACGTGAGCAGGGCCACCGGATCGAATGGTTGGGGAGTCAGAAGGGGATCGAAAACCGCTTGGTTCCCGCGGCAGGCATTGTTTTGCATACCATCTCAGTGACCGGCTTGCGGGGCAAAGGGCGGTTAAGTTTGCTGTTGGCGCCGTTCAAATTATTGCGAGCACTGTGGCAGGCGCTGGCGGTAGTACGACGCGTCAATCCCGATGCGGTGATGGGTATGGGCGGTTTCGCCAGTGGTCCGGGTGGTCTGGCTGCTTGGTTGCTGGGCAAGCCGCTGCTGGTGCACGAGCAAAATGCGATACCGGGGCTAACCAACAAGATCCTTGCACGCTTTGGCAAACGGGTGATGGAAGCGTTCCCTGGAGCTTTTGCCGCAAATTTTGCCGCACTACACACCGGCAACCCGGTACGTGGTGACATCTCTAGCATAGCCGAGCCTGCTGAGCGTCTAGCTGGCCGTGAGGGAGCGATTCGCGTACTGGTCGTAGGGGGCAGTTTAGGGGCTCAGGCGATCAATGAATGTCTACCGAAGACGCTGGCGATGATGGCTGAAGATCAGCGCCCAGAAGTCTGGCATCAAGCCGGTGTCAACAACATTGCAGCTGCCGAGCAGGCGTATCAACAGGCGGGTGTCGAGGTGCGGTTGGAGCCGTTTATCGATGATATGCAGGCCGCTTACGACTGGGCCGACCTGGTGATCTGCCGTGCCGGTGCCTTGACCGTTAGCGAACTGGCGATGGCTGGGGTGGCATCGATTTTGGTGCCGTTTCCGCACGCAGTGGATGATCATCAAACGGCCAACGGTCAGTTTTTATCCGCCAACGATGCCGCGGTGCTGCTGCCGCAAAAGCAGATGTCACCGGAGCGGCTATTGCAATTGCTACAGCAGCTGGGTGATCGACAACAGTTATTAGCAATGGCGCAACGCGCCCGTGCTGTGGCAACCCCAAATGCGACAGCGGTGGTTGCCCAGCAATGCCTGGAGTGTGCGCTCTGATGGCAAAAAAGATGGAAAAGACGATGGCTAAACAACCGAAAGCGGCTTCAGTGCGCGAAAAGATCTCTTATGAGCTGCCCGAGATGCGAAGGATCAGACGGATTCATTTCGTCGGTATCGGCGGTGTCGGCATGTGCGGTATCGCCGAAGTATTGCTGAACCAGGGCTACCAGATTGCCGGTTCCGATATTCGTGAGTCGGCGGTAACCGAGCGTTTGCGTCAATTTGGCGCGCAGATCCATATCGGCCATCGCGAAAGTAATATCGACCAGGTCGATGCGGTGGTGGTATCGAGCGCCGTCGGTGAAGACAATCCCGAAGTGATTGCGGCGCGCGCCCAGCGCGTACCGGTGGTACGCCGGGCCGAGATGCTGGCCGAACTGATGCGCTACCGTCACGGTATTGCGGTTGCGGGCACTCACGGCAAGACCACCACCACTAGCTTGATGGCCTCGGTGCTGGCTAAAGCCGGATTGGACCCCACCTTCGTGATCGGCGGCAAGCTGACCAGCGCCGGTACCAATGCGCGGATGGGCGAGAGTCGTTACCTGGTGGCCGAAGCGGATGAAAGTGATGCGTCATTCCTTCACCTGCAACCGATGGTGTCGATCGTCACCAACATTGACGCTGACCATATGGATACCTACGGCGGCGATTTTAATCGGGTCAAAAAGACCTTCATCGAATTTCTGCACAACCTGCCGTTCTACGGTTTGGCAGTGGTCTGCAGCGATGATCCGGTGGTGCTGGAGATCTTGCCTGAGGTGGGCCGTCCGATACTGACCTACGGTACCAACGAAGAGGCCGATTACCGTGCGGTAGAAATTGAACAAACGGGAATGACCACCAGCTTTACCGCTCTTCGCCCCGATGGCCAGGCACCGCTACAGATCCACCTGAATATGCCGGGTCTGCATAATGTGCTCAATGCAATGGCCTGTATCGCGGTGGCGTCGGACGAAGGGATCGGCGACCAAGCGATTCAGGATGGTTTGGGGCAGTTCGAGGGGGTCGGACGGCGATTCCAGATTCAAGGCTATTTTCCTGTCGCTAATGAGCAAGGTACAGGTGAGGTGATGATGGTCGACGATTACGGTCACCATCCGCGCGAAGTGGCCGCCACCATCGCTGCTATTCGCCAAGGCTGGCCGGACAAGCGGTTGGTGATGATGTACCAACCGCACCGTTATAGCCGCACCCGCGATCTGTATGAGGATTTTGTTCAAGTCCTATCCGATGCTGATGTGTTGCTGTTGATGGAGATCTACCCGGCCGGTGAAGAGCCGATTGCTGGCGCCGATGGCCGTAGTCTGTGCCGCAGCATTCGCCAGCGTGGCCAGGTAGACCCCGTGTTTGTCGAACGGGGTGAGGATATCGGCAAGTTGCTGCAGAACCTGTTGCAGCCCGGCGACCTGTTATTGACGCAAGGGGCGGGTGATGTTGGCGCCGTGTCGCTGGATTTAGCCCAGCGCAAATTACAGCCGTTAGCTGCCGAGGAGGACAAAGCATGAGTTTGATCGCGCCCAGTAATCGGACGCCAGAAAGTTTCGGACGTGTTGCCGTGGTTTACGGTGGACGATCATCAGAACGCGCGGTATCGCTAAAGAGCGGTGCGGCGGTGTTGCAGGGGCTGCTCAATGCCGGTGTTGATGCCTTTGGTATCGATCTGTATGGCGAGCAAGGGCTCGAGCAGCCGATGCAGCAGCTACAGGCTCAACCGTTCGACAGAGTCTTTATTGCGCTGCACGGTCCTGAAGGCGAAGACGGCACCATCCAGGGCGCCTTGCAGATGCTCGGTAAGCCCTACAGCGGTAGCGAAGTGATGGCCTCTGCGTTAGGGATGGACAAGGTGCGCTGCAAGCAGCTATGGGCCAGTCAGCAACTGCCGACACCGAATCACCAGATGCTCGATGATAGCAGCGACTGGAACGCCTTGGCGGATCTGCTGCCGGTGATGGTAAAACCCGATCACGAAGGCTCGAGTATCGGTATCATGCGCGCCGATACTACCGAGCAATTGGCCGAGGCTTATCGGAAAGCCAGCCAGTTGGATCGCTGTGTGTTTGCCGAGCGATTGATTGTCGGGGCGGAATTCACCGTCGCGATTCTCGATGGCAGGGCATTACCTGTGATTCGGTTGGAAACGCCGAATCAGTTTTACGATTACGAGGCCAAATATCTGGCCGATGATACCCATTACCACTTTGATACCGGCTTGGACACGGCCAAAGACGCAGAGATCCGCCTGCTGTCCGAGCAGGCGTTTGCTGCAGTGGGTTGTACAGGCTGGGGGCGAGTAGATCTGATGCAGGATCATCAGGGTCAGTTTTGGTTGCTGGAAGTGAATACGGTTCCGGGGATGACCGACCACAGTTTGGTACCGATGGCTGCCCGTAAAGCCGGGCTGAGTTTTGAACAGTTGGTGGTTAAGATTTTGGAGACGGCTAGCTGATGAGCGCCGTCACCCAGCCGGCTTCGTCGCTACTGCGATTGATACGTGACCCGTATCAAATCTGGCAGTGGTTGCAGTTACCGTT
Organism: Halopseudomonas sp.; assembly: GCA_036960405.1. Taxonomy (GTDB): domain Bacteria; phylum Pseudomonadota; class Gammaproteobacteria; order Pseudomonadales; family Balneatricaceae; genus Motiliproteus. The sequence continues at coordinate 28,633 of JBALWS010000002.1, read as the reverse complement.
GTGGCTAGTGGTGATCGGTTTGCTAGTGCAGTGGGGCGGGCAGTGGTTGGAGCGTCCGTTGGCGCAGATAGAGATCAGCGGCGAATTTGAACAGCTTGATGCAAAGCAGTTGGAGCAGCAGTTGTGGCAACAGACCAACTCCAGTTATGCGTTGCTTGATCTGCAGCAGTTTAAACAAATGTTGGAATCGCAGGCTTGGGTGAATCGGGTTGAGGTGCAGCGCAGTTGGCCTGATCGGTTCGTAGTTCGAGTACGCGAAGAGCACCCGGTCGCGCGCTGGGGTGACGAAGGGTTGGTCAATGAGCAGGGCGATATATTCAGTCCGACTGGCGAGTTTGCCGAGCAATACCAGTCTGAATTTGCGGCACTGCCGAAGCTCAGTGGTCCCGAGCATCGATCGTTGAATCTGATGGCACAGTATCGTGACTTTAATCAGATGCTGCGGCCGCTGGGGGTCAGTTTGTCGGGGTTGCAGATGGAGGCTCGCGGAGCCTGGACGCTGACCCTCGATAACGGTATTCGACTGATTATTGGGCGAGGCCATGCGATCGATAAACTGCGCCGCTTTAGTCAGGTATACGGCGAGTTGCTGGTGCGTTACGCCGATCGCATCGTTCAGATCGATGCCCGTTATACCAACGGTTTGGCGGTAACCTGGAATGAGCCACCGGTGAAGCAAAAGAAAAAATAGCGTTTTGCGGCTCTGGCCGCTGAATGTGGCCAGTGAATATAAATTGATACGATCTGCTAGTTGAGCGAGTAAAGAGATTTGGAACAGCACAATAATATGATCGTCGCCCTCGATATCGGCACCTCCAAGGTGGTGGCGCTGGTGGGTGAAGTGGGTCCGGATGGTACTATCGAGGTGGTGGGGATCGGCTCGCATCCGTCGCGCGGATTGAAGAAAGGCGTGGTGGTCAATATCGAATCTACTGTCCATTCGATCCAGCGCGCGGTCGAAGAGGCCGAGCTGATGGCCGGCTGCAAGATCCATTCGGTGACGGTCGGTATTGCCGGCAGCCATATCAATTCGATGAACTCGCACGGCATCGTCGCCATCCGCGATCGTGAAGTGATCGATCAGGATCTCGACCGGGTCATCGATGCCGCCCGCGCGGTAGCGATTCCGGCCGATCAGAAGATTTTGCATATCCTGCCGCAAGAGTACGTGATCGATAACGAAGAGGGGATCAAAGAGCCTCTGGGGATGTCCGGTGTGCGTCTCGAAGCCAAGGTGCACCTGGTCACCGGTGCGGTCAATGCGGCGCAGAATATCGAAAAGTGTGTCCAGCGTTGCGGGTTGGAAGTCGATTCGATGGTGCTCGAGCAAGTCGCCTCGAGTTATGCGGTGCTGACCGAAGACGAGAAAGAACTGGGCGTCTGCATGGTCGATATCGGCGGCGGCACCACCGATATTGCCATCTTCACTAGCGGTTCGATTCGTCATACTGCGGTGATTCCGATCGCCGGCGACCAGGTCACCAGCGATATTGCCATGGCGCTACGCACGCCGACCCCGCACGCCGAAGAACTCAAAATTAAATACGCCTGTGCGCTGGCGCAACTGGCCAACGCTGAAGATATCGTCAAAGTGCCGAGTATCGGCGACCGGCCACCGCGTGATCTGAGCTGCCAGGCGCTAGCCGAAGTGGTCGAGCCGCGTTACGACGAGCTGTTCACGCTGGTTCAGACCGAACTGCGTCGCAGTGGCTTCGAAGATCTGGTTGCCGCCGGTATTGTGCTGACCGGTGGTACCTCACGCATGGAAGGTGCGGTCGAACTGGCCGAAGAGATTTTTCATATGCCGGTGCGGCTGGCAAAGCCGCAGGGTGTTAACGGCTTGGAGGATATCCTCCACAGCTCGATCTACGCCACCAGCGTCGGCTTGCTGTTGTTTGCCGAAAAAGAGTTACCGGCTAACGGTGGTAAGCAGCGCGGTATTCGCCAGTCACCGACGCCGTCGGACGGGCCAGGTGTGCTGATTCGGGTTAAAGGTTGGTTTCAAAATAATTTTTAAACGATCTGCGTTGTTGAGTGGTTACCGCAGAATCGAGAATCGGCTGACGCCGGTTTGTAAAAGGAGAGGGATATGTTTGAACTGGTAGATCATGCACCGCAGAACGCGGTAATTAAGGTGGTTGGCGTGGGTGGCGGCGGCGGTAATGCTGTCCAGCATATGTTGGCTAGCGAAATAGACGGTGTCGATTTTATCTGTGCCAACACCGATGCTCAGGCTCTACAACGTTTGGATCATGCTAGTGTGCTGCATATTGGCAACGAGCTGACCAAGGGATTGGGTGCAGGCGCTAATCCTGAGATCGGTAGGCAAGCTGCGATGGAAGACCGTGAGCGAATCGCCGAGATGCTCGGTGGCGCCGATATGGTATTCATCACGGCAGGTATGGGTGGCGGAACCGGAACCGGTGCTGCGCCGATTGTCGCGGAGGTGGCCAAAGAACTGGGGATTTTGACCGTTGCCGTGGTCACCAAACCCTTCCCGTTTGAAGGTCGCCGGCGCATGAATGTGGCCAACGAAGGGATCAAGGCGCTGGCAGAGAGCGTCGACTCGTTGATTACGGTGCCGAACGAAAAACTGCTCAAGGTGATGGGGCCGAACGCCAAGCTAACCGACGCGTTTAAGGAGGCGAACAATGTTCTGCAAGGCGCAGTGCAAGGGATATCCGAGCTGATTATTCGTGACGGCATGATCAATGTCGACTTCGCCGATGTGAAGACGGTGATGTCTGAGATGGGTATGGCGATGATGGGAACCGGTTTCGCTACCGGTGAGGATCGGGCTCGCATCGCGACCGAGGCGGCTATTCATTGTCCGCTACTCGAAGATATCGACCTGCAAGGTGCTAAGGGAATTCTGGTCAATATTACCGCAGGATTGGATCTTGGGCTGGGTGAATTCAGCGAAGTGGGCGACATCATCCATCAGTTTGCGTCGGATGAAGCGACAGTCGTTGTCGGTACCGTGATCGACCCAGAGATGAGTGACGAGTTGCGGGTAACCGTGGTGGCTACCGGACTTGGCGGTCGCGAAGCAGCGCCGAAGAAGATTGTCGATACTGCTCCGGCTAGGCACAAGGATGGCACGTTGAATTTTAATAAGATGGAGATTCCTGCGATTGTTCGTCGTCGCCAGGGAACCGCAGTGGCTCAAGCCGTGTCAGAACCAGAGTATGCTGAAGTACCCGCACAGCGTACCGGTACCGATGACGAGGTTGAGTTTCTCGATATACCGACGTTTTTGCGCCGTCAGGCGGACTAATTGTCGACGATCAGAGGGCGGTTCGATTCTGTCAAAGGTCTTGTGACTTTGGTATCATCCCGCATCTTTTTTGCCCGCTAGAAGTTAGTACAAACATGATCAGACAGAGAACGTTAAAAAACGCCATTAAAGCCACTGGTGTTGGCCTGCACACCGGAGAGAAGGTATACCTGTCTCTGAAACCGGCGCCGGCAGATACAGGCATCGTGTTTCGTCGTGTTGACCTTGATCCTGTCGTCGAAATTCGGGCCTGGGCGAAGTCTGTTGGCGACACTACGATGTCAACCAACCTGGTCGATGGTGATACCCGGGTGTCGACGGTTGAGCACTTAATGTCGGCGATGGCTGGTTTGGGTATCGATAACGCCTATGTCGAGTTGAGCGCGGAAGAGGTGCCCATCATGGACGGCAGCGCAGCGCCGTTTGTATTTCTGATTCAATCTGCAGGCATCCTTGAGCAGGATGCGGCTAAGCAATTTATTCGGATTAAGCGAAAAGTCGAAATCGAACATGAGGGTAAGCTAGCCAGTTTCGAGCCCTTTGACGGTTTTAAGGTCGGCTTTACGATTGAGTTCGATCACCCTGCCTTTAAAGATCGCAATAAAGAGTGCAGTCTGAACTTTTCCACTACCTCGTTTGTTAAAGAGGTCAGCCGGGCGCGAACCTTTGGTTTTATGCGTGATTTTGAAGCCCTTAGAGCCAATAACCTGGCGCTGGGCGGTAGTGTCGATAATGCTATTGTGGTTGACGATTATCGAGTGCTCAACGAAGACGGTCTGCGCTACGACGATGAGTTCGTGAAGCATAAAGTACTCGATGCGGTTGGCGACCTGTACATGTTGGGTAAGAGCGTGATCGGTGAATTTAAAGGTTTTAAGTCTGGCCACCATTTGAATAATTTACTGTTGCGCGAGCTGCTGCGCAATGAAGATGCCTGGGAAGTGGCCACGTTTGAAAAAGGAGAGGCGTCACCGATCTCTTATATGAAGTCCGCATAAGTATTTAAGTCGTCGGAACAAGCTTTATTTAAAGCCGGAGCAGGGAAACTTGCCCCGGCTTTTTGCGTTTTTTAGGTGCTCAACCAGCCCAATATCGGCTGCCTTGAAACCGTTAGGGAATTCCCTTCGACCCCCTGTTGAATTACGGGTAGAATGCCCCATCTATTAGTATCTGTATTCACATTGTAATAACGGATTCAGCAGTAGCTTGCTAAGCTTTTTGCGGCCCCTTGGCAGGCCGGTAACCCTCTTGAGAATAAGTCACGGATTATGATTGCACCTCTGTTCAAGAAGATTTTTGGTAGTAAAAACGATCGCGAACTCAAACGCATGAACAAGATCGTCAGGGCGGTTAATGCATTAGAAGAGCAAACGGCGGAGTTTAGCGATGAACAGCTAACCGCTAAAGCTACCGAGTTTCGTCAGCGGTTTGAGCAGGGTGAAACGTTGGATAAACTGCTGCCCGAGGCCTTTGCTGTCTGCCGTGAGACGTCCCAGCGGGCGTTGGGAATGCGCCACTTTGACGTCCAGTTGGTAGGCGGTATCACTCTTCACGAAGGTCGCATCGCTGAGATGCGTACCGGTGAGGGTAAGACGCTAATGTCGACGCTGGCAGCCTATCTGAATGCCATTCCCGGGCAAGGCATGCATATCGTTACCGTTAACGACTATCTGGCTCGTCGTGATGCTGACTGGATGGGTAAACTTTATCAGGCGCTGGGCTTGAGCGTTGGGGTGATCTATTCGGGGCAGTCGCACGAAGAGAAGCAGGCCGCTTACCGTGCCGATATTACCTATGGCACTAACAATGAATTCGGCTTTGATTACTTGCGCGACAATATGGCGTTTAGTACCGAAGAAAAAGTTCAGCGTTCGCTCAGTTACGGCATCATCGATGAGGTCGACTCGATTTTGATCGACGAGGCGCGAACGCCGCTGATCATTTCCGGCCCTGCTGAAGATAGCTCAGAGCTATATAGGCAGATCAACACCCTGATTCCCAAGCTCGAGCGTCAGCCTGAGTTTGAAGAGGGCGACGATGTTGAGGAGCCACCGGGGCACTATGCTGTTGACGAAAAACAGCGCTCGGTTGAGTTGACCGAGGAGGGACATCAGTTTGTCGAAGGTTTGCTAGCCGAGATCGGTTTGCTGACCGAGGACGAATCACTCTATGCTCCCAAAAATCTTAACTTGCTGCACCATGTTCACTCAGGACTGCGAGCGAGTGTGCTCTATACCAAAGATGTTGATTACATCGTTCAGGGTGGTCAGATCGTTATCGTCGATGAGCATACTGGACGGACCATGGCGGGACGTCGCTGGTCCGAAGGCTTGCACCAAGCGGTGGAAGCCAAAGAGGGCGTTGATATTCAAAACGAAAGCCAGACGCTGGCCTCGACCACCTTCCAGAACTATTTTCGTATCTACGACAAACTGTCTGGGATGACCGGTACCGCCGATACCGAGGCGTTTGAATTGCATCAGATCTACAGCTTGGACGTGGTGGTTATTCCCACCAATCAGCCGGTTCAACGTAGCGATCACAACGACCTGATCTATCTGGGGATGCAGGATAAGTTTGACGCCATTGTTGAAGATGTACGTGATTGTCAGGCGCGCAAGCAACCGGTGCTGGTCGGTACCGCCTCGATTGAGATGTCAGAGGTGATCTCGCAACTGCTGACCAAAGAGAAAATTAAGCACAATATCCTCAATGCCAAACAGCACGAGCGTGAGGCCTTGATTATTGCCGACGCCGGGCGTCCTGGTGCGATCACTATCGCGACCAACATGGCTGGCCGAGGTACCGATATTGTGTTGGGCGGTAACTGGGAATCGGAAGTCGGCCAGTTGGAAAACCCTTCTGAAGAACAGATCACAGCGATTAAGCAAAAATGGGATCAAACCCATCAGCAGGTAATTGAAGCCGGCGGCTTGCATATTATCGGCACCGAGCGTCACGAATCGCGTCGGATCGATAATCAGTTGCGAGGGCGTGCTGGTCGTCAGGGCGATCCGGGTTCCTCGCGCTTTTATCTGTCGCTGGACGATAATCTGATGCGGATCTTCGCCTCCGAGCGGGTGCGTAACTTTATGCAAGCGCTGGGGATGGAAAAAGGTGAAGCGATCGAGCACAAAATGGTATCGAACGCGATTGAAAAGGCGCAGCGCAAAGTTGAAGGGCGTAACTTTGATATTCGTAAGCAGCTGCTTGAATACGATGATGTGGCCAACGATCAGCGCCGGGCGATCTACGATCAGCGCAACGATTTGATGGCGACCAATGACATCTCCGAAATGATCAACAGCATCCGTGAAGAGGTGATCAGTGACCTGATCAGCGACTTTATTCCGCCACAAAGTCTGGAAGAACAGTGGGATGTGGCTGGGCTGGAAAAACAGATTAGTTCAGATGTGAATCTGCAGTTGCCGCTCCAGCAGTGGTTGGACAGCGATGACAATCTGCACGAAGAGACACTGCGCGACAAAATTTTGCAGGCGGAACTCGATGCCTACGCTGAGAAAGAGTCGGTCGTTGGGGCCGAGTCGATGCGGCTGTTCGAGAAGCAGGTGATGTTGCAGGTTCTCGATACGCTGTGGAAAGAACATCTGGCGACCATGGATCACCTGCGTCAGGGAATTCATCTGCGAGGCTACGCTCAGAAGAATCCCAAGCAGGAATATAAGCGTGAGTCGTTTGAGCTGTTCCAGGAGTTGCTGGGCAACATCAAACAGGATGTGGTACGGATCATCTGCCATGTTCAGGTGCGTCAGCCTGAAGAGCTTGAAGAGATCGAACGTCAGCGTCGGGAAGCCTTAGCCCAACAGCAGATGGAGTTCCAGCACGATCAGTCAGATGCTCTGGCTCAAGCCGGTGAAGAAGCTGGCCAGGACGCCGATCAGGCGCAGCCATTTGTGCGCGAAGATCGCAAAGTGGGGCGCAATGAGCCATGCCCTTGTGGCTCGGGTAAGAAGTATAAGCAGTGTCACGGTAAATTGACTGGCTAATAGCAAGTTTGTCGTTGGGCATTGCCCATCAACGTAGTTAATAAATTATTAAGGTGGGATTCGATCCGTAAGGGCGGGTCCCCTTTTTTTTGAAGGCGCTAACAGGAGTTTAAACATGGCCGTAGGTCCAGGAACCCTTCCCGATTTTGAAGCGATTGCAGGCTTTCGCTTGGGCACGGCGTGTGCGGGTATTAAAACACCGGGGCGTAAAGACCTGGTGGTGATGGAGCTGGCAGAGACAAGCAGTGTGGCGGGCGTCTTTACCCAAAATGCCTTCTGCGCAGCACCGGTGACGCTATCCAAGGCACATATGGCAAAACAAGCGCCGCGCTATCTGCTGGTCAACACCGGCAATGCAAATGCCGGGACGGGAACCGAGGGGATGGCCGATGCGGTGAGTTGCTGTGAGCAGTTGGCACTTTTGACCGGGGATGCGTCGGCAGCAGTATTGCCATTCTCAACCGGCGTGATTGGCGAAAAACTACCGGTCGAGAAAATCCATGCGGGGCTACCGCAGGCACTAGAGACGTTAAGCGAGCAGGGATGGGGTGATGCGGCCAGCGGTATTATGACCACCGATACCCGCCCTAAAGGCGCAAGCCGTTGCGTTGAGATCGATGGTAAGACGGTTCGTATCAGCGGTATCTCCAAGGGGGCTGGCATGATTCGGCCCAATATGGCGACCATGTTGGCGTTTGTCGCCACCGATGCTCAGGTTTCACAACCCGCATTGCAGCAGTTGTTGTCAGAGGTGGCCGAACGGACCTTTAACCGTGTCACGATCGACGGCGATACCTCGACCAACGATTCGTGCATGCTGGTGGCTACCGGAGCGGTTGATGCTGGCTTAGATGGTGAGTCGGATTGCTGGACGCTGTTTGCCGAAGCGATTGAGTCGGTGTTACTCGAGCTGGCCCAAGCTATCGTCCGTGATGGCGAAGGAGCGACCAAGTTTGTCACCGTTGAGGTGAGCGCGGCTGCAAGTGGCGAAGAGGCGCTCAAAACGGCCTACACGATTGCTCATTCGCCGTTGGTTAAAACGGCATTGTTTGCATCCGATCCAAATTGGGGGCGCATTTTGGCTGCAGTGGGTTATGCCGGAATCGAACAGTTAGACCTCGAGGCGTTGAAAATTTACCTCGACGGTGTCTGTATTGTCGAAAACGGGGGGCGTGCTGCGAGTTATACCGAAGAGCAGGGCCAGGCGGTGATGAGCCAGGATGAGATAAGTATTAGAGTGCAGCTCAATCGTGGTGGCTGCAGCGAGACGGTGTGGACGACCGACCTGTCCAAAGACTATGTCGCGATCAATGCCGACTACCGCAGTTAACCTGCTAGGTACTGTTAACCTTATAGCTCCTCTGGGCTGCTTATGATCCCGGTGGTGCATGTTGCTGCCGCAGCGATCTATGGTCCCGATGGGCGACTGCTGATCAGTCGTCGGCCCGAGCATCTGCATCAGGGCGGCTTGCTCGAATTTCCTGGTGGTAAGGTCGACTCTGGGGAGTCGGTGGTTCAGGCGTTGGTGCGTGAGCTGCAGGAGGAGCTAGGAATTACTCCGACGGCGTTCGAGCCGCTGATTCAAATTCCGCATGACTACACCGATAAACGCGTCTTGCTCGATGTGTGGCGAGTGACTCGCTACCAAGGCAAACCGCAAGGGTTGGAGGGGCAGTCTTTGTACTGGATGGCTGAATCCGAACTCTGCCCGGATCAGTTTCCTGATGCCAATCGAGCGATTATCACCGCATTAACATTGCCACAGCGTTACTTGATCACCGGTGACGCTACTGACCGGGAGCAGTGGTTGACGAAGTTGGAGCACGCCCTGGATAAGGGGGCTCGACTAGTACAACTTCGCGCTCATTCGCTAGAGGTCAACGCTTATCAATCCTTGGCCAGCGAGGCGTTGCAACGTTGTCATTCGTTTGCTGCCAAGCTGATTGTTAACCGTGACCCTGCAAATGTCGTGGCTGTAAAAGCCGATGGTCTGCATCTAAATCGTTATGCGTTAATGCAACTAACTAAAGAGCAGTTGGCTCCTTGGCGACAGGGTTTGTTGGGGGTGTCTTGCCATAATGTTGCCGAGTTGCAACGGGCAAAGCTATTGGGTGTCGATTACGTGCTGCTGTCACCGGTGTTGCCGACCGCCTCACACCCTGACGCTGATACCTTGGGTTGGCAGGAGTTCGCTAGCTTGACAAAGCAAGCGACAATGCCGGTTTATGCGTTGGGAGGCATGGAGCAGGGAATGGAGAAAACGGCGATAGAGCATGGTGCCCAAGGCATCGCCGCTATTCGAGCCTTCTGGTAAGCCGTTATTAAATTTGTCAGACCTAATATTAGTCGTAAACCGACTTTAATGCAGTGGCTGGTCGCTGGCTTGTTCAAGCTCGAGCAGCAACTCTTCGGCTAGTTCGGGGTCCATCTCCAGCTGATTCATCATCTCGCTACCGCTGGGCTTGCTGATCTGATATTCCTCGTTGGCCCAGGCTCCCAAGTCGATCAAACGACAGCGTTCGGAGCAAAATGGCCGGTGCGGATTGTTGCTGTCCCATTCCATTGGTTTTTTGCAGTGCGGGCAGTTGACGGTGGGCATGGGTTATTCCTGAATGGGTGGTTTGCCAGCAAGCAAGCGGAACTGCTGGTCGAGTCGGTTGACCTGGTCGATTAACGCTTGCTGAGTCAGGCTATTATCGATAACACTGTCAGCTCGTTCAAGTCGTTGTTTACGGTTGCATTGGGCGTTAAGGATCTCACGGACTTGGTGCTTGGTATTGCTATCACGATGAACGGTACGTTCGATCTGAATCGCTTCGGACACATCAACGACGAGGATATGGTCGACAAGTTGGTGCTGATCGGTTTCGAGCAGCAATGGCGACACCAACATGGCGTAGTCAGAACGGGCTTGTTGCAGACGCTCTAGGGTCCGTTGTCGTATTAGCGGATGGGTTAACTGTTCAAGCCAGAGGCGTTGAGAGGGATCGGCGAAGACAATCTGGCGTAATGCGGCACGGTTGAGCGAGCCATCTGGTTGGAGCGTTTTTTCCCCGAAGTGATCGGCGATCTGTTGCAGTGCTGGTTCACCAGGTTCGACGATCTCGCGAGCAATCAGATCGGCATCAACCAGCTCGATACCCTGTTTGGCAAATAGGTTGGCGACGGTGGTTTTGCCGCTGCCGATACCGCCCGTAAGGCCTACGATAAAGGTCATGTTGAATTAGGTTAGCCAGCGCAGATAGCTGTCTACGATGGCGGGGCCCCACAGCAGCGCGATCCAGCCGGCGATGGCCAGAAAAGGTCCGAAAGGCATCGGCTGCTGGTGGTCGCGTCCTTTCAGTACAATCAGAGTGATGCCCAGTGCAGCCCCGACAAACGATGATAGGATGATGACCAGTGGTAGCATCTGCCAACCCATCCAGGCCCCTAGTGCTGCCAGAAGTTTGAAATCGCCGTAGCCCATGCCTTCTTTGCCGGTGACCAGTTTGAATAACCAATACACCCCCCAAAGCACCAAGTAGCCTGCTACAGCTCCCCAAAGAGCGCTGTGCAGGTCGGTGATCAGACCAAAGGTATTGAGAATCAAGCCTAGCCAGAGCAGTGGAAGCGTTAGCGAATCGGGTAGCAGTTGGTGATCGAAATCGATCATTGTTAGCGCTATCAGTGCCCAAGTCAGCAGCAATACAGCCAGCATCAACGGACTGAAACCGAACTGGTAAGCGATCAGTGCTGACAGCAGACCGGTAACAAGTTCTACCAGCGGGTAGCGCTTGGGTATCGGGTGTTTACAGTCGGAGCAGCGGCCTTTGAGAAAGAGGTAGCTGATGAGCGGGATGTTTTCTACGGCGGTTATCCAGTGACCGCACTGTGGACAGCGTGAACGCGGAACAGCCAAGTTGAAAGGCTCTTCGGAGGCAGAGTCATCCGGGGTGTTGCCATCATTGAGCAGTTCATGGCATTGCTGCTTCCATTCGCGTTGCATCATCAACGGCAGGCGGTAGATCACCACGTTCAAAAAGCTGCCGACCATCAAGCCGATGGTTAGCACGATCGTGGTCAGGAAGACAGGTGAGCTGGCGAGTAGGTTGAAAAAATCCATTTTGAGCGTTAAACCACCGCACCTAGTTTGAAGATAGGCAGGTACATCGCAACGACTAGGCCGCCGACCATAACGCCGAGTACTGACATGATCATCGGTTCCATCAGGCTAGTCAGGTTATCGACAGCGTTATCGACTTCGTCTTCGTAGAAAGATGCTACCTTGTCGAGCATTTCATCTAACGAACCGGCTTCTTCACCGATAGCGATCATCTGTACCGCCATATTGGGGAATACACCGGTCATGCGGGTCGCGTTCTGCAGCGACTGGCCGGTCGAGACACCGTTGCGAACCTGTAGTATAGCCGTCCGGTAAATCACATTCCCCGAGGCGCCTGCCGCCGATTCAAGTGCATTGACCAAGGGCACACCGGCGGCAAAGGTGGTGGCCAGGGTGCGGGCGAAACGAGCGATTGCGGCTTTGTGTAGAATATTGCCAAGAACAGGCATCTTCAGAGTGAACTTGTCGATGGCATCACGGAAAGCTTCCGATTTACGATGTGTCATCTTGAAAACAAAACCTGCACCCATAATCGCTGCTAGGGCCATATACCAGTAGGCTTGTGCGTAAACGGAAAGATTAACGACGAACTTGGTGAAGGCGGGCAGGTCTGCACCAAAACCTTTAAAAATCGATTCGAACTGAGGCACTACTTTGATCAGCAGGATAGCTGAGACAATAACACCGACGATGATAACTGCGATCGGGTAGGTCATCGCTTTTTTGATCTTGGCCTTAAGTTGTTCAGTTTTCTCCTTGTAGGTGGCGATTCGATCGAGCATGGTTTCCAGTGCACCCGATTGCTCGCCCGCATGGACCAAATTACAAAATAGGTCATCGAAATATAGCGGGTATTTACGCAGTGAAGCAGCCAGCCCCGTTCCGCTAGCGACCTCGTTTCTGAGGTCGTAGATCATCTTTTTTAAACCATCTTTCTCGACACCGCCAGCGACGATATCGAACGCCTGCACCATCGGTACCCCGGCTTTCATCATCGTGGCCAATTGGCGGGTGAACATGGCGATATCGAGCGGGGTGGTTTTCTTGCCCGCACTACCAAAGGCCGAGGCGCGTTCTTTGGCGACTTTGGATGGGATAATGCCTTGCTTACGCAGTTGAGCTTTGGCGTAGGCTACCGATTCTGCATCGATCTTTCCTTTGCTTTTATTGCCGTTTTTGTCCTTGCCCTCCCAGGCAAAGGTGCTGGGTTTTGCTTGTTTCGCCGCCATCCTGAAATGATCCTGTATCGATGCCGTTAGTAGACAGGTTGTCGCAAATATCGCTGCAGTATATCAGCAAGATAGGTTTTGACGATTGGCCTGTGTCAACAATTGCCCTATGAATATAAAATATTTTTTAGTTAGGATTTGGTGACTCGGTTGATCTCTTCCAGACTGGTCATTCCCTGGATGACTTTAAGCAGGCCCGATTTACGCAGGTTTTTAACCCCCTGGCTCTCAGCGAGGTGGCCGATTTCCAATGAGTTGCCTTCTTCCATGATCAGTGCTGAAATTTCAGGGGTCATTGGCATGACTTCGTAGATGCCTACTCGGCCCTTGTAGCCGCCGACGCAGCTGTTGCAGCCGACAGGACCATAAATGGTAATTCCGTCGTTGATCTGTTGTTGGGTGAAACCCTCTTCAAGCAAGGTCGGCTCGGGTATCTCGACTGGATGCTTGCACTGGCTGCACAAGCGTCGGCCAAGTCGTTGGGCGATGATTAATGTCGCCGAAGTCGCGATGTTGAATGCGGGAACGCCCATGTTACGTAATCGAGTCAGAGTTTCGGGGGCGCTGTTGGTGTGCAGGGTGGAGAGCACCATGTGGCCTGTCTGGGCTGCCTTGATAGCAATTTCGGCGGTTTCTAGGTCGCGAATCTCGCCGACCATAACGATATCAGGATCTTGTCGCAGGAATGAGCGTAACGCGGTGGCAAAGGTGAGGCCCACTTTGATGTTGACATGGACTTGGTTGATCCCTTCCAAGTTGATTTCGACCGGGTCTTCGGCAGTAGAGATGTTGCGCTCAGGAGTGTTGAGAATATTAAGGCCGGTATACAGCGACACTGTTTTACCGCTACCGGTAGGGCCGGTCACCAGAATCATCCCTTGCGGCTGCTCTAGCGCCTTCATAAACAGTTCTTTCTGCTCGGGTTCATAACCCAGAGCGTCGATGCCCATCTGAGCGCTGGAGGCATCGAGAATTCGCAGTACGATTTTCTCGCCCCACAGGGTGGGCAGGGTGTTGACCCGGAAGTCGATCGATTTGGTTTTGGATATTTTCATCTTAATGCGACCATCTTGGGGGATGCGTCGTTCGGAGATGTCCATCTGCGACATGACTTTGAGTCGCGCAGCGAGGCGTGGGGTCAGGTTGACCGGGGGCCGTGCCACTTCACGCAGCATGCCGTCGGTACGAAAACGAATCCGGTAGGCTTTTTCGTAGGGTTCGAAATGAATATCCGACGAGCCTGACTTGATCGCGTCGAGCAAGATTTTGTTAACGAACCGAACAATAGGCGCATCGCCTGCACCGTCACCAACGTCATCATTATCCTTGTTGGGATCATTGCTACCATCGTCAATTTCGAGGTTTTCAAGATCGGCATCATCGATGCCGTCAAACGTCGCGCCAGAGTTTTGCTCCAGAAATTTATCGATAAAGCGAGTCAGTTTGTCTTCTTCGACTACAATCGCTTCGGTTTTTATGCCGGTATGAAACTTGATCTCGTCGAGCCCGGCGATATTGGTCGGATCGGCTACGGCGACATAGATACGATTGTCGCGTTTGATCAGCGGCAGAGCGTGGTGCTTGCGGATCAGCTCTTCGGGAACGAGATCGAGGGGGGCCGAGGTGACATCGAATTCATCCAGGTCCAACAGTGGCGCACCAAATTCGTCGGCAGCGGCGGTGGCGGCTTTATAAGCACTGACCAGTTTTTCCTGAACAGCGTAGCTTATAAAGGAGACGTTCTGCTGGTTGGCAGCGTGCAACGCCTGGGTGGCATTGTCGGAGGAGAGAATGCTGTCGTTGACCAGTCGTCGGGCCAAGCCTGTTAGCGGTTGGATAGATTGTACGCCCATATAGTCAAAATCTTGAGTTTTTGAGTTAAGTCAAAGAGTCGTGCGTTAAACAATAGCATTTATGTACTTGACGGAAAACGCTACATATACTCGAAAGTACCCAAATACAGGGCAACGGCTTAAAAAAGCAGGGCAAGAAACAATAAAGACTTATTAAAGTCTTGAGAAGACAAAATCAGGCCGCTAAGATCTGGGCACTTTTCCCAGGATCGGGCAAGTTTTAAACGTTTAGGAGAAATACCATGAAACAAGTACAAAAGGGTTTTACCCTGATTGAATTGATGATCGTAGTAGCGATCATCGGTATTCTGGCTGCTATCGCGCTGCCTGCTTACCAGACCTACACCAAAAAGGCTAAGTTTTCTGAGGTGGTTATGGCTACGTCAGGGGTCAAGACCGCTGTCGAAATCTGTGGCCAAGGCGAATCTCAAACTACTTTCGAAGCTCAGTGTGCTGATACAGGGAACCTTGGCAACGGGGTCGTCAGTATTGCGCCAAATTCAGGTACTGGCTTTTTGGATAGTCTGAGAATCCAGGCCGGTGCTGGTGGTACTTCTGAGATGGTAATCACAGCAACTTCAAGCAATGCGGCCACCTCTTTTGGCGAAACTGTGACATATACACTGACTGGTACTATGGGTACCACAGGCAAGATCGATTGGGTTAAGGACGGTGGATGTGTTGCCCTTGGTTATTGTTAATTTGAGATAATTAAAATCAAAAAATCAGTGGGGTCAGACTCCTTTGATTATTGATTTGATCTAAAAAGGCCTCGGTTAATCCGGGGCCTTTTTCGTTCTGACGAATTGTTGCTGCGGTGGAATCGTTAAATCTCAAAGTATTTACTTTAACTTGGATTGTCATACGCTATTTTCATTCGGCCGAGTTTGCACTGCTGGTGGGACAATCTAATAACATTGTACAGAGTCCTTTCTTCAATGCTTACTTGTACCGCCGATTAATTTGAGTAGCATAGTCACAGTGTATTCCCGTTATTGAACGGTTGCCGGTCTTGTCAGTGATATTACCCCTCTATAAAAAATAAGGAACCCAGATGCCCTCCAAGAAAACTAAGCGCACGATATTCTTTTTCCTCTGTGCGATTACCGCTGTGGTGGTGTACCTGGTTGAGATTCAAAAGCCGGTATTAACTCCGGAGCAAAAAGCCAAGCTGAATGCGATAGTGTTGGCTGAACCGCTGGTTAAGTCTCATGTTTGGAACGAAAGTCGGTTATCGGTTGGGGTGTTGATTGAACAGGTGGCAGATCGCGATGCCTTTGCGCGTGGGATCTGTACGCAGTTTGATACCACTGGCGCTTTGGGTGTATCGGTGGATGTGGTGGATGTGTTGAAGCTGCAGAAGAGCGGTGGCGATGACTGGGATGTGATCGGTTACGCCCAGTGCCAGCGTAAGTGATGTTGTGATGTGTTGTAGGAACTCGGTCTTCCGAGCGATCTTTTACTAGCAGGCTAATACAAGATCGCCGAGAGGATTCGGCTCCTACAGAGCTGTGTTAATCGATAAACCGCATCGATAGATCCACCGACTGGCAGTCCTTAGTCAGTGCTCCAATCGAAATATAATCCACTCCCGTTTCGGCATAACTCAACAGTGTTTCACTGGTGATGCCGCCGGACGCTTCCAGTTTGGCCCTGCCGGCCGTTTGTTGTACTGCCAGGCGCATTTCGGCCAGGGAGAAGTTATCCAGCATGATGATATCGGCGCCGGCATCAAGTGCTTGCTGGAATTCATCCATTGTTTCGACTTCGATTTCGACCGGCTTGTCGGGCTCGTTATGGCGGGCTTGATCGATTACGTTCTTGATTCCCCCGCAAGCGGCGATATGGTTCTCTTTGATCAGGTAAGCGTCGTATAGGCCGATGCGGTGGTTGTAACAGCCGCCGCAGGATACCGCGTATTTTTGTGCATTGCGTAGCCCGGGAAGGGTCTTGCGGGTGTCGAGCAGTTTGACGTCGGTAGTGCGGACCATTTCGGCGTAGTCGTGGCTACGACTGGCGGTACCCGACAACGTTTGCAGTAGGTTCAGTGCGCAGCGCTCGGCGGTGAGCAGTGAGCGTGCCGGGCCTTCGGCATGAAACAGGGGTTGGTTGGGTTCGACCCGATTGCCATCGTAGATATGCCAATGTAGTTTGATGCTTGGATCTACCTGGCGAAACACTTCGTTAACCCAGTCACGGCCACAGATGGTGGCATTATCACGGCAGATCACTTCCGCTTTGGCTTGTTGCTCTGCTGGAATCAGCGCCGCAGTGATATCTCCGCTGCCAATATCTTCTTCCAAGGCTCGCTTGACGGTGATCTCTAGGTCGACTTTAAGGTGCGCCGGTACGGACATGGTTCGATCTCGTATGAACAGTGATGGATTAAAGTGGCGGCATTTTAGCAGATTCCTATCTGCGCGACAGGGGGTATACTTCTTGGCAGGTTTTCTCGGCTGTATTTGTTTAGGCAATGGCGACGATGTCATCTGATTTATCTATAGCTCACTCTGGTATTACCGAACATTGGCTGGATAGTGCCGTACGTTGCCTATCGCCCAACAGTAATGCTCGCCCCGAAGGTTGTTTGCCAGAGCTTCTGGTGATTCATAATATCAGTCTGCCACCAGGCCAGTTTGGTGGCGGGCATGTGCAGCAGTTTTTTCTAAACCGCCTAGATCCGAGCACGCATCCCTATTTTGCCGAAATTCATCAGTTGGAGGTTTCCGCCCATCTATTGATTGAACGCGATGGCGCGATGACTCAGTTCGTTCCTTTCGATCGGCGCGCATGGCATGCCGGAGTTTCCAGCTATGAAGGGCGCGAGGCGTGTAACGATTTCTCTATCGGTATCGAGCTCGAGGGAGCCGACGAGGTGCCTTACAGTGAAATCCAATATCAACAACTAGCAGCGTTAATTGGAGGACTTATACAGCGTTATCCGACGCTTTCGAAACGACGAATGGTTGGTCATAGTGACATCGCTCCGGGCCGCAAAACCGATCCTGGGCCTGCGTTTGATTGGGCAAGCCTGCACCGTTTGTTGTTATAAGTTGGCCGTCTGTTTGGTTGATTGCCATCCATTTCTAAGTGCTAAAAAGGATGGTAACAAGAATGATTAGCATTTATGATGGCATTTATCGGTGCGCAGTGTATGGGTATTGGTCTGTGTTGATGCTGGATTAAGACCTTATTGATCTCTTGTTGTACCCCCTGTTTTTCTTTGCGGAGTGTTCATGTCGCCCATATTGTCGGTCGAGCAGATCGAATGCCGTTATCAGCATCAGGTTGTGGTGCAGCAGTTAAGCTTTGACGTGGCGCAGGGGGAGATCGCCTGCTTGCTGGGGCCTAGTGGTTGCGGTAAAACTACGGTATTACGCGCGATTGCAGGTTTTAACCCGATCTATTCTGGACGGCTCAAGTTAGGCGGTCAGTTGATGGCATCGCCTGAATGCAGTGTGCCGCCAGAGCAGCGTAATATCGGCATGGTGTTTCAAGACTACGCCCTTTTTCCTCATCTCAATGTGCGTGACAATATCTGTTTTGGTTTGCAGAAACAGTCGGCTGCACAGCGCAAAAAAATCGTTGATCATCTGTTAGATCTGGTTGAGTTGAAGGGGATGGCCAGCCGTTATCCGCACGAGCTATCGGGTGGTCAGCAGCAGCGTGTCGCTTTGGCGCGGGCGTTAGCCCCTAAACCGAAGTTGTTGCTGATGGATGAGCCGTTCTCCAATCTGGATACCGAGCTACGCCGGCAGCTATCGGTCGAGGTGCGCGATATTCTCAAGGAGGAGGGGATCTCTGCCATCATGGTGACCCATGATCAGGATGAAGCCTTTACGGTCAGCGATAAGCTGGGTGTGTTGGCTGACGGTTATTTACAACAGTGGGATGCACCGTTCCAGATCTACCACCATCCTACTAATATGAAAGTCGCCAGCTTTGTCGGCGAAGGGACCTTTGTCCGTGGCCGTGCTGTTGATGGTGGCCTGGTTGAGACCGATATCGGACTGGTTAAAGACAGTCGGGGGAGTTGGCAGCAAGGCGAGACGTTGGATGTTTTTTTACGCCCCCATGAGATCGTGCCCGGTTGTCACGAATGTTCAGTGCAAGGCGAGTTGGTGAAGAAGGAGTTTTTGGGAACCTCGACGCTTTATACCCTCAAGCTACCTACCGGCAGTTTGGTTGAGTCCTCCTTTATTAGTTCTGATCACGACTATCAGGTTGGCGAGCAGATCGGCCTGCGGGTTGAAACAGAGAACCTGGTCACCTTTAAAGTTTCTGCCTGATAGCGGCACGCTGTAATCTTAGCTTATCGATTACGCGATGCCGTAATCGAGCGGCTAAGCAGGATCACCGGAATTAATCCGACTAATACAATCAATAGCGCACTCAGCGCTGATTGCTCAATCATCTCGTCAGATGCGAACTGATAGACCTGAGTCGCTAGCGTATCGAAATTAAACGGTCGTAGAATCAAGGTGGCGGGTAATTCTTTCATGCAATCGACGAACACTACTAGCGCCCCCGTCAGCAGGCCTCCGCGGATTAGCGGCAGGTGTACTCGCCGGAGACTTTGCATGCTGTTGAGTCCGAGCGAGCGGGCGGCCATATCCATGGTTGGTGTGACTTTGGCCAGGCTCGATTCGATCGTACCGGTGGCGACAGTCAGAAATCGCACCACATAAGCGAATACGATGGCAAAGGCGGTGCCGCTAAGTAACAGCCCGGTGGACACGCCAAAGTACTCACGCATCATACTGTCGAGACCGTTGTCGAATGCGGCAAAGGGGATGATTACGCCGATTGCCAATACAGCCCCGGGCATGGCGTATCCCAGTCCGGCTGAGCCTACTGCGGTTTGCAGTGGCTTGCTGTCGGGGTGCAGCCGCTTACTGTAAGCCAGTAATAAGCCGATGGCACAGCAAAGCAGTGCGGCGAGAGCTGATAGTAAAAAACTGTTGCCGGCGATGGTCAGGAACTGGTCGGTCCAAGAGGATTCGAAATTTTTCACCGCGTAATTACCTAGCAGCAATACCGGCACTACAAACCCGGCAACAAAAGGGATGCCGCATGCGAGCGAGGCGGCTGCGGCGCGCCAGCCAGTCAGCGGGTAGGTTTCTAGCGTGCGGTAGCGGTCTGAGCCGCTGAAGTGTTTTTGCTGGGCTCGACCGAGCCGTTCCAACGTGATCAGAATTACCACGAAGATCAGCAGCATGCTGGCTATCTGTGCGGCGCCGCCGAGGTCGCCCATATTCAGCCAGGTATCGTAGATCCCCGCGCTCAGGCTCTTGACCGCAAAGTAGTCGACTGTGCCGAAATCGTTGATGGTTTCCATCGATACCAAGGACAGACCGACTGCGATGCCGGGTCGGGCCATCGGCAACGAGACACGAAAAAAACTTTGCCAAGGGGTACAGCCCAGAGTACGGCTGGCTGCTTGGATGTTGGCCGATTGTTCGAGAAAAGCCGCTCGGGAGAGCATGTAGACGTAGGGGTAGAGCACCAGAGTCAGCATTAAGATGGCACCTTCGAGAGTGCGGATGTCTGGAAACCAGTAATCACGAGCGCTGCTCCAACCGAACAGTTCGCGCAACATGACCTGTACCGGGCCTGCGTATTCCAGCAGGTCGGTATACACGTAAGCGATTACGTAAGCGGGTACCGCGAACGGCAGCAGTAATGCCCATTCAAATATGCGCCGACCGGGGAAGTTGCACATGGTCACCAACCACGCGGTGCCAACGCCGATCAAAATAGAGAGCCCTCCAACGCCACCCATCAGTAGCAAGGTGGTGAGGATGTAATGCGGAAGTACGGTTTCTGCCAGATGGGTCCAGATGTTTTCGGCGGGAAAGAGTGCTAGCCAAAATACCGATGCCACCGGCAGGCAGACGGGAATGGCGACCAGCAGCGCCCAGATTATCCAGCGAGAATGCTGGCGAGCGTGTTTGGGTGTAATGGTCGAAGCGTCATCCGCAGTTAAACTGGTCATTCGGTGGCCGAGTTGTAAACGCAATAAGGGCAGCTAGCGCTGCCCTTGTGATTGATGCACTGATTATCAGTGATCGAACTGGACCTTATCAACTAGTTTGGCCGCTTTAGTACGATTTTCTGCCACTTCGGCCAGGCTCAGGGTATCGCCTTTGAAATCGCTCATGCGCTCTTTTACCAAACCGGTAAGCGGAGTGCCTGGCTTGATTGGGAACTCGTAGTTAACTTGGGCGTACATCTCCTGAGCTTTACTGTCGCTGAGGAACTCCAGTAACTTCACCGCGTTGTCGCGGTTTGGTGCATGCTTGGTGACTGCCGCACCGGTGATGTTCATGTGCGCGCCACGGTCTGCCTGGTTAGGGAATACGAGATTAACGGCGTTGGCCCATTCGACTTGTTCGGGGTTTTTGGTGTTGTGAAGCATTTTGCCGTAGTAATAGGTGTTGCCGATCGCTAGGTCGCAAACGCCCTCGTTGACGGCTTTAACCTGAGCACGGTCATTGCCTTGTGGCTTGCGAGCCAAGTTGGCTTTAACACCTTCTAGCCACTTTTCTGCTTCGGCTTCGCCGTGGTGGGCGATCATCGAGCCGATCAGTGACAGGTTGTAAGAGTGCTTACCACTACGGGTGCAGATGCGGCCCTGCCATTTCGGGTCGGCTAGATCTTCGTATGTGTTGAATTCACCCGGCTTAACCCGATCCTTGGAGGCGTAAACAATGCGTGAGCGAGCGGTCAGGGCGAACCAGTTGTCATTCGGATCGCGGTATTGCGCCGGGATGTTGCTATCTAGGGTGTTGCTGTCAACGGCTTGGGTTAGGTCACGGTTGACGACATCGAACAGCGTGCCGGTGTCGGCGGTGAGGACCATATCGGCGGGGCTGTTTTGGCCTTCGTTCTGTAAGCGCTCAATCAAACCTTTCTTGGCAAATACCACATTGGCCTTGATGCCGGTTTCTTCGGTAAAGGCATCGAGCATCGGCTTGATTAGAAATGCCTGGCGGTAGGAGTAGATATTGACCTCTTCAGCGGCTTGAGCAGGAGCCATCGTGGCGGCGGCAAAAGGTAGGGAGGAAAGGGCGACAAGGCGTTTGATTTGAGAGCGCATTGATAATTCCTTCGAATCAGTCAGTGAGTGTCGTAATGCAAATAAGAATGAGAAGGATTCTTATTTAAATATTAACCCTTGTCAACAGCAGGATTAAAAAAACTTTCGTCTGAGGTCGGTTTGTTGGTGTTCAGGTGGTACTGCGTGGCGGGGAAGAGGGGCTAGAAAAGCTTCGAACAGAGCGCCGTGATAGCGGTTTCGACCCGAAGAATACGCCGACCAATTTCGATCGGGGTAAAGCCGCAATCGACCAGTTTATCGACCTCGTATGGAATAAAACCGCCTTCGGGACCGATAGCCAGCACGGTTGGCTGGTTGGAATGTCGCGGGCAGGGTTCGGCGTGGTAGGGGTGGGCCACCAGTGCACGCTGGTCACCGACCAGCTGGGGGAGTTCATCTTCGACAAAGGGTTTAAAGCGTTTGCGCAGCATTACTTGGGGCAGTTGGGTCGCCATGCCTTGCTCGAGCCCGAGGATCAGGTGTTCGCGAATTTTATCTTTGGCTAAAAACGGTGTTTGCCAATAGCTCTTCTCGACCCGGTAACTATTAATCAGCACCAGTTTTTCTACCCCCAGCGTGGCGCATGATTGAAAGATACGTTTGAGCATTTTTGGTCGAGGTAGCGCCAGTAGCAGGGTCAGCGGAAGTTGCGGTGGGGGTTGCTGATCGAGTAGCAGCTCCAGTTCCATCGCATCGGCGTCGAGCTGGGTCAGCGTGCCTTGTCCTATCAATCCATCGAGTAAACCGACTTTGAGCGATTCACCGACGCTGGCGCGATGCACTTTGAGCACATGTTGAAGTCTGCGTCCGTCGATGCGGACGCGGTTATCGGCGATATAATCGGTGGGTTTGACGAGGAGTAGATTCATTGGAGGGGAGGGTAACACGGTGGGATTGTGTTTGAGTTGAATGCAGTAGGCTTCTGCCACTAAAATATTCAGATAACTACCACTACTGTCCTGTAAACATTGTAACCTAATGATCAAACTTCTATCCCTCATCAAAAGCCACTGGCTAGCCCTTACGCTGTTTCAGTTGACGGCGATCACTACGCTGTCGCTCTGGCCCTTCGACCAGCTCCCTGCTTTTCCCGGTAGCGACAAGACTCATCACCTGATCGGTTATGCGGCGTTGATGTTTCCGACCGCGCTACGCCAACCGAAGCATTGGCTGATGTTGGGTTTGTGTTTTATTGGTTGGAGCGGGGCGATTGAGTTGATTCAGCCCTATGTCAATCGCTACGGTGAATGGCTCGACTTGGCGGCGAATAGCGCAGGGGTAGTGTTGGGCTATGGCACTGCACGGCTAGCTAGCCGGCTATTGTCGAGCCCGAAGACTTCAACGGTCTTGGATTAAGCGGAGGGCGCTATCTTGTGTGCCTGGATCAGTAGGTTTCGCGGCGTCAGTTGACGATCGCAGAACTGCTGCAGTTGTACCCGATAGCCTTGTTGCTGCAGAAATAACGCCCGATCCAGTACCAGCCATATCTCCAGCGGTCGGCGAAATAGCAGCCGTACCAGTTCGATCTGTTCGACCTGAGCTATCCGCTCTAGTCCTTGTCGCTCAAACTCAGTCAAGTCAATGTTGGTGGGTATATTGAGTTGTTTGCGTTCGGCCATCCAACGGCAGAAATCAGCAAAGCTTCCTTTCAAACGTGACTGGGGGATCGTTGGGCAGTTGAGGTAGCGATCGATGCCGCGCAGCTGGCGCTGCAGCAGGTCGAAGCCCAGCCTCCAGCTCAGCTGCTGTTGACGTAGGCGGCGTTCACGGTTGCCGGCGGTGACGGTTTCTTGTACCGCCAGTTTGAGGTCGTCGCGACTTAGGTGTAGTTCGCTGGCTAAGCCCGCTTGGCTCATCGCTGGGTAGTGCGCTTGATCGATCAAGTGATAGCAACACGGCGACAGACTGAAACTGCCGACGCCGCGGTCAGTGCCGGCTTGTAATAGTTGCATGTGAAGTTTGCCGCAGGCGTGCAGGGCGACCGCGTGCTGCGGTGGATGTAGCCGCTCGGCGGCGGCCTGAGTCATCACATCGATCGCCTGATGGCGGCAGGGCAGCTGGTGTTTGTCGGCGAGCTGTTGGCCGTGTTCGCAAAGTGCGGGTTGGAGTTCCAGGCTGAGTACTGGACGTTGATGCTGAAAGGCCAGCAACCGGCCGAGGTGGCCCTTGCCGGCGCACCATTCGACAAAGGGTAACCCGCTGTCGTTCAGTGCTTGGTCGAAGGCCCTGATCTGTGACCATTTACGGCCAGGAATATGGTCGCTGAAACGATTGGGTGGCGCGGTACTTGGTGATGCATTGGCCTTATCGATTTGGCTCAATAGCCGCAGTTGAAAGGCTTGGGGGATAAAGTCGCTGAGGGCTTCGGCACGCAGTGCATCATCGTCTAATAATTGCTGTCGCTGGTGGCTAGATAGCTTGACCAACCAGGACTGCAACGCGGTGTCCGGCCAGGGTAGTGCTCTGTGCGCGAAACTACGCAGTTGCCAGTACGGGCGCAACTCGGTCAGCAACCGGTCCAGTTCGGTAAAGTGTTGAGAAAGTGTCAGAGCAGCGGTCATTGTGACGACGTATTAGCCAGCGTTAAGCAGCGGAAGTTGCGGCGATGATACGCCTAGCTTGGCGGCTTGTGGAGTGTTTCCGTCGCGCTGTTAAGCCGCGTCAGATTCGCTCTGCTGCGGTGGGCAGTGTTCGGTTTTAATCACTTTATCTTCGCGGATCGAATCGAGGTGGACATCAAACCCCCAGAGTCGATGCACGTGCTTGAGCATCTCTTCGGTGGTGTCGCCGAGTGGCCGCTCGTTATGCTGGAAGTGGCGCAGGGTCAGTGCCCGGTCACCGCGTACGTTAACGTCCCATACCTGGATATTGGGTTCGCGCGAACCGAGATTGTATAGCTCGGCCAAATTACGGCGGATGTCGCGATAACCGTTTTGGTTGTGGATCGCGGAGACCACCAAGTTCTTATTGTGTTCGTCATCGATGATGCTGAACAGGTGTAGATCGCGCATCAGTTTGGGCGATAGGAACTGCTGGATGAAGCTTTCATCCTTGTAGTTACGCATCGCATCGTCGAGGGTCAGCTTCCAGTCTGAACCGGCGATCTCGGGGAACCATTCGCGGTCCTCGTCGGTGGGGTGCTCACAGATACGGCGGATATCCTGCATCATGTTGTAGCCAAGGGTGTAAGGGTTGATGCCGCTGAAGTAGGGACTGTCGAAAGGGGGCTGGTAAACCACACTGGAGTGCGAGTGAAGAAACTCCATCATAAAGCCATCGGTGACCAGTCCTTGATCGTAGAGATCGTGCAGCAGGGTGTAATGCCAGAAACAGGCCCAGCCTTCGTTCATCACCTGGGTCTGTTTTTGCGGGTAGAAATATTGGGCAACTTTACGGACGATGCGAATGATTTCGCGCTGCCAGGACTCGAGTAGCGGCGCGTTTTTTTCTAAGAAGTAGAGGATGTTCTCTTCGGGGTCTTTGGGAAAACGCTGCCGCTTTTGATGCTCATCGTCGCCGTCGCCCTGTTTTGGAATAGTGTTCCAGAGTTCGTTAACCTGTTGTTGCAGGATGTTGGCGCGGGTCTCTTGGCGCTTTTTCTCTTCATCAGCCGAGATTGGGCTGGGGCGCTTATAGCGGTTGACACCGTAGTTCATCAGCGCGTGGCAGGAGTCGAGCAGTTTTTCCACCTCTTCGATACCGTGGCGCTCTTCGCATTGGGCGATATAACGCTTGGCAAACAGCAGGTAATCGATGATCGCGGTGGCGTTGGTCCAGGTGCGGAACAGGTAGTTGCCTTTGAAGAACGAGTTGTGACCGTAGCAGGCGTGAGCGATCACCAGTGCCTGCATGGTAACGGTGTTCTCTTCCATCAGATAGGCGATGGAAGGTGACGAGTTGATGACGATCTCGTAGGCCAGCCCCATATGGCCGCGTTGGTAGTTTTGTTGGGTGGAGACAAACTGTTTGCCGAACGACCAGTGGTTGTAGTTGAGCGGCATCCCTACCGAGGCGTAGGCGTCCATCATCTGCTCGGAAGAGATCACCTCTATCTGGTTAGGGTAGGTATCGAGGCCAAACGTGGCTGCCGATTTGGCGATCTCGTGATCGTACTGCTCCAGGAGTTCAAAGGTCCATTCGGAACCGGTCGATATCGGTTGTTTTTTCTTCATATCGGCCTCGCAAATTAAGACGGCTAGCCTACAAAGTGTATCGCTTAGGGGCAGGCTCCATCGGTATAACCTGCGATTTTCGGATCGGCGCAGGCGCTGCAATCGTTGGATTGGGTACTGCGGCTAGCGTCGCTATGGATTGCGCAGACGGGTAAGTAGTTCATTGTGCACATCACCATTTCACCCTCAGTAGGTCTTGGCTCGGGGCAGGCGGTGGCACCGTACGGCAGCGTGATTTCATAACTGGGGGGTGACGAAGGCATCGCACAGCCAGACAGAAATACGACGGCCGCTAGGCCTGCTAGATAAAAATAGCGGTGGGACATTAAGAGTGTTCCTCACGACGGGCAAACAGTTCTCGAAATACCGGATAGATATCGGCGGCATTTTCGATCTTTTCCATGGCAAAAAATTCAGGATGAACAGTACGTACTTTTTCGTATTCGAACCACAGGTTTTGGTGGTCGCCGGTAGTGATCTCCACGTAAGCAAAGTACTGCACCAGCGGCATCACTTTGTCTAGCAACAGCTCGCGACAGGTATCGGAATCACCGTCCCAGTTATCACCGTCAGAGGCTTGGGCGACGTAGATGTTCCACTGCGATGGCGGATAGCGCTCGGCGATCACATCTGCGGTCATGGCGATGGCGCTGGAGACGATGGTGCCGCCGGTTTCGCGCGAGTAAAAGAACTCCTCCTCGTCGACCTCTTTGGCCTGGGTATGGTGGCGGATAAAGACCACATCGATCTGTTTATAGGCGCGCTTGAGAAACAGATACAGCAGCAAAAAGAAGCGTTTGGCGACGTCCTTGACCGACTGCGTCATCGAGCCAGAGACATCCATCACGCAAAACATCACCGCTTTGGAGCTGGGAACCGGGGTGCGGATCAGGTTGTTGTATTTAAGGTCGAAGGTGTCGAGAAACGGCAGCTTGCTAACCTTGCCGCGAAGGCTGATCAGCTCCTGCTCGATCTCGGCTAGGCGCTGGTTGCGACTATCGGATTCGGGCTCTTCGATCAGCAGTTGTTGCTCGGTGGTCAGCTCGCGAATCAACCGT
Source organism: Halopseudomonas sp. (assembly GCA_036960405.1). Taxonomy (GTDB): domain Bacteria; phylum Pseudomonadota; class Gammaproteobacteria; order Pseudomonadales; family Balneatricaceae; genus Motiliproteus. The sequence continues at coordinate 1,836 of JBALWS010000002.1, read as the reverse complement.
CGGCTGCTGCCAGAGAGTGCAATACGGCGCGCATGAGCGCTGCGTAGCGAGCGAACTATATTAAGTCGTTCGGGGTTGCCTTGGCTGGTGAAGCCCGCTTGGGTAAGTTTGTAATCACCGCTGTCGTGTAGCTGTTTCTTGACCATGTGGGGCAGTTCTAGGTCTTCGAACAGGTATTCGAGAAACTCGTCACGGCTGATCTGAAAGGTAAATTCGTCCTCGCCTTCGCCCGAATCGCTAGCACCGCTGCCCGATCCACCGCTACCGCCACCTTGAGGGCGCTGAATCTGGTCACCGGGGATGAAATCTTTGTTCCCCGGAAACACGCGGGTGTTGATGCCACCATTGCCGTGGTGAAACACCGGTTCGGAAATATCCCCCTTGGGGATGGTGATCTCCGAACCGCTGTCGAGATCGGTGATCGAGCGCTGCTTGACCGAATCGGTTACCGCTTTACGGATATGTTTGCGGTAGCGGCGCAGGAACCGTTGTCGGTTCACCGAACTCTTGTTTTTGCCGTTGAGGCGGCGGTCGATGATATAGCTCATACAACTCCTTACCTAAGGAACCCGCGAACAAGTCCCCAAACGGCTTACTGCGATTTACGTACCCGGATATACCACTCCGATAACAGACGGACCTGCTTCTCGGTGTAGCCGCGTGCGATCAATCGCTTGACGAATTCGGCGTGTTTATTTTGATCATCCGAAGACGCCTTGGCGTTGAATGAGATCACCGGCAGCAGGTCTTCGGTATTGCTGAACATCTTCTTCTCGATGACCGCACGCATCTTCTCGTAGCTGAGCCAGCTGGGGTTCTTGCCTTTATTACTGGCACGAGCTCGCAATACGAAATTGACGATTTCGTGGCGGAAATCTTTGGGGTTGCTGATACCTGCTGGTTTTTCGATCTTCTCCAGCTCCTCGTTGATCGCCTCGCGGTTGAGAATATCGCCGGTCTCGGGGTCGCGATATTCCTGATCCTGAATCCAGAAGTCGGCGTAGGTGACGTAGCGGTCAAAGATGTTCTGGCCGTACTCAGAGTAGGACTCCAGATACGCGGTCTGGATCTCTTTACCCAGCGATTCGATATATTTCGGCGCCAGGAACTCTTTGATATAGCCGATATAGCGTTCTTGAACCTCTTGCGGGAACTGCTGCTGCTCGACCTCTTTTTCCAGTACGTAGAGCAGGTGCACTGGGTTGGCCGCGACCTCGGACGGATCAAAGTTGAATACTTTGGACAGGATCTTGAACGCAAAACGGGTTGAAAGACCGTCCATGCCTTCGTTAACGCCGGCGTTGTCGTGGTACTCCTGAATCGACTTGGCTTTGGGGTCGGTATCCTTCAGGTTTTCGCCATCGTATACCCGCATCTTGGAGAACACGTTGGAGTTTTCGGGATCGATGATCCTTGATAACACGGTAAATTGAGCCAACATCTTGAGCGTGTCGGGTGCGCAAGGCGACTTGTTCAGTGAACTGTTTTCCAACAGTTTCTCGTAGATATGGATCTCCTCCGAGACGCGGGTACAGTAGGGCACTTTGACGATGTAGACCCGGTCGATAAAGGCTTCGTTGGTTTTACTGTTCTTAAAGGTTTGCCACTCGGATTCATTGGAGTGAGCCAGAATGACCCCTTCAAACGGAATCGATCCCATCCCTTCGGTGCTGTTGTAGTTGCCTTCTTGGGTGGCGGTTAGCAGAGGGTGGAGCACCTTGATCGGCGCTTTGAACATCTCCACGAACTCCATGATTCCCTGGTTGGCTTTACACAGGCCGCCGGAGAAACTGTAGGCATCGGGATCATGCTGGGCGTATTCCTCGAGCATGCGGA